>RDYF01000156.1 GCA_004293285.1 Verrucomicrobiota bacterium | reverse complement strand
TTGAACGGACGCTGCAAGCCATCCGTGAGAGGGCTCTCACATGATGAATTGCAGTTGGCGTCAAATTCTCACTTTTACAGACGAAATTTTACACTACCTGGAGGAACCGTGATTTAAGACAAAAAACTCTGCATTAGGAGTGTGAAAAGCAGAGTAGATGTTAACCGGTGATTCAAAAACTGGCTTGCCGAGCTTGTCCGCGCGATGGCGACTGACGTAAAGATGGCATCCATCCTGCTTGTAACGCGACTCATAAAAGTAACCAAGTAGAGGGTCGTGACTACGAAATCCAAGACGATTCTCAGCGCACAAGCTAATCGACGTCAGGAGCAGATGGATGAGAATTCGAATTTTCATAAGACGTTGCGGAAAGCACTTTTTTCTATATGGCGATTGATAACTCAAATCAATAATTGAGAGATGTATTAATACGGCACAGTTGCAATGAATTCTATCACAGAAGGATTTGAGATATTCTTACTAACACGCATTACCCCTCCATCACCTTCGGCAGCGTCTCCTCCAATTGATGGAAGATTCCCTCAATGATATTGTCCTTACCAGCAAAAAGTCCATCGGGGCCGTTGGCGTGGAGGTTGATGAAAGGGGCTGCGTAAAGGGCGCTCGGTTCCATGAAGCCGCGGGCTGTGAGTTGGTCGATGATGAGTTCCACGAAACGAATCTGCTGCGCGCTGAGATTGCGGTCATCGAGGAAAGTGGCGAAGGCGGCTTTGGCGGCACCGCGATCCATGCCGACGATGCGACGCACAAGGTGGGCGAGCGTGGGCATCTCGTGGATCTGGAGCATGCTGTTGAGCAGGCGAGGTCCTTCTTCCGCGCCGATGCTGAGCAGCGTTTGCTCTAACGACTGAAGATCGGTGGGCGTGAGCGGTTGGTTGTTACGGAGGCGCTGGATGGCGATTTGATCTTGGTGGCTGCGCAGGTAGTCTTCGACTTTTTTGGCATATTGCGGCCCCGTCATCTTAGGCATGTAGATGGTTTCATCCTCACGCACGCCGATGATTTCATCCGCAAAGTTGGTGTAAACGATCTTGCGTTTCGACTTGTCGATGAATTGCACCAGATCACGTAGGCGCAGACGCAGGTCCTCAAGCGCGGCGAGATCCATGCCTTCCCAAAATTCCGGCGTTTGAATGGCGCGGAGGTATTCGAGCTGCTGCTTGACCGCCGGGATGGCATCCTTTTCTTCCAGGCTTTCAGCGATCTCGATGACTTTCTTGCGGATGGATTCGAAGGCTTTGGCATCCTCCTCGAACAAGGCGAGCTGCATGCGCAGAGCGCTGAGATCGAAGAAGCGTGCTTCGATCTGATCTTTCTCTGTCTGGCTAGGTAAGTTTGCGAGATGCGTCTCTGCTTCATGAATGTCGTCATCGCTGAGATTCTCCCATGAGGTCAGGTTCTGGAATTTTTCCACATGCTGAAGGCGTGCGCGCACCATGAAGTGATCCGCATGCATGCCACTGACTTCACTGTGCAGCATCTGGGCGAGAGAGTTGCGCAGTGTGCCGCTGGGCTCGAGATTAGGCGTTTTCTGGACGGCGGCCAGCACCTGCACGCGGCTCTTGAAAAGTCGGGTGCCGAGAGCTTCCCCGCCACTGCCCTCGATGCCATTCGGATTCTCGCGGAAAAAATCGAAGTTGAAGCAGAAATCGAAGATGCGGAAGTGCTCTTTGTCCTGATCGGGTCCGAAGAGGTTTTTGCACAGGCGTGTGCCGCGACCGATCATTTGCCAGAATTTGATCTTGGAATACACGGGCTTGAAGAACACAAGGTTCACCACCTCCGGCACGTCGATTCCCGTATCGAGCATGTCCACGGAAATGGCGATGTGGGGGGACTTATCCTTCTGCGAAAAGTCATCGATAAGGCTTTGCGGGTATTTGGCAAAGTGATCAATCACGCGGGCGAAGTGTCCGGCGTATTGCGGGTAGTGAAAATTGAAGCGCTCCTCGATGAATACGGCGTGGTCGTGATTGCGGGCGAAAATGATCGTCTTGCCGAGTCGGTCGCCACCTTCCACTTTGAGACCTTCTTCCATGAGATGCTGGAGCACCTTGTCCACCGTGTCTTCGTTGAAGAGCCAGTTGTTGATGGCAGAGGCTTGCACGGCATCGGGCGCGCCTGTTTCTTGCTGATCGTCGCCCCAGTCGAGCGATTCCCACTCCGCCTTTTCTTCCTCACTGAGGTCATCGTAGCGGATGCCATCACGGGGAAATTTCAGGTCCACTTGGCGCACTTGGGGCGGCACGAGGTAGCCATCGCTCACCGCTTGTTCCAGCTCGTAGGCATCGGTGGGCACGCCTTCTTCGAGGTCGAAGAGTTCGTAGGTGTTTTTGTCCACTTGTTCACGCGGGGTGGCGGTGAGGCCGACGAGCAGGCAATCGAAATAGCGGAAAATTTCGCGGTAGCGCTGATAGACCGAGCGATGCGCTTCATCGATGATGATCAGGTCGAAGTGCCCCGCGCCAAAGCGGGCGGTGCCGCCATCGGTGACATCGATCAGCCCCATCATCGTCGGGTAGGTGCAGACATAGACGCGACCCTCGGTATTTTTTTCGGTAACGAGATTCACCGGGCTGGAATCCGGAAGATGGGCCTTGAAGGCATTTGCCGCTTGATTGACGAGAGACACGCGATCGGCGAGGAAGAGCACACGCTTGGCCCAGTTCGCGCGTTGCATGACATCCACCAGGGCGATGGCGAGACGCGTTTTGCCCGTGCCCGTGGCCATGACGAGCAAGGCCTTGCGGAGCTTTTGGGAAAAATGCTCGCAGATGCTGGTGATGGCGCGTTTAGCGTAATAGCGCTCTACGATCTCGCCATTGATGGCCACGAGATGAAAGGGCTTGCGCGTGCTGCGACGCAGGATGAGGCGGGCGAGTTCTTCCTTTTTGTAAAATCCTGAGACGCGGCGCGGCGGGTAGTTGGTATCATCCCACAGCCAGATCTCATAGCCGTTGGTGTAGAAAATGATCGGGCGCTGAACAAACATCGTTTCCAGGCAATCGGCGTAGAGCTTGGCCTGTTGCTGACCCACGCGGGCGTCCACGCTGCTTTTCTTCGATTCCACCAATCCCAGCGGCTTGCCGTCATCGCCCCACAACACATCGTCCACGTAGCCCTTGCCCGCTTGGTTCGGCATGCCGGTGACTTCAAATTCTTTGTCGCGCTTCTGATCCAGTGCCCAGCCGGCGCGCTTCAGTTCGAGGTCGATGAGGAAATGGCGCGTCTCGGCCTCGGTGTAGTCGTGGGTGTCGGGTTTCTGCTCGGCGGCAGCCTTCGCTTCGACGAGCTGGGCACGGAGGGCTTGCAATTCGGCATCGAGCGCATCCTTTTCCTGCTGCTTGGCGAGGGTTTCCTTCGCTTGTGCCGCGAGCTGTTTTTCCAGTTCTTCCAGATCCTTGCGTGGGACCACGGTGGCATTGCTGAGCGGCTGCGGCACTCGGGCGTCCGACCAAGCGGCACCCTCGCGCGAGGCTTCCGGCGCATAGCTGCGGGTGAGCCAGTAGCAGAGGTGATGGAGTTCCTTCACCACCTGCAAGGCATCATACTGGCGTATGGGTCGCGGCTCGTGCACCGCTTGATTGCCCACCTGTTGGATGATGCGAACTTTCTGAAACACCGCCTCCGGCAACAAATGGCGGAAACTGGGCTCATGAATCATCGCGCCCAGGCTGGTATCGTAGGGCATGCGCAAGGTAGCATCGTAGCGATACAGCCAACGCACCGCGATTTCCAACGCAAAGCGGGCATGAAAGCAGGCCGCACGCGGATCGCCCATGATCTGTTCCTCCGCCTTGCGAGCGGCTTCCGCGAGGTCCTTGAAGGACGGTGGTAAAAAGGTGAAATTGCTCATGATTCGCGGGTGCGGTAGGCTTGTTGCTCGTGGTTGGGTTGCTGAGGAAAGCGGCGTTCCAGCACCCCCTCTCCGATCATAGGCTTGACGAAACGCTGACGCAGACCATCAGGAGATCGGTTCAGAAGCTCTGCCAAGTGATTCAATGTAAGAAACCGTCCGCGACAAAGCTGCAAAATTGCGCTGCGCGTGATCAGTGGATCGATTTTGCCGGACTTGTTCACTTCCGCCGCGATTCCAAGCAATCGCTGATCCTGCAAGGGATCTAAATGTGAGAAGCTAGGCTCCAAATGTGCGGAGCTCGGAATCAAATGTTCGGACCTAGAATCCAAATGTGCGGAGCTCACTCCCGCACCTTCGGATCTTAACTCGCTGCACGCCCTCGCCCGTCTGACACCAACATCCCCTTGTCCACCAGACCCTTGAGAAGATCCGTGATGTCACGACGGTGCAGGCGTGAAATCTGCTGGACGCGGAAATTGGTTACGAATCCCTCAATTTGTGCCGTGGCGAGCGCTAGACGCTCGTTCTCATTCAGTCGTTCGTAAACGGGACCAAAGAGCTCTCTGAGCTCCTCAAGAGTCGATTCTGGCAACAGGCTTACCGTCCGCAGCCTCATCAGTGTGGCTTCAGGTTCTTCCGTTTCCCATAACTCGGGTTGGCGGTAATGCTGGGATTTCCAGTTCTCCAGGACCCGGGGTATGCCGGAACCTGCCTGTTCACCCAAGCCGATCAGACTAAACATCTTTTGAAGACTACGATTGCGACAGTCGCTGTGCCCACCTTCCAGTGCTTTTTCCACAGGGATGCGCATTGTGCCGGGATTGCGGAAACCGAAATAATCCGGTGCCTTTACCACCAAAATCGAAATGGGGGCTGAATAGTCCGCATGCACCAGAGCATTCACCAGCGCCTCGCGGAGAGCCTTGTGCACTGGCGTATCGTCTTCCCTTTCTCCTCCCTCCAGCCGGAACGGAACTTTCAAATCACGAAACAGGCGCTGAATGGTCATCCGGTAGAAATCATAAAGATTGCCGGACCACGTGCCGTCGGGGGTGAGTCGGTCCAACCATTTGGTTTTGGTACCACCCACAGGTAATTCCCGGTAGTCCACAAAATAACGTGGCAAGGCTTCCTGAATCGCTTCATGCTTTCCGAACATCAATAACCCAGCTACGGTTAGCCCCTCCTGCCCAGTTTGTCTATCCTTGTGCCAGCCGCCGAGCTTGCGCAGAAAATCTAGATTCTCAGCCACATTGTAGGGGTGATCCGGCTTCAGCGCGGCGAGTCGGTTCCGGTAGGCCTTGAAGCTATCCATATCAAGGTCATCAAAACTGTAGCCCTGAAGCAGTCGCGCATCTCTTGCATCTTCGGTCTGCTCGGCCAGCATGCGTTTCACCTCGTCCTCACGGCAACGATAGTCTCCCGTATGATGACGCTTGTAGGTGCCGGTCAGGGGATTGCCATTGATGAAAACGGGCCGCTCTTGCCGGGTAGCGCGCGGGACCTCGATCTCGATCACCCAGCGCCCCGCAGCGGCGGGAAACCGACGCACCATGCTCTGGGTGAGCAGATTGCGGCTGACCTTCTGCGGATTGTTCAATTGATTCCAGAGATCATCAAGCACCGGATCGGGATTCTCGATACCGTGCGCCTCAAAGCTGCGATCCTTCAGTTCCTTCACACCGAGGTAAATCATACCCCCATCGCTGTTGGCAAAGGCGGAGTAGGTCTCAAAAAAATCCTTCGGCAAAGCACCTCGACCGTCCTGCCCCAGCGCGCTCTTGGCTTCGAGATCGACGTCTTCGCGAAGTTGATCGATGTTGAATACGGCGTCGGTCATAGCATCAGTAAATCAAAGTTTTTGAAACATGTCGAATCAAGGAGTGTTTGTTCGTGAATCTTCAGTTTCAGCAAGAAATTGATCTTGAATCGGCGGAGTGGAAATCTGTTTGGTAAAACGTGGATGTCCCAAAAGAGTTCTCACCACCGCTCTTCTGCCT
Source organism: Verrucomicrobiota bacterium (assembly GCA_004293285.1). GTDB lineage: Bacteria > Verrucomicrobiota > Verrucomicrobiia > Verrucomicrobiales > Akkermansiaceae > UBA956. The sequence goes on along the minus strand of RDYF01000156.1, from coordinate 2,727 downwards.
GCGTCCGATGGATAACTCTCCGTATCGGAAATTAGTCCGATCAGTTTGCCTTCTCTGCTGAAAACAGGCGATCCCACTAATAGAATACGACCTGGCAAAACACCTGTCACGGCTACCTTCAAATCATCGCTCTGCGGCCTGCGGAAATGAGAGATCGTAGCGGTATCGAACTGACGCATCGTGAAAGATTCGAATCCGCTCATGACATCAGTGGCCTCTCCAGAGTGAACAAACCCCATTTCTTGCCCCACCCATGCGGAAGTAGAATATTCCATAGGCGCAGAAAAATTCACCTCTTGGAGTTCGTTTAATCCATGCTTCCGCAATTTCTGCTTGAGCTTGCTCCATCTTGTCTCATCTCTGTCACTCAGTGACAATACACGCAGCCCAACGGCAGATTTCACAGGACTCGATTCGATTCCATACCACGCCATGCCGACAAGAACAACGATGCGACCGCGTGTCTCTTCGGCTACTTTCTGGGCAAAATCGAAGGCCTCGTTGCAAATGACAATCTCACGATCACCAATGATACAGGCATGTGCGCATGGTTGAACCCATTCCTTGCCCTTTCGGGATTCTGCGTGAAAACCACCATCATAGACGACTGCCACATCGACTGTTCTCCTAGTGAACTCTGCCGCTGCTCTTGTCCAATCGCCTAGCGATGGTGATTGTGGCGGATTTGCAGCCTCCATTGCGTGAATCTGGGCATTCAGACGCAAGCCCTCCTCTACAGAGTTGATTCGTTTTTCGATTTCGTAACTTTGAAGCTGATTAGACATCTCCGACAAGACCGAAGCGCAGGGAATTAAGGAGCCCAGGCTTTTGGCTAGATTAGGAGGATCCAAAATCACGACCAGTTTTTCTCGTGATGTCGTTTCATTTCTCATGTTGCATGGGATATTATTCTTGAAAGCTCACATGTAAGCATAACCGAAATCAGGTTTGCGAAATACCGTGGCAATGAGATCCGCGCTGTCTTGATCGTTGCGTCTAGCGCAGCGTTGATAGGAACCACTCACCAACTTATAGGAACCGCGTCCTGCTTTGTATTCGCTACCATAGTCCGCTCGATAGCCAAGTTCATTGGCCATACTCACCAAACGTGGAACGCTCATGAAAGCTTTGTGTTTTGTCAATTCCTTGGCAACCCACTCGACAAAATGGAATTTTTGCTCATGATTTCCGTTAGGTCTGGGGGCACTGGCAAGAAGATGTTTGATGACATCATCACAGTTGTCGCTAGCATCGATGAATTCAGGGAAGTCAGGTGCTAGGCCAGTTTCTTGTAGTGTTCGGCGAAGCTTATTCAAAAACCCCCATGGTCCGCCCACTTTGCGCATGTATCCGGGATGATAGGTATGGAAAATATCGATTTCATGACCTTCCAGTCGATAGTGGTAAATGTGCTTTTCAGGAGACGGCATGATTAGTCTCTTGTAGCCATCGAAAAATTCTTCCAAATTGATGGACTTTACAGTCAAAAGAACAACACGCGGGTTCATAGTCCTATGCATGTGCGCGAAGCGGTTAAGATGAGCACCTGCTTCTCTGGCTGCTTGCCATGTTTTGTGAGGTAAATTTTTTGAATGCTTTTGAATAGACTCCCACAACTCTACGGCATTGGCATTTCCCCATGCAAAGGAGCTTAGAATGTCCTCATGGCCGCCCCATTTCAAAACATTCCAATTCGGTAATCCGTGAATCCCTGCAAGCAGCGCCATGGCAAATCCCCAGAAGGAATGGGTATTGCGGCCCCACTCTGTGAAATCACGATTATCTACGAGTTCGAAAATTTTCTCCAGAACTTGTCCGGGCTGTGCAAGCTCTTGTTCGATGAATGTATCGGCACGTTCCCATCCCTTGGTGTCTTGCCCAATGATCAACAGTTTCAATGAAGAATTTGCATAATTTTTGCCGAAAAGCGGGAGAAATGGTTGAGGTAGCAGGTGCAGAAGTTCATGATTCTCAGATGCCATGCGTTTACAGAAATCTTGAACGAGGGGTTTGTAGTATTCGAGATATTGTTGTTTCATAACTGATGCGATTCAAAGTTCCCCGCGGAAGGCGCGGTGCTGGGGCGGCGAAGAGGGCGTCCAGTTCGGCGAGGTGGGCGCGCTGCGCGGCCTTCTGGCGCTCGACGGATTCGACGATGGCGGCGAATTTTTGTTGGAGGGGGAGTGGGGGCTTGGGGAGTGGAATGGATTTGAACTCTTGGGCATTGATGTTCGCCATGCCGACGATACTCTTACACATGCCCTGAAGGATCGCTTTGCCTTGAGGAAGATTCAGAAATGCCGCGATGTATTCGGCGTCTGCTTCTGCATTTGTGATGCCACGCACAAGATAGCCAGCAAAGGCCATTGGTTCGTCACGACGATAAACGGCGGTTTTGCCAACAAGCTCTTTGCTGTTGGTTCGATTGAATAGGATTTGCCCCTTGTGAACTGTGTTCTTGGAAACTTCCTTGGGTTCAAGGTCCACATACTTTAGTGACGAAAAATCCCAACCGCCAGCATAGGTGATGTTGTTCATTCTAAGGCACGGGAAACCGCTCTTTTCTTCGTGTGCCTTTTTGCTGGTCCCATATGCTGTCGATGACAGAAGATCTCCGATTGTCACCATCGGCCACCCCATCGGATTCTTGACCGGATCGCCGAAGAGGGTGAGGAAGGTGGATTGGAGGAGGGCGTCGAGTTGGGCGAGGGCCTCGCGGCGCTTGGT
>RDYF01000155.1 GCA_004293285.1 Verrucomicrobiota bacterium | reverse complement strand
GTCTGGTATCAGGCGACCTTGCGCGGCGACATCAATGAAATCGTGATCGGCCCGCAATCGAATGTGCAGGACAATGCCGTCATCCATCTGGCCGATGATTACGGCTGTTATGTCGGCGAACTTGTCACGGTCGGGCACTCGGCCATTTTGCACGCCTGCACGGTGAAAGATGAGGTGCTCATCGGCATGGGCGCGATTGTGCTCGATGGTGCCGTCATTGGCGAGCGCTCAATCGTCGGCGCTGGTGCTTTGGTGACGGGAAACACGATCATCCCCCCCGGCTCACTGGTGCTGGGCTCACCGGCCAAAGTCGTCAAAACCCTGTCGCTTAAGGAGCAGTCGAAAATCAAAAATTGGGCACTCAAGTATGTCAAGGGATCGCGCCTCTATCTGAATCCATCAGACCGCACGACCGCGCCATCGGATACTTGATGCAAAGCGAGTTCACGCGTGGAGGATTCTTGATGCCACCAGTCGAGTGTCGTCGTGGTGATCCATTTTTGCGCTTGGGACGGCAAGGCACTCATCAACGCATTTCGTCGCTGGGCATCGAGCTCGCCAAAGATATCGTCGAGCAGATAGATCGGCATTCTGCCCTGTTCTTGCAACAGAGCACCTTGCGCAAGCTTCAACGCCAGCGCTAAGGTGCGCTGCTGCCCCTCACTGGCAAACTCCGCTGCCGACAATTGATTGAGCTGAAGCACTACATCATCGCGATGGGGACCGACCACAGATTGACGCAATCGCCACTCACGCTCGCGTGCCTGACCTAAGCTCTCGCGCAGGGATTCGCTGCCTGCACTGCGATATGCCAAATCGAGCCTCTCACTCCCGCCGCTCACTGCTTGATGGGATTCATGCGCCAAATGACTCAGTCGCTCGATCATGTGACGTCGCAATTGTGCCAGCGCCTCGCCATGCTCGATCATCAGCTCTTCAATCGCCTCTAGCTGTCGTGCATCGATGCTACGCTCTTTCAGCAACGCATTTTTCATTTTCACCGCCTTGCGATAACGCGACCAGTGCAAACGATACTCAGGATGCCATTGCACTCCGATAAAATCGAGATAGCGCCTCCTGACTTCGCCGCCTCCGCGCACGAGCTCGAGATCTTCATTCCCCATCCAAACCACCAAGCCACCATCACGAAGATACGCGGAAGATCGATCGCGCACTTCACCATCGACTTCGCAAGCAAAACCCGACGCAGAAAAACGCACTTTGCGCTCCATGTCCCACGCCTCACCCGCAATGCCAAATCCCGCATGACCCATTTGAATCATCGAACTCATCTTGTGCGTACGCGGCGATTGCAAGCGCAACAAAACACAAACGGCTTCTAAGATCGAAGTCTTGCCCTGCGCGTTTTGCCCCACAAAAATTCCGCCTTGCTCGGGCAATGCAACCGATAGCCTTTCCCAGCAGCGAAAGTTGACAGCGCGTAAATGACTTACCATGGCAAAAACCTCTCAAAGAAATCAGCCTCGATCCTTGGCTTCCACTCGAGCCATGATCCAGAGTAAGTCGGACAAACGATTGAGAAAAAGTCGCACATCGATGCTCACTTCGCCGCCCTGCTCATGAAGCTGCCAGCCATGTCGCTCGGCACGACGCGCCACGGCACGAGCGAGGTCCAAAGCAGCACTCCCCATGGCCCCTTCGGCACCAGGCCGTGCCCAGTCGGTATAGCGCACACCACGACTTTCCATTTCCTTCGCCACAGACTCCAACCACGCCACATCATCGGCAGAAATTTTGGCATACGAATAACGCGCCACGTCTTCCGGCAATGTCGCGATTTGTCCCATGGCAGCGACCAATTTTTCCTGAATCCGATCGATCAACGCCGTCAATTCCGATGCCATGCCTGCTGTCCGCGCCAACCCTAAGGCGCTATTCAATTCATCCACCGCCCCCATGAACTCCATGCGAACATCGCTCTTGCGAATGCGTCGGTTAAACAACAAATCCGTTTCTCCTTCGTCGCCTCTCTTGGTGATGATGCTCATGGTTTTTTTCCTTTCTGCTTTTCCTGCTCGGACTTCGACCACTCCGGCGCGCTCGCCTTGACATCGGTGATCGATTGCCAGTCCACTTTCTTTTGATCCAAACGCAGCAACTCCGCCGCATAAACGGCATCTTCATTGCGAGGATCCATTTCGGCAGCGATTTCGATGAAGCATCGACCTAACAACTGATCCTCTTCTGCCGCCTGTTTGACCAACAACTGCCCACGCGTGAGCAACAAGCGCGCCAGCACTTCCGAGCTGTAATCGCCCTCTACTTTTTGCGGCAAGATGCCTTTGCCAAGCTGAAAATTCATCACCACCGCCTTGCGATTGCGCGGGGATAGATGCAGGGAAAGCGCCAGCAATCGACGCGTTCGTTCGAGCGACTCCGCCGATGCTTTTTGTGCCACCAAATGATTCGCTGCGTAGTTGGCGAGGTTGAGCGCATACTCCTCGCGCTCTTGATCCATCATCGCCAATTGATCCGAAAAAATCCCCGCGCCCACAACGGGAGCTTGATAGACGATTTTCGGCTCGTCCGCTCGGGCCAGCGTCGACAGAACCACCGCCAGTGCCATTCGCAGAATCCTTTCTTGCCATCGTTTCCTCACAAGAAGTAGCATCCGGTGAACTCAAAAATTTTCAAGTGCCAAATCTTTCCATCCGCGAACACAAAGCGCTGCTGCGACAACAATGTCGCGATCGCCGCATGGCTGATGCCGCAACAGCATCGCAGGCCATCGTCGGTCATTTTCTCTCGCGACTCCACCAACAACCCGCGTGGCAAACCATTGCCCTCTTCCTGCCGCTGTCCGGCGAACCCGATGTAACCTCGCTACTAGCCGCCGCGCCGGATCGACGTTATGTCTTCCCACGGGTCATCGGAAAAGGGATGGAGTTCCATCATTTGATCGACATCACCTCGCAAACAACAGCTGGACCATGGGGACTGCGCGAACCGCTGGCGTCATGCCCCGTCGTTCCTATCGAGCAAATCGACATCATGCTCTGCCCAGGCGTGGCGTTTTCTCATGCGCGACATCGGCTGGGCAAAGGCGCAGGTTTTTATGATCGCTACCTTGCGCAGACGTCAAGCCACCCTGAACTCATCGGGGTCACTTTTGATTACTTGCTGTTCGAAGAGCTCCCGCACGAAGAACACGATATCCTGATGCACGATGTCCTCACAGAAAAAGGATTCGCTTCTCAAAAGGGCGCTTCTTCATCGCTCCAGTGATTGCCAACTTTCCACTCCTCCACCATCGAGGCAGGGAAATCATTGAGAAAGCGCGAAGGCATCTGCATCACATCACCCGTGTAGGACTTCGGATTGATCATCGGATACAACAGATAAAGCTGATCCTTGGCACGCGTGATCGCCACGTAAAACAATCGACGCTCTTCTTCGAGCATCGATAAGTCATCGGACTCTAAAATGCGCCCATTCGGAAATTGCCCTTCTGCCAACCAGACTAAAAAAACGACTTTCCACTCCAAGCCCTTCGCCTGGTGAATGGAGGACAATGTCACTTTTGCCTCGTCTTCGTCAGCCGCTGGTTGCTTGTCGGTATCGGTATTGCTCAACAAGGACATCTGCTCGAGAAAGATCTCGATGTCATCGAAGCCGCTACTGAACTCCATCATTTTTTCAATGTCACTCCGTCGTGCTTCGTAGTTATCGAACGAAGCCTTAAGATAATCATCATACATGCCCTCGAGCACGCTGTAGATCATCTCCGATGGCTTGGCAAAGTTGCCATCGCGATACAATTCATCGAGGATAAAGCCGACTTGTTGCCAATCTGCCTCGGCTTTTTTCGGCGGCTTGAGGCCAGCCCACACGCGCGAAAATTGGGGCGGCGGTAAGGGTTCGCTCGACCAACCGGAGTTGCGCCAAGCTTGCCAGAGTTTCTCCGAAGATGTCGCCCCCACGCCCGGCAGCAGTTCAGCCATGCGCTTGAACGCGACTTCATCTCGACGGTTGGTGACGAATCGCAAGAAGGCACTGATGTCTTTGATGTGCGCTTGCTCAAAAAATCTCAAGCCGCTGGTAATCGCAAAAGGAATGCCACGCATGGTCATTTCCATTTGCACTTCCATGCTCTGAAAATGGGCACGATACAAAATGGCAATCTCATCGAGCGCAATCCCCTCCTCTTGCAGTTCGACCATGGTGGGATCCTCGACCACCACCATCGCGGGCTTCATCTCTCCACCTTTGCGCTCGGCACGCAAGTTTTTGTCAAAGCGCTCGGTGTTCGCACGGATTGCTTCGTTCGATAGATCCAAAATTTCCGGCACACTGCGGTAATTGGTCTCGATGGCAAAGGTCCTGCATGGTCGACTCTGCTTCGAAAAATTCAGAATGTTGCGCATGTTCGCACCACGCCAGGAGTAGATCGACTGCGCGTCATCTCCCACTACCATCAGGCTGTTTTTTTCTCCTTCGAGCAATTCGATCAACTCGCATTGCACCAAGTTGGTATCCTGAAATTCATCCACCAAGATGTGTCGAAATTTTTTCTGATAGAGCGCTAGCAAATCAGGACGTGCTTTGAGGAGCTCGACGCATTTGACTAACAAGTCATCGAAATCCATCGAGTTCGCTTGCACTTTTTTATCGATGTAGGCCACGCGAATCGACTCAATTT
>RDYF01000047.1 GCA_004293285.1 Verrucomicrobiota bacterium | reverse complement strand
AGGTGCGAAAACCGCGCACTTCTGCAGCATGTGTGGTCCGCATTTCTGCTCGATGAAAATCACCGAAGACGTGCGCAAGTATGCGGCCGAGCAAGCGCTGTCGGAAGAAGAGGCTCTGGCGAAGGGCATGGCAGAGAAGAGTAAAGAATTTGTCGAAAAAGGCGCGGAAGTCTATCAGCAAGTCTGATCGACGGCTTACTACGGTCAACCATTTCCGTCTTCAGCCCCGCTTGCCGAGAGATCGGTCAGCGGGGTTTTTTCTGAGCTCGATCTTACAGCGGGCAAGAATTCTTGCCGAGTTCTCTCACGATTTCTTCAATCATGGGCACGCCACGGAATTTTTCGTACAGCTTTTCCGATGCCGAAATGATTTTGTCCGTGTTGTGATTGAACACTTGGCTGGCGTCGATTTGTTGCGGGATGGGGCTATAGCATTTTTCGCTGAATTCACAGATGGCTTCGATTCCCTCGACATAGCGGACGCACTCGGGTTTTTGTGCGAGTGGCGAGGAGATGGTGCTTAGTGCGGCGGCATTTGTGCCGCTGATACCATACACATCCTGCAAGAAGACGGCCCAGTAATAAGCGCGGTGAGGTGAGTTCTCTGCGTTTTGTTTGATCCAGGCAATCATGGCGGCTTCATAGTCGAGAGCTTCTTGAGCGATTTGCGAGGAGCGTTTGTTCTTAGCAAGGTATTTGCCATTGAGCCACATGATGGCTTCTTCCATCAGCCATTCAGGGCTTCCGGCGTGTGCGCCGCAGAAAAAGCGGTGAATTGCATTTTTTTTACCGATCGTCTTCGCGGCGGCAGCGGAGTGATAGCGGTTGTAATCGGTAGTGCCACTGATAATGAAAAAATCGCCAGAGGTTACTCGGACTTCGGGTGGGATGTAGCCAATTTGCGGGATGCCTCCGGCGGATTTGCATTGTGCTGCATTATAAAAAGTCATCGCTCCACCGCCTGATTCTCCAGTGAAATAGACGCGTTTCGGGTCGATGGGCAGGGTGTCGATCAAGTGTTCGACGCATTGTTTTGCGTATTCGTGATTTTTGACGGGATGATCGGGGCCGTTTTTCGACTGAACATTTGCGGCGATAATCCAACCATTCGTTTCCGCTCCGGCGATCAATCGTTGCACGCTGTCTGCGCTCCCGCCACCTGCGCCATTGTAATGAAGAAGGGGCGCCAAGCGGCCCTTGCGAAGAGATTTCGGGATGTAGAGGAAATAGCTCGTGCCTTTTCCTGCATCCAGCGGGCCCACGACCTGTCCAATGGGATGAGCGAGGCCATCGGTGACGAGATTTTCCGCGTTTGATGCTCCGGCGGGTTGCAATGCTGAGGCATTTTCGCCGAAATGGCTTTTGAGGAAGGTCTGGTCTTCTTCGCTGAGTTGATGGAGCGGGACGACGATGGTCTTATCGTTGATTTTCAACTGCACCTTGCCCGACTTCACGGCGAGGGCAGAGCCCGTGACCTTCGTGCCAGCCTTCGAAGTCCATTCGCGCGTTTCCGTGGGCGAGGCATGAGCCAGTAGAGACGTGAGGGCGAGAAATAACCAAATGTGTTTCATGATCATCGGGAAAGGTGGGGGAATAAGAGCGAGGAAACGGTCATTTTCGTTCGCATAAACGAAAAGTCGTTTTGCAAGTTGCACAAGAAACATTCGCAGAGATGGATCAGCAGAGCAAGCCCGGTTTAGGAAAAATGTTAGGCGATTTTGGTCGAAAAGTCTAAACGACAGAGGGACACAGAACAACAGAGGGACAGACAATATTTGCGGGACAATATTTGCGCTGGTCCATTACGCGACAGAGGGACAGACAATATTTGCGCTCGCTAACACCAGAGGAGCCGAACAACAGAGGGACAGACCGAACAACAGAGGGACAGACAATATTTGCGGGACAATATTCGCGCTGGCTCATTACGCGACAGAGGGACCGCGACAGAGGGACAGACAATAATGGAGATAGGACCTTTGATTTGCGTTTTGGCATCGTAGGGTGGGATTTCTCGTGAGGGATACTGGGAGTGGGTTTGACTTTTTTGTGGGGCTATCCTAGATTCGGTTCTGTGAAATTAAATGCTCAATCGCGCTTGTTGCGCTCCTGCGGCATCTTGCGTTGGTCCACTCTTGGGCTTTTGGCGGGAAGTGGGGTATCGGTGGTGTCTTGTGATTCGGAATCGACGTATGTGGCGACTGCCGATGATGAGAAAATGGCTGTTTTGGAGCAAAAGCTCGACGAATTGGACACGCGGCGCGCGCAGTTTACGCAGGGCTATGTGTTGCATAACATGGAACTGCCCGGTCTCGGATTTTACCATGCCGATGCGCAAGATTTTTTCCCTTTTCGCTATGGCCAAGAGCAGGGTGGCAAGTGGTTTGCCAACGGAGAGTGGGTCGATACCCAACCACCTGCTCCGGAAAAATCGATGAGTCACCCGAAACCTGAAGCGCTGAAAAAAGTGGAGGAAGTTCTCGCTCGCGAACAAGAGGCCCTGACCCAACAGCCCGGGGAGACTTCGACGGCTCCTTCGACTGTACATCATCATGGAAGCGGTATGGGAATTGGCAATATGATGTTGATGTATTGGTTGCTGTCCGGAAATCGCGGTTCTTATGTGCCGGGACCTGCGTTTCAGCGGGCGGAAGCGAGCCAGCAATCGTGGCAACGCACGATGCAGGCGGATCGACAGAAGGTGTCGAGCTATGCGGCGGCGAATCCGGGTTATCAGCGACTCGTGCAGCAAAGTCGCACGAGCGGTAGTTCTGTTCGCGCAGGGGCTTCGGTTCGTGGTGGTTTTGGTGGAGGCTCGTCTGGCAGCTCCTTCCGATCCTTTGGCGGTTGAGTCATTTTTTCGATTCAAATGTCCATGTCCCGACATTCGATTCAGCTCCAAGCGAGTCCCGTGAGGAAAGATTGGGTCTCGCGTGTGGAGGGTTCGGGCTTGCTTTGGCATGGTGATGGTGCCGATTCGTATTGGAACGAGTCGGAGCACTTGGTACTGACTCTGGAGGCAGCCGAAGTCCTAGAGCAGGCGGCGAATGATCTGCATAAAATGTGCCTGCATGCCTGTGAGCAAATCATTTGTCGGGATTGGTGGCATAAGCTGGGCTTTTCCGAGCCACAGGCGCGGATGATCCAAGACTCTTGGGTGGCCAATGATTTTTCGATCTACGGTCGTTTTGATCTCGCGTGGGACGGGAGTGGATCGCCGAAATTATTGGAATACAATGCCGACACGCCGACTTCATTGCTCGAAACGGCGGTGATTCAGTGGGATTGGTTGCAGGATGTCTATCCTTCGTGCGATCAGCTCAATTCCCTGCACGAAGCCTTGATCGACCAATGGCAGCGTTGTGCGGAAAACGACATTCATTTCGCTTGTGCCTGGGATTTGCTCGAAGATCGACAGACCATCGCTTATCTGGCGGAGACCGCCGAACAGGCGGGGAAAATCGTGCACTTGCTCGATATGACCGAGATCGGTTTTTCTCCTGCAGGACGATTTACGGACTTACAAGAGCGTCCTATCGACAAGATTTTTAAGCTCTATCCTTGGGAATGGATGGTCCAAGAGCCATTTTTTACGGAAATTGGACAAGAGCGTTCGTGTTTTGTCGAACCGATGTGGAAAATGATGCTCTCCCACAAAGGTCTGCTGCCCATTTTGTGGGAGCTTTTTCCGCAACATCCGTTGTTGTTGCCGGCGAGTCGTGATGAGCGCGACATGGCTGCTGGAGGCATTTCGAGTTGGGTGGAAAAACCCATTTACGGACGCGAGGGAGCAGGGGTGAGGATTTTTCAATCTGGACAAATGGTCTGTCATAGCGGCAGACAAGGGGAGTCGAACTCCAATGTCTACCAACAAACCGCGCCGATGTTCGTAGCCGGGGGGAAAACCTTCGTCTGGGGCTTGTGGATGGTCGATGGAGAGTGTCGAGGCCTTTCCGCCCGCGGAGATATTTCGCCGATCACGGGCAATCTTAGCCGTTTTTACCCGCACCGCATCCAAGGGTGACGAATCATTTTTTCTCCAACAAATCCAGCAGAGCTTCGCGATTTCCCTGTTGGTTGAGCTGATTGAAAAGTTCCTCGCTGGGGCGCTGGCTGAGGTCGGTGAGGGCGATGGATAGCGCCGACGACCGCAGGTCATTTGGTGCACCAGCGAGGGGCTGGCGAAAGGCGCTGGGGTCGACGCGATCGAGCGCATGATCGCCATATCCTGCTCCTATCTCTGCGCCGTGTCCGAGACGGATTTCGTAATGCAAGTGGGCCGGGTAAAGGCCCGCAGCGGAGCCGACTGTGCCGATTTGTTGCCCGCGTCCGACAAGCGAACCGACGGCGACATCGATGCGGTGGAGGTGGGCATACATCGATTGGAAAAAACGGCCATCGGCGAGTCGATGCGAGAGAATCAGCACCGGCCCCCAGCCTTCGGAGGGTGAACCCGAATACACGACCAAGCCATCGGCAGCGGCAAAAACAGGGTCGCCGAGGTCCGTGTCCATGCCGCCGATGCCATTGAGATCATCGCCGAGATGGCGGCCACCACGGGTATTGTTCATTTCCCAAAACGGCTGAGCATTGTAGACTAGCGCGCCGTTTTCCGAACCCATCGGTTCATCGATGCGCTTGGCGATCGGATGTGAGAGCGATTGCCATGGCGAAAACTGGTGAAAGCGAAAGTCCGGCTCTTGTCCGGGCAGCAGAGCCAACGGCCGATTCGCACCCTGGGGGCTGTGCAGTTGAAAGTCGGTCAGATCCAATGTGCGATGGGACAGGTGCAAGGTCAATCCTACCACCATGCCAGCCACGATGAGGATGAAGAGGAAAAGAGCAGGACGTTTCATGCGAAAAAGCGGACTCACCAATCTCGCAGCTACGTACAGCAAAAGCAAGTGCGGAACGACGAAGAAGAGAGTTCTGGTGCTGTGAAGACCTCTTGCGACCGAACACTTGACCTCAAACATTATCAAACGATTGTTTCAAAAAAGTCAAACCAATGTTCGCCTGAAGCGGTTGGTGAATGAGGGGCTTCGATTAAAAACGATCGTTTGAAAAATATGGCTAGCAGAGCATTCTCGATGTCAACAATCCGTTCCAAGCGAACGTCTCAAGCCTTGTGTGGATTGTTTCGTCAAATCATTTGATTGCAATTTTTTGATTTCATTTTTACGCAAAAAATAAAAATAAAACATGCAAGGTTTTGTTGCGCGACCTGACGCGAAATCAATCATGTGTTTGAAATCTTTGTTGTTTTTGGCATCTGCCGAGCGAAGGGGGAAAACTGGTGTCGAGTCACGCATCCTTGAATGCTTTCATTTCGAAAATCAATCAATCGATTGTTTGATTTGTGGGTTCATCGTGATCAGAGATTTGGAGCAGTCAAAAGCGTGACTCCTTGGCTCGGTGCTTGCATTTTTGAGGGAGAGGATTAGAACTGTGGTGTGGCAGCGAAGAAAAGCGATAAGTCAAATGCCGATGCGAAGATCCACGTGGTGGTGGGCACAGATGAGGGCATGGTGCGAGAGCAGGCGTTGAAATTATGGCGTGAATTGACCAAGGGGGGGGATGAGGGCTTTCAGCACGAGATTGTCGAAGGAAATGCGGTGAAGGTCGACGACGTGCAGATGATCCTTGGTCAGCTGACTCAGGCGATGATGACCTATTCGATGTTTGGCGATGACAAGGTTGTCTGGTTGCGTGGCGCGACATTTTTCGGCAGTGACCGGACCTCGGAATCGGAGTCGGTACTGAACGCTGTGATCGATCTGATGCAGCTTTTGGAAAAAGGTTTACCCGAAGGGGTGCAGTTGCTCATCAGCGCCGACAAGATCGACAAGCGTCGTGCCTTTTGGAAGTTTTTGGAGAAGACGGCTCAGGTGCAGGTCCACGACCTGATTGACATGGGGAGAGACGGTTGGGAGGATCAGGTCAGATTGTTGGTTCGACAGAAAGCTCAGGAAGTGGAGCTGGAGTTCGAGGCGGATGCGATGGAGCTCTTCATCAATCTTGCGGGCGAGGCGACACAGCAAATCGTCAACGAGTTGGAAAAGCTGCGCTTGTATTTGGGGGATCGGAGAGTGGTGGCGATCGATGATGTTCGGACCATGGTGCCGCTGAGCCGCGAGGGAGTGGTGTTTGAGATTGGGTCGGCCTTGCAGGCTGGCAATTCAGCGCGTGCGATTGCTTTGATCGATGAGCAATTGGAAATGGGTGAATCTCCTGTGGGGATCATCCGAGCATCGATCATCCCGACCGTCCGCAATTTGTTCATGGCACGGACTTTGATGGAAGTGGCAAAAACGAAGCTGCGTAGCTACTCCGATGTGCAGTCGGCGGTGAATCGATTGCCCGAAGAGAAACGCAGCTGGTTGCCTTTGAAGAAATCGGGTGACGGCTACAATCTTTTCCCGATTTCCTTGTGTTTGCGTGCGGCGGAAAATTTCACCATGGAGCAAGTCGAGATCCTCCTGCATGCGGCTGCCAAGGCTGATCGGTTGTTGGTGAGTACGGGATTGGATGAGCGGATGATTTTGCATCGACTGATCACAGAGATTGCGACCATGGCAAAACCTCAGAAAAACTTGCAAAGAGCCTGAAGATGAAGACGTTTTTGGTATTGCTCGCGATTGGAGCTGCGGCGGGCCTGATGGGAGCCTTGTGCGGGGTGGGCGGTGGCATTGTGATGGTGCCGGCCTTTACCTTGGCGCTGGGCATGGATCAAAAAACGGCCGTGGCGACCTCGATGGCTGCTGTGGTGGTGACGGCGGTTGTGGCAACGGCCAACAACATGCGCAGTGATGGTTTGATCGATTGGAAAGTGGTCGGCATCGTGGCGCTGAGTGCGGCGGCTTTTTCGTGGTGGGGTAGTGATTTGATGAAACAGCTATCCAGCCCGGTGCTGACGAAGATTTTTGCGTTTTTGATGATTGCGGTGGGCGTGCGCATGCTTTGGAAGTAAGCGCGAGGATCAAGGCGTGGACAGTGATTTTTGAAAAATCATGAAATGCTGCCAGGGCAAGACGCGGCGATTGGAAACCAGCGAAAATCCGGCGGCTGCGAGCTCTTTGCGCGCTTGGGCCTCGGTCATTTTGTGGAGGGGTTTGATCGGAACGCGCGGATCTTCGCCACGGAATTCCAGCAAGATCAGCTGACCCTGGGGTTTGAGCGCGCGATGGAGTGAAGCGAGCATTTCTGCTGGGTGGGAAAATTCGTGGTAGGCATCGACCAGCAATGCGGCATCGAGTGAAGCTTCGGGCAATTGAACGTCATCGATGCGTCCGAGGTGAGCAACGACATTGTGTATCCCTTGTTCCTCGGCTTTGGCGCGGAGGTAGTCGAGCATTTCCTGCTGGATGTCGATCGCACCTTTGGGGCGAGTCGGAAGGCATAGTATCCTGAGCCCGCGCCGACATCGGCAATGACATCGGTAGGCGAGAGTTTGATGGCATCCAGGGCGCGGCTTGGGGCTTCTTCGTGTTCGCGTTCTTCTCGTTCCAGCCAACCGAGCGCGGGGTGGCCCATGACCTGGGAAATTTCTCGACCGAGGTAAAACTTGCCAATGCCATCGATCGAAGCAGGGCCATATTGGTAGGGGTCGACCGCTGCAACCGGCGCGGGGCTTGCTTGCATCGTTGGCTCAGCCTGCGTCGACAGGGTGATGGGGGCATCGCGACGCGTCATGAGCACGCCGGCGATCAGGGCGCAAGCGGATAGCGTAAGTAGGATGGCGGGTTTTTTCATCAGCGACAGGAGTTAGTCTGCCGATTTCTCCAAAGCTGCGAGACGTCGATCGATCAAGAAAGGTCCAAACGGCAGAAGCGTTGCAAGAAACGCAATCAGGGTCCAACGGAAATTCAGCGCTCCGCCAATCCAAGCGAGTAGCAAGACGAGGCTGAAAGCGACAAAGAGCACGCCGTGGATCATGCCGACGACACGCACGGCTTCGGGCATGTTGAAAGCGTATTTCAGTGGCATCGCCACGCCGAGCAAGAGCAAAAACGAAATGCCTTCGATGATGCCAACGAGGCGAACGCGACCGATGGAACTAGTGAGAGAAATCATGGCACGCGCAGCATAGTCGGGAACATCGTGCTGTGCAAGAGGTGCATTGTTGCGAAAAGCGGTCAGGAATTTTGTCACTTGCGGGAAATCGAGCTTGCGGTGTAATTTGTCGGCGATGAAGTGGGTCCGATTGATCGCAGAAATGGGCTTAGGCATGCTCTTTCTATACTCGGGGGGAGTGAAAATTATTGCCTCCGGCGTAGCGGTTTTTGCGGCAGATGTGGAAAAATACCACCTCTTGCCTGCGGAGTTGGTGCCATGGATGGCGTATGGATTGCCATGGTTGGAAATCGTGGTGGGCATTTGTCTGCTAGGACAGTTTTTCCGACGAGGTGCCTTAGCGGCCTCACTGGGCATGACCTTGATGTTCCTCGGCGCGATCGCTTGGGCTTGGCGGCAGGGCTTGGACATTTCGTGTGGATGCTTTGGGAAGTCGGACGCGACGATTCACTACCCCCGCAAAATGGCAGAATTGTTGTTGCAGTTGGCGGCGATTCTCGTGGCGATGTGGTCATTTCGTCGGCTTCGTGATGAGATCATGACAGAATCCTCGGAGGAAAGTTCATGATTTCCCGAACTCCGTATTGCGGAAGCTGGAAAATCCGCTATGGACTGTGCAGCGAGTGTTGATCATCAACCGCCGCTTTTTTCCGTTTTTCCCATGAACGTACATTCTACTTTTGCCAGTCGTCACCTCGGAGTCTTGGGGCAGGATCGTGATGCGATGTTGCATTCGCTCGGATATCAAGAAATGGAGGCTCTGATTGCTGATGCCGTGCCGGCGGTGATTCGTCAGCACGAGTCACTCAACCTGCCAGAGGCTCTTTCGGAAGTAGACGCGATGGCACGACTGAAAGCAGTAATGTCAAAAAACGTGCTCAAAAAGTCGTTCATCGGACAAGGCTATTACGGCACCCACACGCCGACGGTGATTCAGCGCAACATTTTAGAAAATCCTGGCTGGTATACCGCCTACACGCCGTATCAGGCAGAGATTGCGCAGGGTCGATTGGAAGCTTTGTTGAACTTCCAGACGATGATCACCAACCTGACAGCATTGGATGTGGCGAATGCATCCTTGCTCGATGAAGGCACCGCCGCGGCGGAGGCGATGAGCTTAGCCTTAGCAGGCAAGCCGCATGGCAAAGCGATGTTTGTTTCCGATCGCTGCCATCCGCAAACCATCGATGTGGTAAAAACTCGAGCCGAGCCTCTGGGCATTGACGTCATCGTCGGAGATCATCGACAACTCGAACCGGCGGAGGTCGAGGGGCTCTTCGCCGTGCTCGTGCAGTATCCCGATAGCTATGGTCGCGTTGATGATTTTACTGTCTTATTCGAAAAATGCCGACTGGTCGGTGTTGTGTCGATTGTCGCGGCAGATTTGTTGGCTTTGACCGTGCTGCGAGCGCCGGGAGAGTTTGGTGCGGACATTTGTGTAGGAAGTTCGCAGCGATTTGGTGTGCCGATGGGCTTTGGCGGTCCGCACGCGGCATTCATGTCGTGCAAAGATGCCTTGAAGCGCAAAATGCCAGGTCGATTGATTGGGGTTTCTGTCGATGCCTACGGGAAACCCGGTTTCCGACTTTCTTTGCAAACCAGAGAGCAGCACATCCGCAGGGATAAAGCGACGTCGAACATTTGCACGGCGCAGGTATTGCTGGCAGTCATGGCTTCGATGTATGCGGTGTATCATGGGCCTGCGGGCTTGCAGTGGATTGCGACGCAAACACACGGCAAAGCGTTGCGTCTGGCGCAATCATTGCGCGGGGCGGGATACTCACTCGATTCCGAGGACTTTTTTGACACCATCACCGTGTCGACGGGTGGTCGTGCTAAGGACTTGGTAGTGCAAGCAGAAGAAGCAGGTTACAATCTGCGTTGGATCGATGCAGATCGTGTGGGGATTTCTTGTGATGAAACGACAACGGAGCAAGACCTTGTCATCCTGGCGAGTGCATTCGGCGCAACATTGGTGGAACAGGTCGAGCCATGGTCGGGATCAAAATTGCCCCAGCGCACGAGTGAAATTTTGCCCCAGGCGGTGTTTCGCCAGTATCACTCCGAGCATGAGATGTTGCGTTACTTGAAGCGGTTGGAGTCAAAAGACCTCGCTTTGAACGAGTCGATGATTGCCCTGGGTTCCTGCACGATGAAGCTCAATGCGACTTCCGAAATGATGCCCTTGAGCTGGCCTGAGGTATCGAGTTTGCATCCTTTCGTGCCGGCGCATCAATCGGTGGGCTACGTGCAGATGTTGAGCGAACTGGAGAATTGGCTGGCCGAGATCACAGGATTTGCTGCGGTTTCTTTGCAACCGAATGCAGGGTCTCAGGGTGAGTATGCGGGATTGCTGGCAATTCGTCGTTATCATTTAGCCAACGGACAGACGCAGCGGAACATTTGTTTGATCCCAGTTTCCGCCCACGGCACCAACCCTGCCTCTGCGGTGATGTGTGGCTTTAAAGTTGTGGGTGTGAAGTGTGATGATCAGGGCAATATTGATTGTGATGACTTGCAATTGCGCATTGCCGAGCATCGCGAGCAATTGGCGGCTTTGATGATTACCTATCCGTCGACTCACGGCGTGTTTGAGGAGTCAATCAAAGACATCTGCGAGTGGATCCACGAAGCGGGAGGACAAGTCTACATGGATGGCGCCAACATGAATGCGCAGGTTGCGCTAACCAGTCCTGGCTTCATTGGCGCGGATGTGTGCCATTTGAATTTGCACAAAACATTTTGCATTCCCCATGGTGGCGGCGGACCTGGCGTGGGCCCTATTGGTGTGGCCCAACAACTGGTCCCCTATTTGCCGGGACATGCAACGCTAGTCGGCAAGGGCGGGGCGGTTTGTTCGGCGCCCTATGGCAGTGCTTCGATCAATACCATTTCCTGGATGTATATTGCGATGATGGGAGCGGAGGGTTTGAAGAGCGCTACGGAAGTCGCAATTTTGAACGCGAACTACATCGCCAAACGATTGCAAGGGTGCTTCCCGATTCTTTACACTGGAAAGCAGGGCTTGGTGGCTCATGAGTGCATCATCGATTTACGGCCTTTGGCGGAGAAAAGTGGCATCACGGTTGAGGACGTGGCGAAGCGCTTGATGGACTATGGTTTCCACTCTCCGACCATGTCTTGGCCGGTTGCGGGGACCTTGATGATCGAGCCCACGGAGTCGGAGTCGAAAGTGGAGCTAGATCGCTTTTGCGAGGCCATGATCTCGATTTACCAAGAGATCGAGGAAGTGATGAATGGTCGGGCGGATCGGGAAGACAATGTGCTCAAACACGCGCCTCATCCAGCAACGGCTGTAGTGGCAGATGAGTGGTCGCATTCGTATTCCCGAGAGAAAGCGGCATATCCTCTGCCTTATCTTCGTCAACACAAGTTCTGGCCGAGTGTTGGGCGGATCGACAACGTTCACGGGGATCGCAATTTGGTTTGCACCTGCGATAGTGTGGAATCTTACACATGAACTCCGCAATTGAATCGCCCATTGACTGGAGCCAGTGGCGGGGAGAAATTCTCGCGACCTTGCTGTTTGTTATCTACGAAGGGAAGATCCTTTTGATCGAAAAAAAGCGCGGTATTGGTGCAGGAAAAGTCAATGGGCCCGGTGGGAAGATTGATCCAGGTGAGACTCCCTTGGAGTGCGCGCTGCGTGAGACGCGTGAGGAATTGATGATCGTGGCGACAGGCGTTAGCAAGCGAGGTGAGCTGTGCTTTGCGATGTCGGACATGCCCGACATCCATTGTCATGTATTCGTCGCAGATGGTTGGCAGGGCGAGCCGACTGAAACCGAAGAAGCGGTTCCCTTTTGGTGTCCGTTGCAGGACATTCCTTACCATCGGATGTGGGCTGATGACATTCACTGGCTGCCGCAAATGATTGCAGGGCAGTCATTTCATGGGCGCTTCCTGTTTGAAGGGGAAGCGATCATTTGGCAAGAAGTGCGTTTCGATGCGGTGTACGAGTAAGTGGTCGCTTAGATCGTCATGGCATGGAAACCGCCATCAACAATCAGTTCGTGACCGGTGATAAACGATCCAGCGTTCGATGAAGCGAGGAGCAATGTCGCACCGATGAGTTCATCGGCATTGCCAAAACGCGATGCGGGTGTTTGGCGCAGGATATCGAGCACACGAGACTCGTCGAGGACTTTGCGATTTTGTTCTGCGGGGAAAAAACCTGGCACAAGGGTATTGACCCGGATATCCTTATCGGCCCATTCGCGTGCGAGATTTTTTGAAAGATTGTGAACAGCGGCTTTCGAGGCCGAGTAAGTGAAGACGCGCGAAAGCGGGTTGAGTCCGGAGATCGAGCCGAGGTTGATAATAGAAGCAGGCTGTGCTTGTTCGATAAAGTAAGAGCCAAACACCTGGCATGAGCGGAAAATGGCGGCGAGGTTAGTGTCCATGATGCGCGCATACTCTTCTTCTGTCACATCCAAGAAAGGAGTAGGGGAGTTCGTGCCCGCGCCGTTGATAAGAATGTCGACCTTGCCTGATTTCTCGATGACCGTATCGAGCAGATTCTGGAGTGATTCGCGCGAAGTGACATCGACTGGAACAAAATAGCCCTTACCGCCATGTGACTCGATTTCTGTGAGACGTCGTTCGGCTTTTTCCGGAATACGACCGCCGAGCACGACTTCTGCGCCAGCGCGGGCGAGTCCGACAGCCATGGTACCACAAAGTTCGCCCGTTCCGCCAATGACGACAGCGACTTTACCGGAGAGATCGAAGAGAGATTTGAGAAAAGCAGTAGAGGACATGACGTGAAGATTTCCGAAGACAACGTGGCGAGCTGTGAGCTGTGACAATTTTGCAAAGAACAAATCCTGACTGCGGAGATTTTCTTGAGAGGGACAGACAATCTGGACGCAGAGGCAGCCTGAGCTAGATAGGAGCCAGATAGGGACAGACAATATCTCGGACAGCAGAGCAGAGGGACAGAGGAGCCAGATAGGGACAGACAATATCTCGGACAGCAGAGCAGAGGGACAGAGAGTATCTGGACGACAACCGGCAACTGAGTGACTTATATCTGGGAACTTTTTTACTCTATGAGACGTGCACGTTGGCTCGCTCCTTGGAAGGATTCTTTGGAAAAACCTGCGATTTACCATTGTGTATCGCGTGTGGTGGATAGGCGCTTTGTTTTTGGTGAGGAGGAGCGTGAAAAGTTTCGCATTTTGATGCGTAAGTATGAGAGTTTTTCAGGCTGTCGGGCTCTGGCGTATTGTGTGATGTCGAACCACTTTCATCTGCTTTTGGAAGTCCCACCGATGCCGCAAGGTGGGTTGAGCGATGAACAACTGCTGGAGCGACTGCGTGCCATTTACCAAGAAGGTGTCGTAGAGGAGGTTGCGAAGCAACTGCAGGACGCACGTGCCAAAAACATGACAACATGGGCGCAGCAGATTCATCAGCGCTACGAATATCGAATGCATGATCTGAGTCAGTTCATGAAGACTTTGCTGCAGTGCATGACTTGCTGGTTCAATCGTCGACACGAACGCAAAGGGACTTTGTGGGAAGAGCGCTATAGAAGCGTGATTGTCGAAGACGGGATCGCGGCGCGTATGATCTCGGCCTACATCGATCTCAATCCGGTACGGGCGGGGATGGTGAAAGATCCGGCAGAGTATCGCTGGAGCAGTTATGGCGAGGCTTTGGGATGTGGTGATCGAAAGAAGGGAAAGAAAGCACGCGAGGGCTTAGTGCGCGCGTGCACGGGACATAAAGGCGTGGGATTTGAGGAAGAAAAGTGGCAGGAGGTAGAAGTCATGTATCGACGGTTGCTGGGTATGGCGCTGCGGCGTAAAGGTGGTGCTCTGAGTGAAAATGTTGCGAAGGAGCGAACGTCTATGTCGTCTATGGGTGAGAAAAGTGCGGTGCAGAGCGACGATATTGGGAGTGGCGCGGAGTATCAAGAATTGCGTCTGGCGGAGAAATTGGGCTATCGAATGAGGTATTTTACAGCAGGAGCAGTGATTGGAAGTCGAAGTTTTGTGAATGAAGTCTTTATGCAGGCCCGAGAGAGGTTTTCGGCAAAGCGCAAGGATGGTGCGCGGGCGCTGAAAGGCCTGCCGCAAGAAGCGAGAGGGCTGCTTTGGAGCATGCGTGATTTACGCCAGCCGATGAAGAAATGACAAGAAGAGAATTTTGCGGTTCTTTTCTTGTCATTTGCTGTTCAAATCGGTGAGAGTTTCGTATGGTGTGGGTGTCGATATGGATATCTTGATTGATCAACTTGAGGCTAAGGTAGATTTGCAGCAATCTGAGATCGAGCAGTGTGCGGAGTTTTTGCTTGATGCGCAGGCCTCGTCTGAGAAGAAAGCGTTCATTCTGGAAGCTTTATCGAAAAAAGGTGAGACGCCCTCTGAGATCGCGGGGTTTGTTGAAGTTTTTTTGCGACATGCCGTGGATCCGCAGTTGAGCGATCTTGATTTCGCGGGCCCGACTCTCGATATGTGTGGCACGGGCGGCGATCAATTGCATTTGTTCAACGTTTCGACAACAGCCATGTTTATCGCAGCGGCTGCTGGGGCGGTTATTGTGAAGCATGGCAATCGAGGGATTACCTCGAAGTCGGGGGGAGCTGATGTGCTCGAAGCGATGGGTGTGAAGCTTGATATATCTCCTGATTCGTTCCGGCGATGCATCGAAAATGCGGGTGTGGGATTCCTGTTTGCGCCCAGCTATCACCCAGCGTTTAAGGCTGTAGTCGAGGCGAGAAAGATGCTTGGATCTCGCAAGGTTCGAACGATTTTCAATTTGATCGGTCCATTGCTCAATCCTGCACGCCCTCGCTGTCAGCTAGTGGGAGTCTATGATCGTGATCTATGTCCTATTTTTGCAGATATCTTGCAGCGCATGGGACGTCGTTCGGTATGGGCCGTTCACGGAAGAACGTCAGATGGGGCTGCTGTTGATGAAGTGAGCTTGATGGGCCCTACATGGATATTTCGGGGGGGGACGCACGCGCTACCCGGACAAGATGTGATTCTTCCTGAAGACTGGGGAATGCCAAGTGTGGAGGTTTCAGAGCTTCAGGGAGGTGATGCGAAAGAAAACGCAGTCATCTTAGAAAAGATTCTGCGTGGTCAAGACCGTGGACCCAAACGCAATATGGTGTTACTCAATGCGGCAGCGGCCCTCGTTTGTGCGGGTCTAGCCAAGAGCATGGGTGATGGGTTAATTCTTGCTCAAGAAACCATCGATCGGGGAACCGCATGGGAAAAAGTAAGGCTTCTCCGCGAATACGCGAGTTAGGATTATACTAGCGTGTCAGCGTTGGAATGATCTTGAGAATAGCACTTGGGTAGATGACATGCTCTTGCTCTTGAATACGCGCGTGGAGTGAAGCGTAGGTGTCGTTGGTGTAGACCGGTACTTTGACTTGCTGGATGATAGGGCCTGTGTCCATCCCCGCATCTACGTAGTGAACGGTGCAGCCTGTTTCTGTTACGCCGGCATCGAGAGCTTGTTTCCATGCTTCTAGACCGGGAAAGGCAGGCAAAATTGAGGGGTGGATGTTGATGATACGTTTTGGGAAAGCGTGGAGCAGAGGTGTTTTGATCAATCTCATGAATCCAGCGAGACAAATCAGTTCTGCGCCTGCTGCCATCATCGCATCGGCAACCGATTGTTGAGAGGCGAGAGGGAATTTCTTAGTATGGCCACCGCAATCGATCACAGAGCTAGGAATGCCGGCGAAGTGGGCACGTTCCAGAATTCGTGCTTCTGGAACATCACTCATGACCAATACAATTTCAGCGGGCAGAGATCCGGATGCGATGGCGTCGAGCAGAGCTTGGAAATTGGAGCCAGATCCAGAGCCTAGCACTCCGATACGAAGGGGTTGCATGAGTCGGACGAATGATTGGTAAACAAAAGCTATTACAAAGCTGCTGGAGGCGGAGATGGGAGTCGAACCCATTCATGTCGGTTTTGCAGACCAATGCCTTCCCACTTGGCTACTCCGCCGTTGCCGGCAATATGGGATAAGTTGCGCGATGCTGTGCATCGAGGGAGAAAATCTAGTCGCTGTCTGGAGAATTGTCAATCGGAAATGAGCGAAAAAGTGTTTCGACAGAGGGACAGACAATATCCAGAGAGAGCGATAAAGGGACAGACAATATCCAGAAGCGACAAAGGGACAGACAATATCCAGAAGCGCGGCCATATGGATTTGAAGAGTCGTGGGGGTATCTCACGAATCTGTCACCTGATGAGATGAGGCAACAAAGGCTTCTATGGAGTAGGCAAGCACTGTCCTGTTGGGATTCAGCAGTTCATTAATTATGAAAAGTATTGCTACTTCGTTGTCTCCTGGCCTACTTCAGGATGAGCTCGATCAATTGCCGACCCAGATGTTATTGCATCGGCATCAGTCATTTTCCACTTATCTTTGTCCATGGGAGTCCATTCCGCATGTAATGAAGGAAATAGCGATTCAGCGCGAAGTGACATTCCGTTCTGTGGGAGAAGGCACGGGCTTGGAGATGGATTGTGATGAGTTTGATCGACATTATCTTCATCTCTTCTTGTGGGACGAAGCGGCGCGAAAGGTTGTGGGCGGATATCGCATTGGTGTCGTGGGGACAATTCGCAAGAGGGCGGGAGATTTGGGGCTATATACCAGCACGTTGTTTGGGTTTGCGCCGGATTTATTGGATGAACTGCACGATGGACTTGAGTTAGGAAGATCTTTTGTTGTGCCTGAGTATCAGGGGCATCCCTTCGTGCTCTCGCTTTTGTGGAAGGGGATTGGTAGTTTTGTGGGTAGGCATCCGCAGCATCGACTTCTGTTTGGGCCGGTGAGCATCAGCAATGATTATTCTCATCTAAGCCGCAGTTTGATGGTGCAATACTTACGTCGAGATCGGATGCATGAACCTTGGCGTGGAAAAGTCCGGGCACGAACTCCTTTTCGCTCCGCGTTAGATGAGATCGATGCCGTTGTCGGTCGGCATGAAGACTGGTCGAGCAAATGCGCCAGCATTGAGGCTGTAAACGCTTCAGTCATGGAAATGGAGGGAAAAGGGGTGCCAGTGTTGTTGAAGCATTATCTCAAGCTGAATGCGAGAGTGCTCGACTTTCATGTCGATGAGGATTTTGGAGATTCACTTGATGTATTGATCGTAACAGACTTGTTGGATGCTCCGGATCAAACCGTGAAGCGCTACTTGGGGGCGGAAGGGTGGGAAAACTTGCGGGATTATCACCGGTTGAGAGGACAAGTTTGTGCATGAGTGAAGCGATCAAGAAGTGCTGGCAAGAGTATGCGCCAGACATTACGCGGGCTCTGCCTTGGTTGCGCGGAGAAACTGTGTTTCGTGCGGCACTACGGCGCATGGTGATGTTGTCGACCGCTTTATCGTGGGGTGCGCAGCGCTTACAGCGTGCGCATCAACTGACAGACACAGAGGGCAACATCTTTGCGTCGATCGCAGCAGAGTGCGGTTTGCGCCTGAGGTGTGAGGGGAAATTGCCCGCAGGAGCTTTGGTCGTCGTGGCGAATCATCCGACTGGACCGATGGATGGCGTTTGCATGGGTGCTTGGTTGTTTTCTCAGAGGAGCGACGTACGGATTTTGACAACGGATGCTCTTGCGCAGATTCCTTGTTTTCGCAACGTTGTGATAGGATTATCGCTCTACGATGGCATTGAGGCCGTGGGGCAAAACTCCCGCGTTCTGTTGCAGGCGTATCGGCACCTCAGAAAGGGAGGATGTTTGGCCGTTTTTCCTGGCGGAACAGCCGCCTGGCGAAGGCGCGATGGAGTCGTAAGGGAGGCAGACTGGAGCGATGCCATGTTTCAATTAGCCGAGCGAAGTCATGCAGCGTTGGGGGTTATCAGTATCAATGCAAAAAATCCTCCTTGGCTTGCCCTTTTGATGTCGATGCATTCGTTTGTGCGTACCTTGCTAATGGGATGGAGTTTTTTCTTTGCTCGTCAGACCGAGCATCGTATTCGCTGGCGAGGCGTGATAGCGCGTGATGCATCAGAATCGATGGCGCAATGGGTGAAACGCTGCGAGCGCATTAGCAGTTCGATGAGAGATTAGCGGCGGAGGTCAGACTTTTTTTCGAGCAGTATTTTAGCAGCGGCTTCAGCCATTTTCTTCGCGCCATCGGCATTGGGGTGAACTCGATCAGGGATGAGCGTAGGATAATCCTTTAATGCGGCATGCATATCGATGATATCTAGTTTCTTTGCGGAGGCTAAGCGATTGATCTCGGTAATGGCTTGTTGCAAGTTCGCGTTATTGATGCCGAAATTGCCCTCGCCTGGAATAGGGCAGGGTCGACAAATGAATATCGTGGGTTGGGGAGAAAGCTTCTCAAATGATTTCACGAGCGAGAGATAATTAGGGTAAAATTCTTGTTGGAACTTCCAGTTATGGGGCTTGGTGTCATTGGTGCCGAGCATGATGATGACGAAATGGGGTTTGCTTTCAAGGGCCCTTTGGTAGGCGGGGTCTTGTCGGTAGGGAAAGTCGCCTTTTTCCAGTAAGGTGCGCCCGCTAATGCCGCAGTTTTGTATCAGCCAATCCTTGCCAAGGATCGTTTGGAGTTGGCTGGGATAAGACGATTCCGGAGAGAGCCCACTGCCTTCGGTAATGCTATCGCCCACGCAAGTTACACGAATCACTTGCTGTGCGGATGTCGATGCGATGAAAGTGCCGATCAATGTGAAGAATAGAACGAGAAATTTCATGTCCTTACGCATGGGTCAGTGTTTTAGGCGTTGCTTGGGATTGGAAGGGAACTTCTTCCAATACTGAATGAATTACGGAAGCTGGGGTGAGACCTTCGATTCGAGCATTGTATTCCAGCACGATGCGATGGCACAAGACGGCATGAGCGATGGCGCGCACATCTTCAAACGAAGTGTGCGGACGTTCGTGCATGAGTGCTCGTGCACGCGCGGCAGAGGCTAGAGAGAGAGCAGCGCGGGGCGAAGCACCGAAGCGGATGTGACGTGCGGCTTGAGATTGACCTGGATGAGTGGCATCGACAAGGCGAGCGATATAATTCGCCACAGGATCTGGGAGAAAGATGCGACGAACGAGTCCCAAAATTTCCTCCAGCGAGGTCCTGCTCATCAACGCGTGGATGGTCGGTTCGGTGCCGAGTTCACGATGGAGAACAATACGTTCGAGAGTTTCGACATTGTTGCGAGTGACCTCAAGTTTGAACAAAAAGCGGTCGAGTTGCGCCTCGGGGAGAGGGTAAGTTCCTTCGAGTTCGATAGGATTTTGGGTGGCTAACACAAAAAAAGGTTGCGGTAGGGAGTGCGACTGGCCGAGCACCGTGACGCGACGTTCTTGCATGGCTTCGAGCAAGGCGGATTGCGTTTTGGGTGAGGCTCGGTTGATTTCATCGGCGAGTAGGATGTTGGTAAACAGGGGGCCGGGTTGGAAAACAAACTCGCGTTTGCCGTTCACTTCTTGCAGCACGGGATTGCCCGTAATGTCGCCGGGGAGGAGATCGGGAGTGAACTGCACCCGTTTGGTGTCGAGTTGGAGAAGGCGAGAGAGTCCCTTCACAAGTTCCGTTTTCCCTAATCCGGGCAGGCCTTGGAGTAGGATGTGACCTCGGGCGAGAATGCCTGTGAGAACAAGATCGATGAGGTCTTCTTGTCCAAACAGAACTTGCTGTAAGCCTACGCGTAGAGTCTGAACTTGAGCGTGAGCGACGGAAATTTCGGAGTCGGTAGGATGAGACATGATGGAATTATTCGAAAAATTTCTTCAGAGTTTTTTGTTCATTGGGAGCGAGAGATTCACGCCAGACGCGATCGCCGCCTTTGCCGGCATCGCTGACTGAACCGCCTTGCCGAAGTGTGGTGGCGCTTGTGTCTGGGGCGTGCGAATCGTTTTGCAATTCGATCAAATCGCCTAGGCTCGCCCGGGATAGATCCTGTGATCGGACTGCTTGATCGTTTTTGGACTCAAAGTTACGAGAGGATTTGCCGAAAAGATTGGGATCGTGACCTGGTCCGCGGGAGACACCGCCCTTGCCATTTCTTCCTTTACCTTCGCCTTCACCTTCGCCCTGACCGCCCTCTTGCCCCTGTCCTGGTTGATCGTTGGGATGAGATCCATCCGCAAGCAATTCATCCAGCCATTCATCTGTCCCTTCGCCTTTGCCTTGAGTGGATTGGTCGAGCTGTTGGGCCGACTGTTGCAATTGCTTTTGCAGTTGTTTTTGTTGTTCTGGGGTGAGTTGTTGCAGTTGTTGAGGGTCGAGCTTCTTCATCTGCTCCATGAGTTGGGAATTTGGCTTCATGCCGCCTTTTTGCATGGCCTCGACTGCTTGTGCGAATTCTTCTGCTGTGCGGGCTCGCTCTTTTTCATTGAGAGTAGCATTTTGTCTGAGTGTTTCTAATGATCTAGCGGCTTGCTTCATTTCTTGAGCGAGGCTGCGGGCATCTGTCTTAAACTCCTGACGCAAATGATCGGTTGCTTCCATCGAAGCGTGGGAAAACCAGTCTTGTGGGTTTTGGGCGCGCAGATCGGCAATTTTTTCGCGGATCTCCGTGATGGATTCGGGCGAAATGGTTTCCGATTGCTCCCACTGATCGAGTTCCGCTTCCGTGCGCGACCAGGCTTGGGGTTCATCTGGCTTTGTAGGACTCATCTGCGACTCAGATAGGGGGATGACCGTCGCGAGCGCAACGAGCACGACTGCCGCGATCGGCGGCGCTATGGCGCGTCGATACTGCCAATGGAGCGGAGAATCGACTTTTTTGGGAGCATCCGGCCAAGTGCGAATGCCAGCGAGGGCTGCGGAAAGTTGGCTATCGAGAGATAATGCGGCCTCCAATCGCACCATCGCTTGCTGGATTGTTTCAAAATGACGTCTTGCTCGCCACCAGGCCGTGATGCCGATGGCGAACAGCAGCGCGAGCAAAATAGAAATGAAAATGGTTGTAGGGGGAAGGGCTTGCGCGCGACGGGCCCACAAAATGAAGATGCTGATCAACAGACTGCTGATCCAGATTGGATTTGCGGCGTATTGTAGCCACCACGCAAAATTGATTTTGCGTGCGAGTCGACCAGCGCGTTGATGCCACTGATGTTCTAGCGAGGAAACAGCCATGTTGACACTATGCTATCAGCAAATCGGTGGATGGAAATGATAAATTTCGGAGCTTGTATTTGGATGGATTAAAATCCCAGTGAAAACACCACGACTTCAGTAATTCAGCAGAGGGACAGACAACTTGTGGCGAATCAGACAGAGGGACAGACAACATGAGCTCGGTGATGATGAGACCACAGAGGGACAGACAATATGAACTTAGTGCTATGATTTTTTTGTGGTATTGTCGTTTTCCAGCAATCGTCGTGTTTTTTCCGTGAGCAGGAGTTGGATGACCTTGATTAGATAAATCAGGCAGAGAATGGCGACTGCTAGTTCGAGGATCGGCGTAGCCGGGGTTTTCGGAGGAGCCTGTTGGAGCCACTTCAGCCAATTGGGGGCATTGACGACACTGCGGCAAAAGCCTAGCAATGCGACAATCCCACTGCCAATCATTCCGTGCCAGTAACTATTTCGCAAAAAGAAAAAGCAGATGAGAAATGCACCGCCGAGAGCGAGGCCTCCTTGGAGAAAGGAAAAGCTTTCATTGCGGCCAGGCAGCATCGCCTTGCCGGCGAAGCCGATGGCAATCACGATGAGGCCCAGAAGCAGAAGAAAGCTTTTCATTATCGGTGGCTCGATCACAAGCGCGCTAAAATGGCGTCGCCCATTTCGACTGTATTCACTCGTGTTTCTTCGGCGCTACCGGTGGCGATGTCGCCCGTGCGGAATCCATCGCGGATGGTTGCAGCGACTGCGGAATCAATTGCATCGGCGGCGGCAGTTTCGCCGAGCGAGTAACGCAGCATCATCGAGACGCTTAGGATTTGGGCAATCGGATTCGCGATGCCCTGACCGGCGATGTCGGGAGCCGAGCCGCCGGAAGGCTCATACATGCCGAAATAAAGGCCGTTATCGTTTTTGGCTCCGAGCGAAGCCGATGGCAGCATACCCAGTGATCCTGAGATCATCGCCATTTCATCCGATAGGATGTCGCCGAAAAGATTTTCCGTGACCAGAACATCGAATTCTGAAGGGCGCTTCACCAACTGCATGGCGGCGTTATCGACATACATGTGAGAGAGAGAAACTTCAGGGAATTCCTTGGCGATCTCGATCGCGGTCTCGCGCCACAGCACAGATGAAGCGAGCACGTTGGCCTTGTCCACAGAAGTGACGCGTTTGTCGCGACCCATGGCAGCAGTGAAAGCAACGCGCAGGATGCGCTGGATTTCCGATTTTTTGTAAACCATGGTGTCAAAGGCCACAGGTTCGCCATTTTCGTCGCGACGACCTTTCGGTTGACCAAAGTATACTCCGCCGGTGAGTTCGCGCACGCAGAGCACATCGAATCCTTGCGGAATGAGTTCATTTTTCACCGGCGATGCATGAATCAAAGCGGGTAAGCAAACCCCGGGACGAAGATTGGCGAAAAGGCCGAAATGTTTCCGGAGAGGGAGCAGAGCTCCACGTTCTGGCTGGAGATCCGGCGGGAAGGATTCCCATTTGGGTCCACCGACAGAGCCAAAGAGGATGGCATCCGCTTTTTCGCAAGCGGCGAGCGTTTCTTGAGGCAAAGGATGGCCTACCGCATCGAGTGCAGCACCGCCGACGAGGTGCTCAGAGGTAGAAACGGAGAACTGAAATTTTTCCGCGGCAGTATGAAGCACGCGCAGCGCTTGGGTCATGACTTCGGGGCCGATGCCGTCGCCGGAGAGAATGGTGATGGTGTGCATAGTAGAAAATGAGCTCGTCGGTGCAGAGCGGCGAGAGTTTTGCCAAAATGACAGAAGAATCAAGAGGAATCGTCGACCTAAGGGATGACGATAGTGCTATAGGGACAGACAATATTGGTTGAGATTCCCGGGATGCGTTGTCGATTAGCGCATGATGTTTCAGGAGATGTGCCGACGACCGTAACGACTGTGCTGAATGATTTTGCTTGAAGCAGTCTTCACCGTCTGTTACTTTCGTTGCGCATACTCGTGAAGCGCGCATTCCAACTGCTGTGGCTCTTTTGCTGGTTTTTGTTTCAAATTCCAGTGTTGCCGATGATGTCTTGCTTCGTTGCGGAGTGGGACAACAGCCACCAAGTTTCGTTGAAGCAAGAAGGTGGTATGGTGGTATTGCAATTGAAGCACGGAGCTTCCTCTCACCAGCACAGCGCGGCCCTCGATTTGCTTCTCAAGGTCTCAATCGTGGATGGTCACGTGCCTGATCACCAGATTCAGTTCTCACACGGAGATGAAGTATTCGATTCCGTTTGGGATGAATCCATTTCTCGGAGTCATAGTCCGCCAGCGGATGCATCGATCGATCCCGGCGCAGAAGTCTTTGCTTTTCACGGGAGAAAATTCGATTTTTCAATCGATCGACCTGCCTATCGCATTCACGTGCCGAGAATCGTGTTGGGTCTCAAGCAGACGATCATGATCATTTGATGAAAAAATGGACGAATTCATTCCTCATGCTCATTCGAGCAGACGAGGCTTTTTTCCTTTTTTGAATCAATATCTCATGAAAATTATCACTTCTCTCTTTGTTTTTTTATTTGCATCCTTTTTGTCTCAGACGCGCGCCAGCATTGCCTACGGTAGCATCAACAATTTTGACACCGTCAATGATACTGGTAAAGTCTGTCACGGTTTCGAAATAGAAATCGAAGATTGTCGCAGTGTCGACATCAGTTACACCTACGATTATAACCATTACGGAACACCAAAAATCACGCAAGACGACTCCATTCCAGGGCACCCCAAGTGCGTGATTCGCTGGGAAAGCAAACGCAATCCGGACGGATCTTGGGCTTCTAGCACGGCGATTCCCAGTGCTCCCATTGCGCCTACTGATGGGCATCAGTTTACCGATCCATCGGTCAATTTCGGTGGTGAGCATTTTGGTGTTGGCTACAACGTTGCTGTTGGTGCCATTCGTTATCATTGGCTGGTAGAAGATCTCTCTGGTCAACTTGTGTATGGCGGTGATGTGCAAATTGCTACTCCTAGTTTCGTCTACTACCCTCCTATCGATGCGCAACCCGCGCAACCGGCTCAGCCAGCAAAAGTCCAAGCCATCATCGAGCCGCCTGTGGTGGAGCTTGAGCCTTATCCCGATTTGGAATTTGGCCCTGCAGTCTGGGTGAAAGAGATTCGGACAGTCACACACAATCCTGAGAAGGTTGCTTTGCGTGACTTGGTTTCCGACGATCCGGCGCGCGATGATGAAAAAAATTGGCGCAATGGGGAGCCTGACGAAGTGGAAGTTGAATGGCAAATTTTGCAGAAAGAATTGTCGAAGCCCGATGGCGGAAACAATGGACGCTTGGAAGCGGCACCAGAAGAGCTGAATCAGGGCGACGAAGTTGTGACGCGACGTTACGAGTTTTACGAATACGTGGGACCGATCGATGCGAATGGAGAAGCCAAAGCCTCAAAAGTGGGACCTGATGACCTGCACGGGCAGGGGGTTAAGATCATCAATGGAGAATCCGTCGATTTGGCAAACGTAGTCGTAGTGGGAGCGTTCAAGGGTGCACAGATGTCGGCTGTGGACGTGGAGGCTGTCGTAGGTTTGATCGATCACTTGAATGAAGCAGAGGTGCAAGTCACCTATGCGGATCGGAGAGTGATCGTTCCAGGGGCAAAGCCATTCACGGCAGAGATCATCGGCACGCTCCCGCGCGGGATGTCGTTCGATGCCGCGAGTGGGGTGCTTTCGGGCACGCCAGAAGAAGCAGGAGCTTTTCCATTGACGATCCGGGCAACGGAACTCGCGAGCGTGCCGATTGCCAAGCAATACGTATTGCAAGTGGCGGCGGAGGGGCAGGCTTTGGAAGCCCAGGGGATGGTCAACTGCGAGATTTTTCCCTTATCGGGCGGAACGGTTCGAGGAACAGGAGTTTTTGCGCCTGGAGCGGAAGTTGTGCTCTCTGCTACGGCGCTTCCCGGATATGTT
The DNA here is from genome assembly GCA_004293285.1 of Verrucomicrobiota bacterium. GTDB lineage: Bacteria > Verrucomicrobiota > Verrucomicrobiia > Verrucomicrobiales > Akkermansiaceae > UBA956. The sequence goes on along the minus strand of RDYF01000047.1, from coordinate 5,891 downwards.
TTCGATCGATGGGAGGAGCAAGGAACGATCCTCAGTCGCGACGCTTCCTACAATTTTGCCATGGGAGATGTGAACCGGAATCTACAAGCTGTCTTCGTGATCGCTGATCAGCCGAACGCGATTGTGATGCAAAAAAATCCCGCGACAGGAGTCGCATTCGCTCTGGAGTGGTCGGTTCTGCCTGAGGGCTGGATCCTCGAAGAGAGTTCGGATTTATCAGCGAATTCTTGGCGGGAGTCGACTCGTGCGGATGCGCCACACGATGGGGTTCACCACGTAGAAATTGCTGACCCTGCGCCGAAGCAATTGTTTTTTCGTTGGCGGAAGCCGTGACGCGGCATTGCTGCGCAAAGGCTTAATCGTCGGTATGCGAAAAACACCGCGCCTGTCTAAGGCGCGGTGTGATTGTGTGAGGAAGAATTCCTCAGGGCTGCTTACAGAGCATCCACGACAAGGACCTTACGGTCTTTGTAGTAGCCGCAGGATGGGCAGGCGATGTGCGATGGCACTTTGGTGCCGCACTCGGGGCATGATTTCAACAAAGGTGCTTTCCAGCGTTTCGCGCCACGACGCATTTTCTGGCGGCTCTTGGATTGACGGCGTTTTGGTACGGCCATGGTAGTAGGTAGTTAGTGGTTGTCGTTAAGGTCTGAGAGGGCATCGAGAGCCGACCAGCGGGAGTCCGCGGGAGGCGGGGGCGGGGAACTTAGATCAGAATCCGTGGTTTTGTCGAGTACTAAATACGGAGAATTTAATCGGCATTCCATGGGGGTGTCTGCCTCATCACAGCGGGGATCGCTGGGCATCTCGATCACGATCTCCTCACGGAGGGCGTCGGCGATGTCGACAGGGGCCTCGTTTTCAAGTTCGACAGAGATCGCGACGGAGTGTAGGCGGATGGTTTGGATGAATCGTTGGAGGGTGACGACACAGGTGAATTCAAAGCTGGTTGAGAGATCGCCCCGCAGTAGCAATTCCGAGCCGAAGCGCTGAACGAAGAGATCATAGCACAGCGGGCTGACCGCTTTGGCGTCATCGTGAGCGGGGAAATCGAAGATTTCCGCAGGGAGCTCGCCCTGGAGAGCGAGCCCATCTTCGGGGAGTGTGGAGAGGTCGACGAGCAGCGGCATGGCTGGTGGCAGCGGGGCTGGGTGACAAATTAGGGGACCTGAGTTTTAATCAGGGCATCGATGGCGGGTTCACTGATGTTTTCAGGAGTGACCAGCGTGGCACCCGTGTCGATGACCGGAGTGACTGTTTCACCTTTCAATTTCGAGTGAGCGGCTTTCACGCCGAGGTAGCCCATATTGACGGGATCTTGCAAGACGGTGCCGTGGAGTTCCCCTTTTTTCAGGGCATCGAGGAAAGTGGCATCGCAGTCAAAGCCGACAAACTTGACTTTGCCAGCGAGGGCCTTGCCTTGGAGGGCTTGCAGCATGCCGTAAGTGGTTGTTTGATTTGGGCAGTAAATCCCTTGCACCTTCAACTCGGCGCCGTCCATCTGGCTTTGCAGCAAATTGGTGGCAGAGTCCTGAGCTTGGCTGGCGGTGGCTCCGCCGTATTGATTTTCGCTGACCACTTCGATTTCTGGCGACTTCTTGATTTCCTCGAGGAAGCCTTCTTCGCGTTCTGTGGTCGAGGCGCTGCCTTGCATGTAGCGCAGCATCATGACCTTGCCCTTGCCGCCGAGAACTTCGGCGAGACGGCGAGCGGCGAGACGACCGCCTTCACGGTTATCGGTCGCAACAAAGCTGGTGATAAACGAGCTGCTATCGGCGAGAGCGGAGTCGATGATGACAACGGGTTTGCCTTGATTGGCCGTTTGTTGAGCGACATCGCGCAGTGCAGTGGCATCCAGTGGCGCGAGAACGATGGCATCGCAGAGCAGTGATTGATTAGTAACGAGGTCAATTTGCTGCGAGCGGTCGTCCTCCTTTTGGGGTCCGATGAAAGTGACATTTACGCCCAATTCGGCAGCGGCTTTTTTCGCACCGGCTTCTACCGATTTCCAGTAAATGTGTGTGGTGCCCTTGGGGATGACGGCGATAGTGGCTTGAGACGATCCGCTGCCAGATTTGCAGGCGGAGAGGAGGGCGATCAGGCCCAGGATGGACGATGCGAGGAAATTACGAGTTTTCATAGCGGTTTCGGGGTGGGTTGTAGAGTTCTGAGGGCTTTTTGAAAAGGACAAAGTTTGAGAGAGGCAGGGGAAGCGCGATTCGACAGAGGGACCGATTCGACAGAGGGACAGACAACAAAAAAGGGACAGACAATTTTTCAGTAGACAGAGGGACAGACAATTTTTGCGATGGCAGACAGAGGGACAGACAATTTTTGTGGACAATTTTTGTGATGCGCGACGAAAATATCTTGGAGGCAATCCTGTTTCCGATGAACTCAAAGTGAGGGAGCCCTAGATGAAGGCTGCGGCTCTGGGCTTGTCAGTTGGGCTTGTCAGTTGGGCTGGGGTGTTGTATGGAGTGTCTGTGAGAGAATTGTTGGGATGGAAAGTCAGGGTGGAGAAAGTGCAGTTCATGCCTTCTTTGCAAGCTCCTGCGGACAAGCCTTTTCCTTTTCTCTATGAGATTTGCATTTTCAATGAATCTGCCGAGACCGTTACGCTGCGTGGTCGAAAGTGGATTGTGCGCGAAGAGAATGGCGATACGGTTGTCGTCGAAGGGGAAGGCGTGGTGGGAGAGATGCCCGTTTTTGAGACCGGAGATGAATTTCGCTATCAGAGCTACCACTGTGTGGCATCGAGCGCCGTCGTCATGGGGGCGTATTTTGGCGAAACCGAGAAAGGGGAGAGGGTGTTTGTGAGAATTCCCGAATTTGCCTTGGAGTTGATTTGATTCGATCGGATTCGTGCGACGGGCGAGAAGACGAGCCGAGCAGCGCTCTGGCGCTTGGTTCATGTTTCTGACCAAACGTGCGATTTTGTTAAGATTTTTTCCTCAGAACCTTGACCAGCATGACAAAGACGGCTAAGAGAAGCGCCGTCTTATGAAAGCACCCATTACTGTATCTGTTACTGGAGCCGCTGGCCAAATTGGCTACGCCTTGTTGTTTCGCATCGCATCTGGCTCGGTTTTCGGTCCGGACCAGCCGGTGAATTTGCGTTTGATCGAAATCGAGCAAGCCTTGCCAGCCTTGGAGGGTGTGGTAATGGAGCTCGATGACTGCGCCTTTCCGTTGCTGAATGAAGTGGTGCCTACGTCGGATTTGAACGAAGGTTTCCGCAATACCAATTGGGCCTTGTTGGTCGGTTCTGTGCCTCGCAAAGCGGGAATGGAGCGCGGTGATTTGCTGGGCATCAATGGCAAAATTTTCACCGGTCAAGGCAAAGCGATCGCTCGTAATGCTGCCAAAGACGTGCGGGTGCTGGTCGTCGGCAATCCTTGCAACACCAATGCACTGATCGCCATGAACAATGCAGATGGCGTGCCTGCCGATCGTTTCTTCGCGATGACTCGTCTCGATGAAAATCGCGCGAAGAGCCAATTGGCGAAAAAAGCAGCTGTGCATCACTCCAAAGTCACCAACATGTGCATTTGGGGCAATCACTCGGCCACGCAGTATCCCGACTTTACTAACGCTAAAATCAACGGTCGTCCAGTGACCGAAGTCATTTCCCACGTCGAGTGGCTCAAAGGTGACTTCATCAGCACCGTGCAACAGCGCGGCGCAGCGATCATCAAGGCTCGTGGTGCTTCCTCGGCGGCTTCCGCAGCAAACGCAGCGCTCGACACCGTGAAGAGCTTGATCACACCGACTCCTGCTGGCGACTGGCACAGTGTTGCTGTGTGCTCCGATGGCTCTTATGGCATTGAAAAAGGCCTGATCGCATCGATGCCGATTCGCACGATTGAAAATGGCAAATGGGAAGTGGTGCAGGGCGTTCCTGTTGATGCTTTCAGCCAAGAGAAAATCGACGCCACCATCAACGAGCTCAAAGAAGAGCGCGATGCGGTGAAAGATTTGCTCAAGAAGTAATTCTTGATTTTCACGAAAAAGCCGCTGCTTCATCGCAGCGGCTTTTTTGTGCTCTCTGCCATTTTCATCGCAGAAAATGGCAGACAACGGTTCAGCGTGCGACCTGAGGGGCACGTCGATTGCGCGAATGGCGATGACGATTTTGGCCTTGGGGGGATTTTTTGGCGCTGGGCTGTTGTAAGCTCTTGCCGCGCAGATGGCGTTCGGCGAGGGCGGCTTCATGCCAATCGTGAGAATCCCAACGAGGAATGCTCATGCGGATGGTTTTTTCAATGTCGCGCAAGTATTCCAATTCGTCTTCTGAGCAGAACGACACAGCGCGACCCTCGGCACCGGCGCGCGCCGTGCGACCAATGCGGTGAACGTAGGCTTCGGGTTCATTCGGGAGATCAAAGTTGATGACCAAGCCGACATCTTTGACATCGACGCCGCGAGCGGCGACATCGGTCGCGACCAGCACGGGAGTGAGGCCTTTTTTGAAGCGCTCCAGAGCTTTTTCCCGCTGTGCTTGCGATTTATTGCCGTGGATGGCATCGGCCGGAAAACCTGCGGTGGTGAGGCTTTTCGCCAGTTTGTTCGCGCCATGTTTGGTGCGACTGAAGACGATGGTGAGTTTCTGCTGCGTTGCATTCGCTTGACCGCGGAGCAATTGTTCGAGCAAAGGGCGTTTCGATTCCTTCGTCAAGAAGCAGACTTGCTGTTCGATTTTCTCCGCAGTCGTGGTTTCGGGGGTGATGCTGACTTGCGCGGGATTGCGCAAGATGCCTTGGGCGAGCTCGACAATGTGAGGCGCGAGGGTAGCAGAGAAAAACAGCGACTGTCTTTGGGAGGGAAGTTTGACAACGATGCGTTTGACATCGCGCAAAAAGCCCATGTCCAGCATGCGGTCGACTTCATCGAGGACAAAAAACTCGACATGCGAGAGATCGACGTGGCCTTGATCGATCAAATCGAGGAGTCGTCCCGGGCAAGCAACAAGGATGTCCGTTCCGCGTTGCATGGCTTGGACTTGGGGGTGTTGTCCGACGCCGCCGTAGATCAGCGTTTGGCGCAGGGGCACGTATTTTCCGTAGGTGGAAAAGCTTTTGCCGACCTGCATCGCGAGTTCGCGGGTTGGGGCGAGCACTAGGACGCGGCAGCTTTTCGGCTTCGCTTTGGCAGGTCGCTGCAGCAGGTGATGGAGAATGGGCAGGGCAAAGCTGGCGGTTTTGCCGGTGCCGGTTTGGGCGCCACCGAGCAAATCGCGACCTTCCAAGAGGAGGGGAATCGATTGAGCCTGGATGGGCGATGGTGTGGTGTATTGAAGTTCTTGCAATACGCGTTGGATAGGCGCAGCCAGAGGCAGCGCTTCGAAGGAGCTGATAGTCATGTTAGATAAAAGGCCAACACGCACCGGTGATCGGTCGTTGGCCGTGCGATGAGGAGTGGGAGTGAACCTCAAACAATCTTTCTCATCGACGAAGACCGGAAAAGGGCGAAGCTCAAAAGAGCGCCTGCCCTCTCACCGTGGTGAAAGGGCGAGGCGCTTATCGTGGAGCCAACCGTTATTGTCAAGAGAATTCGAAAGGCAAAAGAAGCAGGGCGATCGAGCTAGGGAGAGAATCTTCCCTGATCGGAACGCAAGTTGGCAATCGAGACTGGTTTTGACAGAATTGTAGAATTTTCCGAATTTCGCTATGGCACGCATCCCGAGATTCATCATTGCGATCCCGCTTTGTTCTGGTTTGCTGAATCTTACTTCAACTCCTTCTAGGATCGTCCTGAAATTCTGTCAACTCGGCCTCCCTATATCGAGAAAAACTTACTTCTTAAAAATATGCGATTGTCTTCTCGCCTTCGAGAGGGTGGTTTACTACCATTTCAGGTAACCGCAAGGGCTTCCACCAGGGCTGGCCAGC
>RDYF01000131.1 GCA_004293285.1 Verrucomicrobiota bacterium | reverse complement strand
GTTTGCTCCCGCATGGTTGCCCACGATTGCCTTTACTTGGCGCATCATGGTGGGCACGCTTGCTACGGTGCTGGTAGCGCTGTGTTTTGCTCGCAAACGTGAAACCTTGCAGGCGCTTGGATAAGATTTTTTTCGAATGTCTTGCCTTTCCCTTGGTGGCTCTGGTAACAAGCGCGTAGCACTCGTGTCTTCTCCATCCACGCACATCGTCGGCTTACTTCCTGCTCGCTGGGGTTCTACTCGCTTTCCCGGAAAGCCGCTTCATCGTCTCTGCGGAAAACCGCTCATTCAGCATGTTTGGGAGCGCTGCCAGAGCTGTCGACTGCTCGACCGCATCCTTATTGCGACCGATGATGAGCGCATTGCCGAGTCCGCGCGGGGTTTTGGTGCGGATGTTGTAATGACTTCGCCCAATCACCCGACAGGCACAGATCGCATTGCGGAAGCGGTCGCAAAGTTGCCCTTAGCCACACACGTGATCAATATCCAAGGCGATGAACCATTGATCGCGCCATCATTGATCGATGAAATTGCCCAAGCTCTGATCTCAGATCCCCAGCTACCGATGGTGACGGCAGCGAATGTGCTCGATGATGAAGCAGCTTTTGATGACCCCAATGTGGTCAAGGTAGTGCTCGATTTGTCTGGTCACGCTCTCTATTTTTCCCGCTCTCCCCTCCCTTTTCCCCGCAATCACGTTGCGGGCTTGCAACGACTCAGGCACAAGGGCATCTATGGCTATCGTCGCGATTTCCTCGAGGCCTTTGTCGCTTGGCCTCCCTCCCCGCTGGAAATGTCGGAATCGCTGGAACAACTGCGCGCTCTCGAAAATGGCGCGCGCATCAAGGTGATTCTCACCGTCTTCTCTCGGAAAAGGTCTCGCAGCAGCATCGATCGGAGCACTGCTGGAACAGCGTGGCTTGAAGGTGTTGATGCAAAAGTTCGACCCCTACCTCAATGTCGACCCAGGCACGATGTCGCCTTATCAGCATGGCGAAGTTTATGTTCTGGATGACGGCGCCGAAACAGACCTCGATCTCGGTCACTACGAGCGTTTCACCTCGGGCGTTCTGTCGCGCATGAACAATCTCACTTCGGGTCAAGTTTTTGACGCAGTGATCAAAAAAGAACGTCGCGGCGATTACCTCGGCAAGACGGTGCAATTCATTCCTCACGTCACTGATGAAATCAAATCGCGCATTTACGAGGTGACGAACAACAATCCGCATGTCGATGTCCTAATGACCGAAATCGGTGGCACCGTGGGCGACATGGAAGGCTTGCTTTTCCTCGAAGCTCTTCGCCAGTTCGCGCTGGAAGTCGGCAAGGAAAATGTCTGCTTCATCCATGTCACCTTGCTTCCTTACATCAAAGCCGCCGGCGAAGTGAAAACCAAACCCACCCAGCAGTCGGTGGCAAAGTTGCGCGAAATCGGCATTCAGCCCGATATCATCATCTGCCGTACGGAAGCGGATCTCGATGAAGACAATCGACGCAAGATCGCGATGTTTTGCAATGTCGACAAAAAGAATGTCGTCGCTTTCCGCGATGTGGCGCATAGCATTTACGAATGCCCACTCGATTTGCGCCGCGATAAAATCGATCGACTTGTCGTGGACAAAATCGGTCTCGGCCACACACCCGCTCCCGCCTTGGAGGAATGGGAGAATTTTGTGCAACGTGTGATTCATCCGAAACACAGCGTCACCATCGCCGTGGCGGGGAAATACACGGAACTGCAAGATGCCTACAAGTCGATTTACGAATCGCTGATTCACGCGGGCGCAGCTCACGACACGAAAATCAAAATTGTTCGCATCGATACCGAACTGCTCGAAACGCAAAATGCGGCAGAAGTCATTGGCCATGTCGATGGCATTCTCGTGCCAGGCGGATTCGGTGACCGCGGCATTGAAGGCAAAATCTTGGCCGCCAAGTATGCTCGCGAAAACAACATTCCCTATTTCGGCATTTGCCTCGGCATGCAAATCGCCACCATCGAGTTCGCACGCAATGTCTGCGGCTTGAAAGGAGCGAACTCGACGGAATTTGACGTCAATACTCCTCATCCAGTGGTCAGCCTGCAAGAGGAACAGAAAAAACTCACCACCATGGGCAACAACATGCGCCTCGGTGCTTGTGAATCGATTTTGTTTGCAGGCACGCAAACCGCACAACTCTATCACAACAAAGATCGCATCACTGAGCGACATCGTCATCGCTACGAATTCAATTCCGACTACCAAGATCAGCTGCAAGAAAAAGGTCTGGTCATTAGCTCTGTTAGCGCCAATGAAGGACTTGTGGAAATCATCGAGTTGCCCAGCAATCGATTCCACATTGCCTGCCAATTCCATCCCGAATTCCAATCGAAGCCGAACAAACCTCATCCGCTTTTCTCGGGCTTCATCAATGCGGCTTTGGAGAAGAAAATGCGCGATGAACTCTAGGCCTCGCTGCTCATGATTGAGACCATTCACCTGACGCGTTCGTATCAACTCGGCAAGAATCAACTGGCCGTTTTGAACGACATCAATCTTTCGATTGCGAAAGGAGAAAAGGTCTTTCTCTGCGGCCCCAGTGGTGCGGGAAAAACGACTTTGCTCTACACTCTTGCGGGGCTCGAACGACCGCAAGAAGGTCAGGTCATCATCGATGGCACTGACCTCTATGCACTCTCGCGCACAGCTCAAGCACGATTCCGTAACCAGCGGATGGGCTACATTTTTCAGAATTATCACCTGCTGCCGGAGCTCACAGCTCTCGAAAACGTCATGGTGCCGGGAGCCATCGGCGGACACGATCAGCGCGATGCGGCAAAAGCCGCTCTCGAACGCGTGGGCCTGCAACATCGCCTCGATCACCTGCCGACGGAGCTCTCTGGTGGCGAACAACAACGAGTCGCGATTGCTCGTGCCATCGTCCACCAACCCGATTTGCTTTTTGCCGATGAACCCACAGGCAATCTCGACTCGCGCAATAGCGCAGCAATCATGCAGCTGTTGCTAGAACTCGTGCAGGAAAACAAAAGCACCTTGGTGGTTGTGACCCACGACTCGACCCTAGCGAAAAAGGGCGACCGCTTGCTCACTCTCCAAGATGGTCGACTGTCTCTTTGATGGGTTTTTTCCTTGCCAAATCTCGGGGTCGGCATAGCTTGTGAGATATGCACATGAACCGACGCACCATCTTGAAATGGGGAATTTCGACAGCAGCTCTTGCCAGTGCAGGATCGCTCCATGCCGAGGCCACCGCACACACACTTCCTGCTCTGCCTTACGCGGTTGCAGACCTAGAACCTCACATTGATGCCGCCACGATGACCATCCATCACAGCAAGCATCACGCCGCTTACATCGCGAAGCTGAACGAAATTCTCGCCACACAGCCGAAGCTCGCCCGTCTTTCGCTCGATGCACTCATGGGCCAGTTAGGAAAAGTCGATGACCCAGCCATTCAAGGAGCTTTGCGCAATCAAGGAGGTGGCCATTGGAACCATCGCTTTTTCTGGACCATTATGGCTCCTCCCGCAAAAACGGGTCAACCTTCCGCCGCTCTGAGCAAGGCCATCGATGAAGCCTTTGGCTCGATGGATGCCATGAAAGCTGCGTTCGCTGATGCCGCACTCAAACGCTTTGGCTCTGGCTGGGCATGGTTGATTGTGCAAAATGGCAAACTCAAAATCACATCGACTCCCAATCAAGACAATCCCCTGATGAAAGGATGCGTCCCCGAGGCCGATGCCGGACAACCTTTGTTGGGCATTGATGTCTGGGAGCATGCCTACTACCTGCACTACCAAAATCGTCGTGCCGACTACATCAACGCATGGTGGAATGTCGTCAACTGGAATGCCGTCAACGCGCTGTTCAAAGCGTAATCGGCGATCGACTTTTTTTCTGCCAGAGGTAGCATCGCTCGATAATGAATTTTCCCCTGCAACTCCAGGAGCCGGAATGGTTTTTGCTGCTGCCTGCTCTCCTTTTTGTAGGATGGATGTGGCCACGAACAGGTTTGTTTCGCCCACTGCGATTGCTGCTTTGTGTGCTCTGTTGCTTGTTGTTGGCAAAGCCCTCGATGCGACTGCAAGAAGACTCTCTTGATCTCTATGTTCTTCTCGATCGCTCCGATTCCACGGAAGACTTAGTCGATCAAGGCTTACCAGAATGGAAAAAATTGTTAGAAAAAGCCAAGCCGACATCGCGCGATGAAATTCATTGGCTCAACTTCGCCAGCGAAGTCGCGCCCTTGGGCAGTGATGGCGCTGTGTTTACTGGTTCACGCAAACTCACCCGCACGGCCTTAGCGCTCCAGACGGTCGCATCGATCGCAAAAGAAAATAAGCCCTCACGTGTCTTGTTGTTTACCGACGGCTATGCCACCGAGCCTTTGCAAGAAGCAACAGCAATGCTTCAAGCTCGCGGAATCCCGATCGACTATCGATTGATTCGCGAAAGCACCATCGATGATTCGCGTGTGGCGAGAATCGAACTGCCCGACCGCGTGCAAGCTGGTGAGCCTTTTTTGATTTCTGTAACAGTCCGCGGCTCTAACGATGGGGAAGTCCCGCTGTCTTTGCTGCGCGATCAGCAATTGCTCACACAGACGAAAGTGACATTGCTCAATGGTGTCGGAAAAATCGAATTCACCGATCGACTACCACGCGCTTGCGCTGCCGAATACACCGCACAGATCGCTCCAGTGAAAGATACCCACAAGGGCAACAATCAGCTTTCACGCTGGATCGAAATCACGGGCGGCCCCCGTGTGCTTTTGCTTTCTCGCTATGTCGATGATCCGCTGGCTTCGATTCTCCGTCAGCAATCTTTCGATGTCGATCTGGTCACCGAGCCTTCGCGCTTGCGCTCGAATCAACTCACAGGCACTCGAGCGGTGATCATCAACAATGTTCCGGCTCACGAAATCCCCACTGATTTTTTGCGCGCGCTGCCTTTTTTCGTACACGAACAAGGTGGCGGCTTGATGATGGCAGGCGGGGATCGATCATTCGGAGCCGGCGGATTTTTTGAGTCGGTCATCGATCCACTACTGCCGCTATCGATGGAGCTAAAATCGGAACACCGCAAGCTCAGCGTGGCATTGGCCGTGGTGATGGATCGCTCTGGCTCGATGTCGGTCTCTGTCGCTCCCGGCATCACGAAGATCGATCTCGCCAATCAAGGAGCAATCAATGCCATCAATCTCTTGGGTCGCATGGATCAAGTCGCGGTCATTGCCGTGGAC
>RDYF01000234.1 GCA_004293285.1 Verrucomicrobiota bacterium | reverse complement strand
GAGGGGCTAGCCGAATCCCATGAGATTTTTAACCACAGATTTCGCTGATGGGCACAGATTCTTTTGAAAAAGCGAAAAGTCACATGTAGGGAATGATCAAAGCTCTTGTTCCGTATAGACTTGCCAAGTGGGCGGTTGCATTCATGGATCATTGACTTGCTTTTTCGGTCATGCAACCTTATATTTCGGTCATGATATCCACCGTTTTACAGGAATTGTTTGGAGGAAAAGCGGCAGAGGCTGTTCTTTTGTCGTTATTCCATCATGGTGAAGCGTATGGTCGGGCGATTGCGAGGGATTTCGGTGTAGCATTGGATGGCGTTCAGAGGCAACTCGATCGCTTTGAGCGGTCGGGGTCAATTGTTTGCAAGCAGCAAGGGCGCACATTGGTTTATCGCTGGAATCCGAAATCCCGTGTAGCCTCTCGTCTGAAGGATCTCATCGCGGTGGTCTATGACGGTCTTAGTCTCGATGCGAAAGAAGTGTTATTTTTTCACCGCCGCCAACCACGGGCCAAGGATAAACCGGTGATCCGTCAATCTCGTAAAAAGGTGGATAGCGGTGGTGGTTGATTCTTGCTCGGTACGAGACATTTCGAAAAAACACCAAAGCAGGGTTGATACGGGAATCGGCAAAAAACCTTGAATATCGGCACGCTTTCGCACAACGCTCTTGCGCGAAGCCGAAATGAACATCAATTGGGGCGAACGTGTCGCCTTGGTCGGTCCCAACGGAGCGGGGAAATCGACGCTTTTTCGGATGATCTTGGGCGAGGATTCCCCAGACGAGGGCAGCATCGAACGCGATGAGTATGCGATCACGGGCTACTTGGCCCAGGAAGCCGGCTCACCGGGGGATGAGACGATCATCGAGATCGCCATGGGAGTGACACCAGAGATGGTCGGCCTGCTGCGCACCATGCGCGAGCATGAGGCCAAGGACAATCACGGCGATCCCGAGTATGCCAAAGCGCAGGATCAATTCAATCACCTCAATGGTTACCAACTGGAGCCGAAGGCGAAGAAAATTCTCAATGGTGGCGGCTGGGTGATGCGTGCCTATCTGGCGCGCTTGTTGGTGATGGAGCCGGATTTGTTGATGCTCGACGAGCCGACCAACCACCTCGACTTGATCTCTTTGCTGTGGTTGCAGCGTTATCTGCTCAACTATTCGGGTGCCATTTTGATGATTTCGCACGACCGCGATTTCATGGATTCGCTGGTGGAATCGGTCGTCGAGATCGATCCCGATGCCGCGAAGTTGGTGACCTACTCGGGAAATTACAGTTCTTACCTGCAACAGCGTGAGCAGCGCTATGAGCAATTGGTGCAGGCCTATCGTGCTCAGCAAAAAGAGATCGAAAGCCACCAAGAATTCATCGATCGCTTTCGCCAAGTGACTTCCAAGGCGGCGCAAGTGCAGTCGCGCATCAAGTTTTTGGAAAAATTCGATCGCATCGAAAAACCTCGTGCCCCGCGCAAGGCCTTTAAGTTCAGTTTCCCGCAACCTCCTCGCTCCAACCAAAAAGTCATCGAGCTGCAAAAAATTTCGCAGGCTTACGGCGACAAAAAAATCTATCAAGATCTCGACCTCACCATCGAACGCGGCTATCAAGATCTCGACCTCACCATCGAACGCGGCGACAAGATTGTGCTGGTGGGGCCAAACGGTGCGGGTAAATCGACCTTGCTCAAAATCCTCGCCGGTGTGCTGCCGATCAATGGCGGAAAAATCGATGTCGGTTACGCGACCAAGCTCGGCTACTATTCGCAGCATCGCTCCGAGGCTCTCAACGAAAACAACACCGTGCTCGAAGAAGTGATGTCGGCGTGCTCGACCTTGCGCGAAGACGAAGCGCGGTCGATTTTGGGATCGTTTCTCTTCCGCAGAACCGACGTCGAAAAGCGCATTCCCGTGCTTTCCGGTGGAGAAAAATCGCGTTTGAACTTGGTGAAATTCCTCGTCAATCCGCCGAACTTG
>RDYF01000046.1 GCA_004293285.1 Verrucomicrobiota bacterium | reverse complement strand
CTTCAGTCCATGGGTGAACCAATGATACGTTCGTTTTTGTCTTGAAGCGCAGCAAGGAAAAGCACTTACGCCCCTTCATCCTCGATCTTGCCTGTGGATGACATGTTGATGGATGGGCTTCGCGCTGGGAAAGCGCGGCCACGGACTAGGATTATTTATTGAGCCAAGACTTGGTGTCTTGCAGTTGTAGACTGCGCTGTTCCTTCCAGTCCATGATGTCCGGGTGCAGGTCCTGAGCGTCCCTTTCTGTCGCCTCATCACTTGCGTCGCGGAATCGAGCTTGATCATCGCTGTCGGCGCTTTCGGTGGCAAAGCGCTGACGCTCCCTTTCATCGGGCAGCTTGGCGAGTTGATTTTGTTCCAGCGCCTTTTGACCAGCCGCAGCTGCGGTCGTTTTGCGCGCTAGCGCCGAAGACTCGGGTTGGTAAGTGGGTTTTTGGTAGTTGTTTTTGCCCCACCACGAGCGTTTTTCGAACTGTTCCGTGGGGTAGGCTTCACGTCGGAGCGATCGATCATCGAGCGTCGAGCGACCGACTTGTTCGAAAGAGCTGCGCTTGTCATTTTGCACCTTCCAGTTGCCTTCGCTGTCCTGGTAGTAGCCTTGTTTACCACGGCCATTAAAGCGCTCATTCATGCTGCGCGGCTTAGAGGCCTCCGCCGCGTTCATGCTCTTCGACTCCTGGGAAGCGCATTGCGTCAGCCCAGAGGAGAGCGAAAGCAGCAAAAACCAACGGAGTGCGTGCATGAGCGGATCGACTAGACCATGCCGAGAATCATCCGGCCTTCTTCCGAAATCATATCTTGATTCCAGGCGGGGTCCCAGACGAGATCGACGCGGGCTTCATCGATTTCTGGCAGAGACATGATGCGTGCTTGGGCATCGGCCGCAATGACGGGGCCCATGCCGCAGCCTGGTGCTGTGAGGGTCATTTTGACCAAGGCGACCGTTTTGCCGTCCTGTTTTTCGAGGCTGCAATCATAGACAAGTCCCAGATTGACGATGTCGACCGGGATTTCCGGGTCATAGACGCCTTTCAATTGCGCCCAGACTTGTTCTTCGAGAGGGGCGTCCTTCAGGCGTTCGATTTCCTCTGCCTTCTTTTGTTCGACCTCGGGATTGATGCCTAGGGCATCGGCGTCCTTCGATGAAATACGAGCCAAGCCCGAGGAGGTTGCGACCGTGTAGGTGCCGCCGAGGCGTTGCGTGATGTAAACCACCGTGCCGATGGGAAGGGTGAGGGCATCACCGCTAGGAATTTGAATGGCATCGACATCGCGATTGAGTGTGATTTCTTCGTGCATGAGAGTGGTTCGCTAGATTATGGCGAGGGTGTGGACAAAGTCAAGGTATGAGGGAAATGAGCTGCGGAAAGACCGATTATTTCTGGTTTTTTTCCTGGAGTCGATTCAGCGCCTTGCCGGCCATATCGATCACACGATCGATTTGCGAAGATTGCTCGTACTTGCGAATGATTTCTGGCGCCCAAGAAGTTTTGTTGGTGTTAGAGTTCATGACCAGCGAGCTGATGACGGCGACTTGTTCTTCCTCTCCTTTTGCGGCATTGGCGAGAGATTCCCAGAGAGCCTTATTGCGCTCGTCCGAGCGTTTCGACTCATTGACAAGAAACTCGCGAGATGAGTGGAACATGCGGCGGCGCAGGGCTGGGTCCTCGGTGGTGGAAAGAGCTGTGATGATATCCTCCAGCAGAGAGTCATCGGGCCAATGCTTCGAGGCATCGGCCGCGGCGATTTGCAGGGCTTTGTCGGCCCCTTGAAGTTGTGCGAGAATGATTTCCTTAGCTTTAGGAGTGCCCGTGGCGCCGAGAACACGAAGCAGGGCTTGCTTGACTTCGGGCGAAGATGCCGTGGCAAAAGCTGGTTCAGCGCTTTGTATTTGCACCACGACTTCTTCGCAGGCTTTGCGGATATTGGCATCCCCTGCAAATTGGAGCAGTTGCAGCAAATCAGGAAAATGAGCATCGGTCGCCATCTCTCGCAGAGCCCCTACCGCTGCTGCTGCACTCGTTGGTTTGGGGTTCGACTTGATGAAAGCGATCAGAGCTTCGGCGGTGCTTTCATCGGCATGACCGCGTTTGATGCGTCCGGCAATCACGCGCGAAAGCAGATTGACGCGAATGTCCTCATTCATCGGAGTTTGCAGGGTGTAGTTCACCAATGTGGCATCGATATTCGATCCATCTGCAGACTCCGCAATGTAAAGAGCCTTGTAGACTGTTTCGCGGCTGGAAGAAGCGGCGAGACTGGTTGCGGAGTTCATGAGGATCTCGAGATCCTTGCTCGTGACAGGAAGTTCCTTCGTGTTGGACAGCGCGGCGAGCTCAACAAGGGCATTATAGCGTTTGTTGATTTTGCTTTTCGCGTTGGTCGAGATCAATACGGCGGCGATGATGATCACCAAGAGACCGAGCACGGTAGCGAGAACGGCCTTCGCGCTGTTGCTCATAGGTTTTTTCTTCGCGACAGCAGGGCGCGGGACTGCGGCAACGGCTGCGGTTGAGTCGGGCCCGGAAGTAGGAGCTGCTGCGGTGGGGAGGTTCAAAGCCGAGGTAGGGCTTGCAACAGAAGTGGCGACGGGTCGTGCGGGGGCAATGAGGGCCGGACCTGCTTGCAAGGCTGGTTTAGCGACGACAGGTGGGGGTGGTGGGGCAGGAGCTGCGACCACAGGAGCTGCGACCACAGGGGCGGGGGGCGGTGGTGAGATGATCGGCGCAACGGCAGGAACGACCGGAACGACGACAGGTGGTGCGACAGCAACCGTTGGAATGGCAGCGACAGGGCTTGCGGTGGGTTCTTCGATCACAGGACGGAAGCCCTCAGGCATCGCTGCTGCCGCGGCGGGTTCGGTTGCGGGGATCGGTACCACTAGCGGAGCTGTGGGGAAAATGGCAGGTTGGGGAATGGGGCTTGCGGGGACGATCGTTGGCTCTGCGACGGGTGTTGCGACGGGGATTTCGGCAACAACAATCGGCGGCATTTCGGGAATGGCGACAGGCACCGCGATAGGTGCGACCGTGGCGGCGACAGGTTCACTGGCAGCGGCGACCGGTGCTGCGGGTGCGGCGCCGGGAATCAAAAGACGAGGACGGGCGGGTGTTTCCAGCACGGGAGATTCGGCTACCGGAGTGGGTTCGGGTTCCGGCAGGACAGGAGCAGCCATTGCGATCGGAGCAGGTTCCGGAGCAACGGCTACGGCTACGGCGACGGGAGTGGGTTCAGGCAGAGCTGCGGCGATGGGTTCGTTTTCAGGGGTAGGCGGGGGAGTGGCTCCGGGCACCAAAAGTCGTGGTCGATTTGTGGCGGGTGCGGCGGGTGTTCCAGGCGCTACGCTGGGAGTGGCTTGGGCGGGTGCTCCGGGGATGATGAGGCGTGTTCGTTCGCGGAATGAGAGCTGTCAAGAGCTGAGCTTGCATCTGTATTTTCCTGGAGCGGCAGGGTGGATTCAGGGGTGATCAGAGGGCCCGTGTGGATGTTGGAGCGTCCGCCACGCTCTGGTGGGAGGATGCGTTGTGGTGAAGTTTTGAGGAGAGAGGTAAGCGGGGCTGGCGGGCGAATCGCCGGAGCAGCGGGTGAGTGGATCGAGCTGGGTTGCTCAGCATCACTGCGCTGAGCATTTTGCAAAAAGACTTCAAGCGCATGGCGGGCCTGTGCGGGGCGATGTTCGGGCAAGCGATTGATGTGCCACATGATCCAGTCCGATACCCAACGTGGCAGGTCAGGGCGGATTTCATGAAGCGGGTAGACTTGATGATGCAGGTGCGAGGCCATGACCTGCGGTCCGGTGTCGCCACCGAAGGGATGTAGTCCTGTTAGAGCGTAGTAATAGACGCAGCCGATGGAATACATGTCGGTCCGAGCATCGAGTTCGACGCGTTCGAACTGTTCGGGGGCCATGAAAAAAATCGAGCCAAACACGGCATTCGTTTGGTCGGTCGTTTGCAGCGAAGGTTTAGGCGTGTACTTGGCGAGTCCGAAATCGACAATCTTCACTTGGAATTTCCCTGACGGAAGCCAAGTGAGCATAATGTTGGTGGGTTTCAGATCGCGATGAACCATATTGAGGTCCTGTGCAGCGATGAGGGCTTCTTGTGTTTGAAGCGCAAATTCTCGAAAATCTTCCCAAGTAAAAATCGCGGATTCGACCACATCATCCACGGTCTTTCCTTGCAACAGTTCCATCACCACAAACGGGCCTTCTTGATCGACGCCGACATCGAAGATCGTGACGATGTGAGGGTGTTGCAATGCAGAGAGAGCGCCCGCTTCCTTGGCCAATTGATTCGATGTTTCCGGATTCGAGCTGTGGGCATCGCTAGAAATGATGCGCTTCAAAGCAACTTCACGATGCAGCATTTGATCGTAGGCCAAGTAGATGGCGCCAAGTCCACCTTGCCCGAGTTTGCCGCGAATCTCATAACGACCAGTCAACATTATGCTGGTGAATCTGCCTGAAAAGTGATCTGAGGGAAAGCAGGAAATTGAGAGAAATTTTGGGTTTTCTCCGAGAGGGGCTCGATGCCGTTATGGAGTGATTTTGTTGGGTTCAATGTTCTCAGAGGTGAAGCGAATGCTTACCATGTAGCCTTCAGCTGCGCGTGATGTTCCTAACAGGGCCGAACCTCCTGAGCTGAGGCGCCAGAGATGAGTACTGAGCGAGGCATCGATCGGCAAGTCGGAAGCATTAGGATAAGGCGCGTCTTGGAGAGATTTGCCGTGGAGAGTGGTCATCAGCTGAATCAACTCCTTCCAGGTGTCCTTGAGCAGAGACTGGTAGGCGCTCTGTGCTTGAGGTTGTGTTTGCAGAGAAAGTTCTTGGAGTCGGTCACTTTCATCCCAAGCAAAATAGAGCAAACATTTCAAGCCGCCGATGGTTTGTTTGGTGCGATACGATCCGTTCAAGCCAAAGCGGCCGAGATACATTTCATCGACGGTGAGTTCGAGCAACTTACTTGCCTTGATTTTAGCCACCACCGTTTGGCGTGAATCACCGAGCTTCAAGGTATCAAAGACCGCTTGATCATCAGCCACCGGTCGCGAAGTGGCGCGGGGTGTAGACGAGTTTCCCGCAGGAGGGGGCGAAGTGCTCATTGGGATCTTTTTCAAGAAATCGACGTCATCGCTATGCAGATCATTTTTTCCGAGAGTGAAGATTTTTCCATCGACCCGTTTGACAGTGACCGTCAGAGAATCGTGCTTCACCAGTTCGGCGACGATGAACTTTGTGCCATCCTTGCTGCGCCACTTGCGTGACTCTGCATGCATCGACGAGAGAAAAACGAAGAAAAAGAGTAGGAGTAGGGTGGGAAGGCGCATTTGCATGATAACGTCCGGTGCAGAAGATTTTTGAGGAAAAATTCGCAATGATTTCGAGTAGTCGTGAAGGGCTTATAGACAAAAAAAACCCGGAGCGCTAGGCGAACCGGGTTTTCAAAAGCATCAACTGGCGTGGAAAAATCACCAAGTTTGTGTGCGACTGTGGGAGAAGTATGTCTCAAAGCCCAGTTCAGGTGGGAACTCGGAGAGACCTTGCGAGGGCGACATTTCGATGCGCGCATCTTGACCACATTTTTCGTAAGGAGCTTTGTAAGTGCCGCGATAAGTCGGGCAAGTGAAAGTGACCAGTTCGTAAAAGCCATAGCCCATGCGACGGAACATGCGATTGGTTCCTTCCACCACTCCGTAGGAGGCACCAGCCTTGCGACCACTAGTGTCATTGACACGAACGATGGTTTCTGGAATTTCCATGAAGCCGTAGAGAATGTTCGAAATCGCGCGACCGAGCTTGCGGTTGGCGGTGAAATCCGCGCCTGGAGGGGCCTGGATGTCAGCGGAGGTGACACCAGTCAGGGCGATCAGAGAGAGGGCAAGAACAGAGAGTTTTTTCATGCTGCGAGGAAGTTACGAAAAAAGTGGGGGGCTTGGCAATAGCAAAAGCGGAAAAAATGTCAGTTGCGGCGAGCGCCTTTAGAGCAAGTACTTGCTCGCCTGTTCAACATCCTTATCGCCGCGACCCGAGAGATTGGCGATGATGATATCGGACTTCGGCAACAGCGGTGCGATTTTGTGCACATAGGCCATGGCGTGCGAGCTTTCAAGGGCTGGCAAGATGCCTTCCGTAGTGGCCAGAGTTTTGAATGCTGCGAGAGCTTCGGCATCGGTGGCATAAGTGTATTCCACGCGTCCGATGCTTTGAAGATAGGCATGTTCTGGTCCGATGGCAGCGTAGTCCAGACCGGCGCTGACCGAGTGAGTGAGTTCGATTTGGCCGTCGTCATTGGCCAACAACCAGGTTTTTGTGCCTTGAAGAACGCCGAGCTTGCCACCTTGGAAACGGGCGGCGTGGCGTTCCGGCATAATCCCTTCGCCACCGGCTTCGACCCCGACCATGCGCACATCGGCGTCGTCGAGAAAGGGATGAAACAAGCCCATCGCATTCGAGCCACCGCCGACACAGGCAACGAGGAGGTTCGGTAGGCGACCTTCTCGTTCGAGAATTTGTTCGCGGGCTTCGACACCAATGACGCGGTGAAAATCGCGTACCATCATCGGAAAAGGATGAGAGCCGAGAGCGGAGCCGATGATGTAGTGCGTGTGATCGACCGTTGCCACCCAGTCGCGCATGGCTTCATTGACAGCTTCCTTGAGGGTGGCTTGGCCGGCGGTGACTGGCACCACCTTGGCTCCCATCAGGCGCATCCGTGCGACATTCAGCGCTTGGCGCTCCATATCGACCGCACCCATGTAGACCACGCATTCCATGCCGAATCGAGCACATACGGTGGCAGTGGCGACTCCGTGCTGTCCCGCGCCGGTTTCGGCGATGATGCGGGTTTTTCCGAGTCGTTTGGCTAGCAAGATTTGCCCGAGAGCGTTGTTGATTTTGTGCGCTCCCGTGTGCAGCAAGTCCTCGCGTTTGAGGTAAATTTTGGCACCGCCGAGCTGTTCGGTCCAGCGCTCTGCAAAGTAGAGAGGAGTAGGACGACCCACGTAGTTGTGAAGCAGTTGATCGAGCTCGATTTGAAAATGAGCGTGCCGTTTCGTAGGCGATGGCCAAGTCTTGCAGCGGCGTCATCAAAGTTTCCGGCACAAACATGCCACCAAATGGTCCGAAGTGGCCGGTGGCGTCGGGAACGGTGGGAAGCAAGTCAGGCATCGCGCTCACAATGAAACAGATTGTTCGCTGTTGTCAAAAGCGATTTTGTATAAGGTGCGTCAGGGCGATCAATCTAGGGAGCGAATCTCCCATGATAGGAACGCATGCGGCCATCGAGGCTGGTTTTGACAGAATTTCCGAATTATCATCTCCTTCTCTGGTCATTCAGAAAATTCTGAAATTCTGTCAACTCGGCTTCCCTCCATCGAGACAAACGATTCTCCTTGGTCTGCCTGAAAGAGCGTGGCTTTCCCTTGCTTGATCGCCGTATCAGGTGCGTGGAGATGTTCTTGAGTTTTGCGGGAAGTGTCGCAGCTGGATCGATGGCGCGGACTTATGGGGCTGGTGGGGGTCGACAAGAAATGCATTTTCCTTGCGTGCGAGGTCGACCTATGCGAGCTAGATGGCATGCCACCCACGAAGCGCAAAACACCTGCCCATGTGACCATGGCGTCGCTGTTGATTGGGACCATGGCAGCGGGGATGGCTATCGTCTTAGATACGGCAGGTTTCTGGACAGAGTGGGATCTGGCGCTCAATGCGTGGACGGTGAAACTGGGCGACGCTTTGCGCGATGCGTCGCGCGCCTGGGTGCTTGTGGCGGTGGTCGGTGCATCCTACCTTTTGCCCATGTTATTGCTGCGCACGCCGTTGTGGTGGCGTCGCTTGGTGCTCTGGGTCAGCTTTCTTTTGGTCGGGCTCGCTTGGTGGCCGGTCTTGGCTTTAGCGGCATGGAAAATCGAGCCGTGCATGCCGATGGCCGCGCTTTTGTGGAGTGGCTTTTGTGCGATGATCTATGCGCAGCGGCATCAGTTGCCCTGCGAAAAAATCTCGACCGATGAGGTGAAGCCCCATGAGTCTGTGCAAGAAACCGCATTGCCAACCCAATCCGTGGAGTCATGAGTCGAGTGGAATATCCAACTGCAGTGCAGGAACTGATTGGCGAGCTCAAGCGCTTGCCCGGTGTCGGACCGCAGCGCCGAGCGCATGGCGGTGTGGTTGTTGCAAAGCAAACGTGCGGAGCCATTGGCCCTTGCTAGCGCGCTGGAGAGAGCCGAGCAGGAGCTGTGTCTCTGCGAACGATGCGGTTTTTTTGCGACGGCGGAGCTGTGTCATGCATGTGATGAGACCAAGCGCGATGCTTCGGTCATTTGTGTGGTCGAGCAGCCGACCGATGTGCTGCCAATGGAGCGATCGGGATCTTTTCGTGGCGTCTATCATTGTCTCGGAGGTCGAGGACTTGCGCATCGAGCCGCTGCTGCGTCGTGCGACGGAGGGCGTGGAAATCATTTTGGCTCTGGGTTCCGACGTAGAAGGTGAAACCACGGCGCACTATCTCGCCGGAGAACTGCGAGGACGTGGTTGTCGCATCACTCGCATTGCCCAGGGCTTGCCTGCGGGGGGAGGATTGGAGCATGCCGATGAATTGACTTTATTGCGGGCGATGCAAGGACGTCGCGAATGGAACGAAAGCTGAGTTGCTTATGAAATCGAATCGAAAAAGCGGTGACGCCGCCAGCAACCGCAAAGGCGGGACGCCCTTTTGGGAAAAAATGAAGCCGCAAAAGCCGGTGAGGCCTGCCAAAAAAGAGGCATCGGTGAAGCCGCAAAAGATGCTCCAGGTGACTCGCGTCGCGCCCGGACAAGCCCAGGAAAAAGGCTGGGATCAGGTCGCGCAATGGTATGAGGGATTGGTCGGCGATGAGGGGTCGGACTACCACAAGCATGTCATCGTGCCTGCCTTGATGAAACGTCTCGGCGATGTGTCGGGTCGACGCGTGATCGATGTGTGCTGCGGGCAGGGATTTCTCGGAAAAATGCTGCGTCACGCCGGTGCTTCACGCGTGCAAGGGGTCGATGCCAGTCCGCAACTGATCGCGGCAGCGCGGCAGCGGCACATCGATGACGCTCAGCAGCGCTACTTAGTGGCCGATGCCTGTCAGCCTGGAGCTTGGGCGGATGGCTCGTATGATGTGGCGATCTGTCTGATGGCGGTGCACGATGTGCCTGACTTGCGCGGATTGTTTCAAAACATCGCGCGTAGCCTCACCCCTCAAGGTCGAGCCTTGTTGGTTTTCATGCATCCTTGTTTTCGCTTTCCTCAACATACGCATTGGGGTTGGGACGCGGAAAAGCAGATCCAGTATCGACGCATCGATCGCTATGGCAGTGAGCACACGATTCACATCACCACTCATCCGGGCAAAAAGAATAGCCAGCAGACAAAGTTTTACCATCGTCCACTGCCTTCCTACATCAACACACTTGCCGCTGCCGGGCTCGCTGTGACAGGTTGCGATGAGCTTTTCACGCATCGTCGATCCCAAGTGGGCCCCCGCAGCAAGGCCGAACATTTTGCGGCCGAGCAATTTCCGATGTTTCTGTTGTGGGAATTGCGTCTTTGCCCCGGTCTTCAATAACGATGCGCGGCGAGATGCTCGATGCAGTGTTGTGACCACGTTTCCAGTCGGTCAAAATGCTGCTGGCGCAAATCGTCGAGCGAGCTGAATTGGAGATCGGTCAGAGCATCCTCGCGCGAGGCCACTTCCTCGCAATCGAGATCCACCAAATGCACCACGCCGAGGTGGACTTGGCCGACGGGATTGGAGTCGTCATTGAGCAGGGCAATGATGCGACTGGTGCGTTTGCTGCCGATGATCAGCTCTTCCTCCAATTCGCGGGAAACCGCGGCGAAATAGGCTTCGGGACCGACACGGCCGTCGCCGGTATCGATGGGATTGATGTGGCCGCCGACGCCGACGGAAATTTTCGCATGCAAACGGCTTTCGCCGCCGGCCTTACCGCGGGTGTAGTGGAGGATGCGGTCGCCACAGCGGAAGACGCAGTAAGGGATCAGTTGCTTGTGCGAAGGGTCCTCCTCAGCTGCCGCGCGATCCATGAAAAAATGCTCCTTGGGGTCGAGCAAACGCTCCATGTTGCTCCGTCAGAATGCCATGAAACATGCCCAATTCATCGAGCAAAGCCCGACGCACGACCAACACTTCTTCCCCTGCGTATTTCGACATAACGATGAAAGGCGCGAGTTTGATGCATCGCGCGCTGGTGCAGGCTAGGCAGAGATTTCCGCGACGGCAAGCGGCATTTGTCCGATGTTTCCACTGGAAAATTTTCCCGCCGCGCGTAGTTTGACGCCGTGGCCAAAAAACCGACTTCGCAACGAGACAAAAATGCCGTCATCCGCATCCGTGGGGCGCGTCAGCACAACTTAAAGGGGCTCGATCTCGATGTCGCACACGGCCAGCTCACGGTCGTCACCGGGCCCTCGGGTTCCGGCAAGTCGTCGCTCGCTTTTCATACGCTCTATGCCGAAGGACAGCGTCGCTACGTGGAAACTTTCTCCCCGTATGTGCGACAGTTTTTCGATCGCATGGACAAGCCGGAAGTTGATTCGATCGATGGCATTCTCCCGGCGATTGCGATTGAACAAAAAAATCACGTGCGCACCACAAGATCGACGGTCGGCACGTTGACGGAAATCAACGATTACCTCAAAGTCTTCTTCGCGCGCGCCAGTCAAGGCTATGATCCGAAGACCGGAGAGGAAATTCGTCCCGATACCCCGGAGTCGGCGTTGGCTTGGTTGCTCGGGGATCGACTCAACCAAGCGGTGTTGCTGTTGTTTTCCGTGCGCGTTCCCGAGCAGGCTACGCCTAACGATTTTTTCCCACTGCTCAGCCAGCAGGGATTTTTGCGTGTGCTGCTCTACGGCACGGTCTATCGGACCGACGAGCCGGAGCAATGTTCGCATCAGACCTTGCCTGCGCAACTGTGGGTCGTGCAGGACCGCGTCACGGTCAAAGCGAGTCAAACGGCTCGATTGCTCGAAGCCTTAGAAACCGCGGCTCGTCATGGTCGAGGTTCCTTTGCGGTTTGTGGCACCGATGCCGCAGCGGAAACGATGCGACAGTTCAGCAACGACTGGGTCAATCCGCATACCGGCTTCACGCTGTGCGAACCGAGCGCCGGTTTGTTTTCCTTCAACAGCCCGCGCGGCGCTTGCCCGAAGTGTCGTGGCTTTGGTCGGGTCATCGGCATCGATCTCACCAAGGCCGTGCCTGATCCGAGTCGATCGATTCGCCAAGGTGCGGTGAAGCCTTTTCAAGGAGAGCGTGGGGAGGAATGTCAGCGCGACTTATTGCGCTGTTGCAAAGCGCGTGGTGTGGACGTCAATGCCGCTTGGGAAGATTTGAGCGAGGATGAGCAAGAGTGGATCAAGTACGGCGACGGTGGTGATCCCGATGAAGCTTGGCGCGATGGTCGTTGGTATGGCATCAAAGGCTTTTTCGATTGGCTTGAAGGGAAAGCCTACAAAATGCACGTGCGGGTGTTTCTTTCTCGCTATCGATCCTACACCGAATGTCCGATTTGCCGAGGCAAGCGACTACGTCCCGAGGCACTGTGTTTCCGCGTGAAGGGAAAATCGCTGCCGGAGATTTGGCAAACGCCCGTCGATGCATTGGCTGCCTGGTTTGCCGATGCGGAAAGCAAGGAGGCTTCGCTCGATCTCGTGCGCCAAGAAATTCACTCGCGCTTGCAATACCTTGTCGATGTCGGTCTCGGCTATCTCACGCTCGATCGACAAACCCGCACGCTTTCGGGCGGGGAAATGGAACGCGTCAATCTTACCACATGCCTCGGCGCTTCGCTCACGAATACCTTGTTTGTGTTAGATGAGCCCACAGTGGGACTGCACGCGCGGGACATCCAGCGATTGGTGGGAGTGATGCATCGATTGCGCGACAAAGGCAATACCTTGGTTGTAGTCGAACACGAAGAGGCCGTGATGACCGCTGCCGACGAAATCATCGACCTCGGTCCCGCAGCGGGCGAGTGGGGCGGCACGATGGTCTATCAAGGCCCCGCGATCAATCCGCAGCAGAACGAGGGAACCATCCCTTGGCTCGATGGCCGCAAGAGCATTGCCTTGCCGAAAAAACGTCGGGCCCCATCAGCGAAGGTGATCTCGATCAAAGGTGCGACGCGAAACAATTTGAAAAAGCTCGATGCTGAAATTCCGTTAGGTTTGTTCGTCTGTTTGAGTGGTGTATCCGGATCAGGGAAATCGACCTTAGCGCACGATGTCTTGTATGCGAATCTCGCGCGAAAGCTCGGTCAAGATCCGGGAGAAGAGCGCGAAGCAGCGCCGATTGCGAGTCTATCGGGATCGCAGCATCTGAAGGAAGTATGGATGGTTGATCAGTCACCTTTAGCGCGCACGCCGCGATCGACGCCTGCGGTGCAATGTGGTGCCTTTGATCTGATTCGCCAGTTGTTGTGCGAAACCGAGTCGGCGAAGTCGGCTGGTCTGCAACCGGGATTTTTCTCATTCAACTCCGGGCAAGGCCGCTGCGATCGCTGTGCCGGTGCCGGATTCGAGCAAGTGGAAATGCAGTTTCTCAGCGACATTCAAGTGACATGTCCCGATTGCTCGGGGCGTCGATATCGCCCCTCGGCGCTGGAGTTTTCGCTGCTGGGATTGAGCATTGCCGATTGGTTGGATCTCACCGTTAGTGCTTCGTTAGAGCGCTTGCGAGTGTTGTCGATCGATGGCTCGAAGAAGACCGCTCGCTTGGCGCAAAAGGCCATCGACCTGCTGCGTCCGCTCGAGCGCGTGGGGCTGGGTTACTTGCGCTTGGGGCAACCTCTCAACACGCTCAGCGGCGGTGAGTCGCAGCGCTTGAAGCTCTCGGCCTTGCTCAGTGAAAATCTGCAAGGCGGACGTTTGTTGATTCTCGATGAGCCGACCACTGGTTTGCATGTGTCCGATGTCGCGGTCTTGCTGGGAGTCTTTCAGCAGCTTGTCGATGCCGGCAATAGCGTGTTAGTGATTGAGCATCATCTCGATGTCATCGCCGCAGCGGATTGGGTCATCGATCTGGGACCGGGTGGCGGTGTCGATGGCGGAACGATCGTCGCCTCGGGAACTCCTGAAGAGGTCGCCAAGAGTGGCAGTGAGACCGCTCGGTTTTTGCAAGAGAAACTTCACGGCAGAAAAAAAACCAAGCCCACGGCGATCGCGAAAACGGTGATCTCCCATGCGAATGAAATCGCGCTGCATGGAGCACGACATCACAATTTGAAAAACATTTCACTGAGCATTCCGCGCGATCAATTGGTCGTGATCTCGGGACTCAGTGGTTCAGGGAAGTCGACACTGGCTTTCGACATCTTGTTTGCCGAAGGACAAAGGCGTTTCTTGGATTCGATGTCGGCCTACGCGCGGCAGTTTGCCGATCAGTTAGAAAAGCCGGAGCTCGATCATCTCGCTGGCTTGCCGCCCACCGTGGCGATTGAGCAACGCATTTCGCAAGGCGGGAGCAAGTCGACCGTGGCGACGATTACCGAAGTGTGGAATTTCATTCGATTGCTCTATGCGAAACTCGGCATTCGTCACTGCTGCGGGCAGCCCGTGCAAAAGCAGTCGTTGAGTGCGATGGAGCAAAGTCTCAAGCGATTGCTCAAAGAGGGCCCCATCCGTTTGTTTGCGCCCATCATTCGCGGTCGGAAGGGCTATCATACCGAAGTCGCCACATGGGCGCTGCAGCATGGCTATGAGACCTTGTTGGTGGATCGGCAGATCATCGATGCGAATGATTTCCGACCACTCGAACGATTCAAGGAGCACGACATCGATGTGATGGTTGCTGCGTTTTCCACGGCGACAAAATCGTTAGGAGAAAAGCTCGAAGAAGCACTGCGCATCGGCAAAGGAAGTATGCGTGTTTTGACGGCGAAAAATCAATTTCACGTGATGTCGGCATCGCAGTCTTGTCAAACCTGTGGCACTTCCTACGAAGATCTCGATCCCCGCCATTTCTCCTTCAACTCGCCGCATGGCTGGTGTGGGGAATGTCGGGGTTACGGCATGGTGACGAAAAAACGACACTACCTCGATGTGTCGCGCTTCGATTCGCTGCTCGCGGCGGAGGTCGATGAAGAGCGTTCGATGGAGCGCATGGATGCCGAAGATTTGATGCTTTGCCCGCAGTGTCAGGGGCATCGACTTCGCGAAGATTCCGCCCGCGTGCAGGTGGCGTCCATGGAAATCGGTGCGCTGGCACGATTGCCGATTCATCAGGCGTCGGCCTACTTTTCGCAACTGCGTTTTTCGGAAAATCGACAGCAACTGATTGCGCGCGACATCATTCCTGAGATTCACCAGCGCTTGGCGTTTTTGAGCAAAGTGGGTCTCGGCTACTTGCAGCTCGATCGCTCGGCGCGCACGCTTTCCGGCGGCGAGAGTCAACGCATTCGACTCGCGGCACAGCTCGGATCGAATCTGCGCGGCGTATTGTATGTGCTCGATGAACCGACGATCGGCTTGCATCCACGCGACAATGCGGCCTTGTTAGAAACGCTCATCGCCTTGCGCGATCGCGGCAATTCCTTGGTGGTGGTCGAGCACGATGAAGATACCATTGCCGCCGCAGATTGCTTGATTGATCTCGGTCCCGGCGCGGGGCGTTTGGGCGGGCAGATTGTATATCAAGGCAAACCGCCGGTGCAGGGGAAAAAGAAACACACGAATCAGCAAATCGCGGCCTCGCCGACCTTGCGCGCGATGTCGTTAGAAATGAAGCATCCTCTTGCGAGCGAACGTCGCACCGTTTCGGGTAAACCGAAAATGCTCGATCTTCAGGGATGTCATGCGAACAACTTGAAAAACATCGACGTGACCATTCCTCTCGGTTGTCTCACCGTTTTGACCGGCGTCTCAGGTTCTGGGAAATCGTCGTTGATGCATGGCTGTCTTGCGCCAGCGGCACGCGATCAAGGAAAAAGCAAAGCCTCATTCTATCGGAAAGCCAAAGGCTTCGATGCGATTGAAGCGGTGTACGAAGTCGACCAGTCGCCGATTGGCAAAACGTCGCGTTCCTGTCCTGCGACCTACGTGGGAATTTTCGATGAGATTCGCAAAGTATTCGCGCAGCTTCCCGAAGCGCGCGCGCGCGGCTACGATGCTTCTCGTTTTTCGTTCAATACCGACGGCGGTCGCTGTGAAGAATGCAAGGGCAACGGTCGGATCAAACTAGAGATGGACTTCTTGCCGGCGACTTGGGTGCCGTGCGATGTCTGCCAAGGCAAGCGCTACAACGCCGCGACGCGCGAAGTGCTGTATCGCGATCACTCGATTGCCGATGTGTTAGCGATGTCGATCGAACAAGCCGCGAGCTTTTTCGAAACGCACAGCAAGCTGTCCGAGCCACTGCGTTTGTTGAACGAAACCGGACTGGGCTATCTGACTCTTGGTCAGGCATCGCCCACGCTCTCGGGTGGCGAAGCGCAGCGCATCAAGCTGGTCAGTGAAATTGCACGTGGTCGATCGCTGCGCAAACGCATGGCGCAGCTCAAAAACAGCAAAGGCAATCTCTATCTCATCGAAGAGCCGACGGTGGGGCTTCATCTCGAAGACGTGCGTCGATTGATCGACGTGTTGCATCGACTGGTCAACGAAGGGCATACCGTCGTGGTGATCGAGCACCACATGGCCGTCGCCGCCGAGGCTGATTGGATCATCGACATCGGTCCCGAAGCAGGCGAAGGCGGTGGCACCATTGTCGCCCAAGGCACACCCGAACAAGTCGCCAAAAGCAAAGACTCCCGCACCGCGGCCTTTTTGAAAAAAGAGTTAGCGAGTGGATGATCGACGCGGAGAAGTGTTTCTCCCCAAAAAAATGGCAGGCCCCGGGAAACCCAACCGGAACCTGCCTGATTACCTCCTATGAAGGCAAAGTTTTATGCGACGTCTTTGCGACGGCGACGAAGGAGTGCCAGAGCACCAAGACCGCCCAACAAGGCAGCGGATGGCTCAGGGACCGCACGCAGCGCGACATCGTTGCCACCGGTGAAGGTGTTGCCCGCGCTGTCGGCGTTGTAGCTGATGAACCAATCCATTCCACCGTAGCTGGTGACATAGGAATTCTGTGCCAGACCGCTAAAGGTGCCACTGATGCTATCGATGCCATCGTTCAGAACCAAGAAGATCAAGTCGTTGACCTGATAGCTGCCACCGGTAAACATTGTGGAAAGACTGCCGGATAGAGTCACGGTTCCATTCACGCGGACCTGATCGTGGTCAGTGCCAGCGGTCAAACCGGCAATCTCTGCGACCAAAGTGCCCGCTTGATTGTAGGCTCCGTTGACCGTCAAGACTCCTGGGCTATTGCCTGGGTTGATCGATCCGCCTGCTGCGATGGTCAAATTGCCTACCGAGCCACTGCCGCCAATCGTAGCACCTGTCTGCACGGTCGTCGTGGTATTGGCTGCAATCGAACCATTGACGATCAGTGTGCCACCTGTGACAGTTGTGGTGCCTGTGTAGGTGTTTGTCCCGCCAAGAATCATGGTGCCAGCACCAGTTTTCGACCATTGGCTAACTGCATCGGGAATATTGATGATCGTGCCCGTGAAGTTCAGTGTTTTTCCGGCTGCAACTTCCACAAAAGAACCGCGTGTGAGAGCCACGCCTGTGGCACTGACAGTGGAGTTCTCCGTGACCCGCAGGGTTTTTTCGGTGGCACGGCCAAAGTTCCATGAGCCCCATGCCCAGGCACCTTGACTGCCAGCCAATTCACCGCCATTCAATACGACCAGTCCGACGTTGGCATCGTTACCGGCCTGAGTGGTGGCAATGCCTCCGGCATTGACGGTCAAGGTTCTCGCCTGAGTTCCATCCCAGCCGAACAAAGCGTTGGAGGTGGTACCTAGCGTTCCTCCGCTGTTGACAACGATTCCGCTGACTTGGCTAAAGACAGCATTGTTGGCGCCGTTAGCAAAGCTTGCAATGAGAGTCCCGCCATTGACAGTAACGACACCCGTGAAAGTGTTGGCACCTGACAGCGTAACCGTGTTGGAATCTTCTTTGGTGACACCACCCGTTCCCACCATGACTTCAGAGATGGTGAAGTTCGGAGTTCCCCCGACTCGGAGACCGCCCGAAAGAAGCGTGGTGGTGATTCGGGTGTTGTTTACGATGATGTCGGTAAGATCACCAGTGGATTGAAGTTTGCCGCCGTTGAAGTTGATCGAACCAACTCCCAGTCCACCACGAATTTGATCGGTGATAAGAGTGCCCCCGTTCAGGTTAAGGATTCCGTTACCGGATGCTGATTCGCCTAGGATGATTCCATTGTTGCTGATAGCATTGGCTGTAAAACTTCCACCATTGATGTTGATCGTCCCGGCAGCTGTATTGGCGGTGACACCCCACTGGTTGGTGCTCGTAAATGAGCCACTGTCCAGAGTAATAGTGCCATTGTCAAAATTCAGCCATGAACCACCTCCTTGGTAGGTCAGACTTCCGCCAGAGATGCGTAGGGTGCTACCACCGTTGATGAATGTGCCGCCTCCAGTACTGTTGACGGTGGTCGTTCCACCACTAAAGTCTGCGACCGCTCCCGTGCCGTTCAACACCAAGTTTTGCAAGGTGTTATTGCCGGAATACTGCAATGTTCCTGCGCTGACGGTGGTCGTTCCGGTGTAGGAATTGTTGCCGGAGAGAGCGACTGTTCCTGCGCCAGTCTTGGTGACGCCAGTCGTGCTCGCGATGGTCGACGAGATCGTCGCACTGATGCCGCTGCCCGCACTCAATGTGGGTGTCGCGCCATTCAAGGTAATCGTGCCACCCGAGAGTGTGTAGCCCGTTGTGTCAAAGGTGAGGTCATTGGCCGTGACTCCACCTGCCGCGACAGTCACAGCTCCAGCAGTGCCGCCAAAAACGGCATCATTGTTGGTTCCCGCTGTAGGCCACAGCACATTCGTGCTGCCATTCCACCAGTTGGCGGTGGTTGTATCCCACGTTCCGGCACCGCCTTGGGCGCCAGTTGTGGAGGTATCAGCTCCGTCCCACGATAGCGACTGTGCCAGAGCGGGCAGAGCCGAAAGAGCAAGCATGAGGGGAGTTGCTGTCATTAAACGCAATGCTTTTAGTTTCATGATTTTCGTTATTTTTTCGATTGATTTCACTTCGCCACGAAGTTCGGAGGGAAGTTTGTCCCATCCCCTCCCAAGCATCAAGAGGATCGACGAGAAAGACCGATTCAAAAAATGAACTAGTTGGGCAATTCTTTTGCTGAAAAAATCGGGAAATTCATTGATAAATCAATGGATTTTTGTTTCTTCGCGGAAGAAGAAGTCAGAGAGATGGCGCATTTTTTCCTGGGAAAGAATGCAATTTTTAGGCGAATACTGACACAACAGCGCATGGGAAAAATTCTTTTCAAAAAACAAAAACGGACTCTGGATTGCCAAAGTCCGTTGTTGAAGAGAAATGCTCGCGACTTACTGCGGTTGATCAGCTTTGACGCGCAAAAACAGTTTTGGCTCGGACAACAAGGCGGTGGGAATCGTCACGGTGATTTCCTCTACCGGCGTGCCATTGTTGGAAGTTTGGCTCAGGGGAATGAAGGTGGGCCAAGTCCCTGTGAGGGTAGTCGAGTATTCGAAGGAATACGTCACATTCGTCGTGGCAGGAGTGGCGCGACGAGTGAATTTGAATTGGCCCGTGGCTTGATCCAGAGGTTGGCTGATCGGATTGACGGAGGTGGCGCTTTGCGGATTCAGACCAAAGGCGTATTCCGAAAAGTTCGACAACCCATCGCCGTCATCGTCGGCTGTCGCCAAACCAATGGGCGGTTGGAAGCTGTCCGCCCAAGTTTGGTAATCGGATGTCGATGGGCCCCTAGTGACAGTGAGCGTTCCTGTGCCGCTAATCAAGCCAGAGGGGTGGGTGGCATCATAGACTCCAGCAGCTTGCTGAACACCGCCAAGCCAGAGCTCATCGATGGTGTCCGTTCCACTAAAGTTCAAATTCAGCGTGGCCCGAGCCGCTACCGAAACGTCGGCGCTGTCTGCCAAGTTCGAGTTGGTCACACCGTTTCCGAGGGATAGTGTGCCAGCGCTGACAATCGTACTGCCCGTGTAGGAATTTTGCGCAGTGAGTGAGACTCCATTTGCATCTTCCTTGGTAACCCCGCCTGCTCCCGTCATCGATTCCGAGATGGTGAAATTCGGAATGCCTCCGAGACGTAAGCCGCCAGCTTGAATGGTGGTTGTCATCACATTCAAGGTGTCGGCAAGAATGTCGATACGTCCGCCCGTGGACTGAAGTTTGCCGCCGTTGAAATTCACTGCACCTGTTCCTGCACCTGTCGCAATGCGGTCTGCTATAAGAACGCCTCCATTAAGATTAAGTGTTCCATTGCCTCCTGAACTTTCTCCAAGAATGATGCCGTTTTGGATCGCGTCATCGGCGGTGAATGTGCCGCCATTGATCGTGATGGTTCCGGTTCCAGCACTGCCTGCGCCGACAGGGATGCCCCAACTGTTGTTGTTCGTAAAAGATCCACTGGTCAGCAAGAGCGTGCCATTGCCATCGGGCAGGATGGGGTGGTCGCCTACACTGAACCATGCCGCTGCGCCGGTGATTCTGAGTGAGCCACCGTCGATCTCCAGCGTGCTGCCGCCTGTGACGTAGGTATTTCCACCTGTGCTCGCCACCGTAGTTGTGCCGCCGGTGACGCGAGTGATCGCAGCGTTTCCGTTGATCTGAAGCTCGCCAATCGTGTTCGTGCCGATGAATTGCAACGTTCCAGCTCGAACCGATGTAATGCCACTATAGGTATTGTTATTCGCGAGAATGACATTGCCCCCGCCGTTGACCAAGACTCCTGTCGCGCCTGTGATAGCCGATCCACTGAGTTCGTAGGATTTGTTGAGATTGGCAAAAGTCACACTGCTGGGAGTGACATTTTCTTCCAGTTCCACCAAGACGGGAGAATCTACTGTGGCGCTGTCGTCAAAGGTGACGCTGTCTCCTTGGACGTAGACATTTCCTCCCGCCCAGTTGATGGAATTATTCACATTCCATGCATTCGGCAAATTGGCATCAGCGCCCGACCACACCAAGTTCGCAGGGGTGTAGCTTGCCAGCAATTCGGTGCCCGCGCCATTGAACGAGAGCGTCATGCGCGGATTGCCGCTCTGAAAGTTGCTGATTTGTCCTTGGATGGGGTCAGCGCTTGCCAAAATGACCTTATTGGTCACGGGAGTGAAAGCGCCGTCGGCAATGACGCGAATGGTGGCACCTTCGACGTTGACCGCAGAGGCAACGAAAGATCCTGTGGCGGCAGGGTTGAAGAAAAACTGATGATTTCCTTGCATCGTCAGCGTAGCGGTCGTCGAACCCGTGCCTCCGAGATTCGTGTTATCGGCGAGATTGATGTCGGAGCTTAACGCGCCAGTGACAAAAAGTGTGCCTTCGTTGACTTGGGTGGTTCCGGCATAGGAGTTGATGCCCGAGAGCGTCAAGCGACCCGATCCGATCTTGGTAAGACCTCCTGAAACATTCGTGACGAGTGTCGCAGTGCCGTCGATGCTTGCTCCTGTGCCACCGCCACCGAAGAGAGCAAACGTGGGCGATGTTGTGTAGCCGGTGCCGGGGTTGGTGATTTCAATCCCGCTTACAACTCCATCGGTGACAATGGCGCGGGCCGTTGCGCCGCTACCGCCACCACCAGAGATTTCCACGATCGGGGCCGAAGTGTAGCCCGAGCCACCGGTGATGATAAGTCCATCGGCGCTCACGCCTTCGCCACTGGCTCCGTTCAGCGCTTGGGCGATGGTGATGTTGTGTTCCCCGCTGTCAATGATCGCACCACCGGCGAATACTTGAGCCTGGCCGAGGCCACCGAGGAAATTGACATTGCTCTGGCGAGCTTGCAGAATTCCACCATTGAAGTTCAGAATGCCCTCGCCGCCACCGCGACGCACGACCCAAGGAGTCGAAACGACGCCACCACGCAGGTTCATGATGCCACGAATTTGCAAACCTACATCCACGGCGCCTGTGCTAATGTTCAACTGCCCGCCTGACACGTCGAGATAGCCATTGGCATTCTCGCCTACATACACTCCGCGACCGACATTGACCGTGCCGCCGGACAGATTCATTTGGCTCGTGGCAGTGGTTGCGACGCGGAAAGCGCCGATGGTAAGATTACCGCTGGTTCCCACATTCAGAGTTCCTCCTTCCATGTTTAGAACTCCGCGAG
This sequence comes from Verrucomicrobiota bacterium, assembly GCA_004293285.1. Lineage (GTDB taxonomy): Bacteria > Verrucomicrobiota > Verrucomicrobiia > Verrucomicrobiales > Akkermansiaceae > UBA956. The sequence goes on along the minus strand of RDYF01000046.1, from coordinate 23,252 downwards.
TGTTAAAGAATCCTGCTGCGCCATCGACGCCGCGACCGATCGCCAGCCAAGAGCCTGTGGTGAGAGTACCGCTGTTGATGGTGAGTTCACCAAAGCCTGCGGCATTGGCATTCGCGCCGACCCAGAGTTCTCCGGTGGTAGTGACCACAGCGCCATTGGTGAGGCGGAGCCGACCAGCCCCCGTTCCCTGACCGATGTTGATCTGCGTGCGGTTCACGGTTCCGCCATTGAGAAACACCGCAGCCGGATCAACGGCACTGCCAATGGTCAGAGGAAAGCCTGCGGAAATGCTCGCTGTCGGTCCGACCAGCGCCAGAGCGCCTCCGCTCATGGTGATGGCATTCACCGCCCAGGGTTGATCGACCGCCACAGAGCCACTGGGAATGATGGCATTATTGCCGGCACCCGGCCAACTCACCAAGCCGGCTCCGCTATCCCATCGGACAGCGGTAAAATTGTCCGTGCTGCCATCCCAAGTGTAGTTCTGCGCCTGAGCGGAGATCGTGTAGAGAGCCAGAATGAGAGAGGTCGAAGAAAGGGGAAGGCGACAGCGCAAATACGGTTTCATAATCGTGGCAAAACGAAAAGTTACAACAATAACCAAGCATCGCTAGGCAGTTGACTAACGAGAAAGCTGACACACTCCAAGCGCCTCTCAAGCAAATAGTCGATTGACTACAGGTGCAAAAAATGCATCAGTGAATCATGAAGATTTTGTCGCGCAAGCTTTCTGCAGCGGAGCAAATGGCAAAAGTATTGGCGGACGCGATTCGCGAAGGTCGGTTGGCGGGAAAGCTTCCTGGGGTATTGGCTTTGGCATCGCAGTATGATGTATCGCCAGCGACCATGCGCGCCGCGATTCGTCTTCTTGAGCGGCAAGAATGGGTGATCAACGACGGCCCAGGACGCCCACGGATGGCTCAAGTCCCCGAGAAGGATCAGTCCGATGACACAAAATCGTTGAACATTACCATATTCCCTGGCATTCCCTTTATCGACGAAGATGCGGTCTTTCAAAGAGTGATTTTGCACATGCAGATCATGTTGGATCTCGCAGGGCATCATTGTCGGATGGCGCAAAAGTCTCAGCAAGATTTGAATCATAACCCAGCTCGGATCGCCCGTTTCGTCGCGGATCATCCCGCCGATGCATGGATTGTGATTGGTCCGCAGTCGCGAGTTGCGACATGGTTTGCTGAGCAAAACATTCCGGTGATCGGTGTGTGTGGCAAGCTTATTGGTTTGCCGATTGCTGGTACGGGTTTTTTGGGCATGCAGCAATTCGAAAAAGTGCTGCGGCATCTCATTCACCTTGGGCATCGGCGCATTGTTTTTCTGTGGCCTGAGTATCGACTCATCAAAGAACAAGACCCATACATTGAAGTGTTGGGCAAGGAGTTGGCAAGTGCTGGCATCACTCTTGGCATCTACAATCTTCCCGTTTGGAAAAACAGTCCCGAAGGTTTGCAGGAAGCGTTGAAAGAAGAATTTCGTTTTACGCGACCTACGGCGATCATCACGACGTACGGCAAATGGATGGCGGGTGTGTTAGCGTTTCTCGCACAGCAGGGACTTCGTGTGCCGCAAGATATCTCCTTGTTTAGTCTTAGCGATGATGATTGGTTCCCTTGGGTCGAACCGAAGATTTCCTGTCTTCGTGGCGACGACATGCTGATGGTTCGTCGTGTGATTCGTTGGGTCGAAGCCCTCACGAAAGGGAAACAAGATCGAACTTTCATTGGTTATCCCGTTACATGGGACATGGGGGGATCGATTGGACCTGTGCCTTGAATAGCAAGAGGTATTTGTGTCTCTTTTGTGTCATCTGATACAAAAAATGAATCAGATCAAGGCGGTGATTTGCCTTGAGGGAAGCAGCTTGTGGCATGATGTTTGCTGCGTGAATGAGCGCATAGATGAACGCGAAATTGTCGCGCTGTTGCATGTCGAAATTCTCACGACGTGATTCTCTCATTTGTCATTTTCTGAAGGTTGTTGTTCGTAGTGATTTCCAAGGTATTTACAATGAATGTTTTTTTAGACATCTGGAAGAAAGGAGCAAAGCTGCGCAATGCGCATTGCGCCCATCGAGCGAAACGCAGGGATCGCGGATTTACGCTGGTGATGTCCTTGATGTTGATGATGTTGTTGATGCTGTTAGGCATGGCCATGCTTAGTTTGTCGGCGGTAAGTTTGCGAACTTCAGGGCAATCTCAAGCCATGAAAACGGCCCAAGCCAATGCCCGAATGGCACTTTTTCTCGCTCTTGGCGAACTGCAACGCACCATGGGGCCTGATCAAAGTGTGTCAGCATCGGCTGCGGCAGTGCATCCTCAACCTCTTCAGCCACGTCTCACCGGGGCATGGAGTTCGTGGCGCTGGGATCCGAACAGCAATAGCATTACGACCCCGAATTACAGTGAAAAAAGCAGGCGATTCCGCAAATGGCTGATTTCGGCTCCGCCAGGCGAGGCGGAAAAGTTCGATTTCGCCAATGTGGCACCTTCGCTCTCTGGCGTGGATCTTGTTGGTGAGCGCACTGATGGCATGGGGCAATCGACCCGTGTGACGGCGCACAAGCTGACGACGATGACGCAAGATCGAAAGCTCGCAGGTAGCTATGCATGGGCCGTGTTTGATGAGAGCACGAAAGCTGCGATTGATCTGCCAGAAGTGGCACTCTTGGATCGAGGTCAAGAAATCGCTTCGCGAACTGCGCCCTATCGTTTTCGCGCGGACATCCTCGATTTGAGCAATCTCGCCCATTTGCGCACTCCGCAAAATTTCATTTCGCTGGAAACACCGAACCTGTTGGCCGACCGCAGCATGCACGAGCAAACACGGCGTCGTTTTCACGATCTCACAACGAACAGTGTTGGATTGCTGACCGATACGGCATCGGGCGGACTCAAGCAGGATTTGAGCGCGTTACTTTCCAATCCTGCCTTTAATCTTACGAACATCACAGGTAGTAACTCCTCTCCACAGCTCTACAGCACGAGCAATAGTGGTGCTGTCCGTTGGCAGTTTTTGCACGATCATTATCACCAGTTCAATGACTCCTCCTTGACGCAACAGCGCAACATGCCTGTCGTGTATCAGGGCACAAACTCGCTGACACCCTCGGATCTGGCTACATTGAGCATTACCCGTGCGCCATCGCCGACCAATGCGAATCTACTCCCCTCGATTGCCAAATTGCAGGTGGTTTTTTCGTTAGTGACTCATCCCTGCACCGACGGAGCTTGGTTGTCGCGGGCACCAGAAGCGCAAAGAAGTCGTTACGCGACACCGATGATCATCTATGAGGCGCTCGTGACGCTGCACAATCCTTACGATGTTGCACTGCGCTTCGATCACTTGCGTTTTCGTGTCTGGAATCCTCCCGTAGGCTTTCGTTTCGCCAAGATCACCGGCAATTCGAGTCCCCAATGGTTGCGTGCTGAGTGGCGCGACAACTCAAGTAGTTTTCATGGGTTAGGGCGCTTCAATCGTGCGGGTGAAGGTGACACCGCCATGAACAATCAGCGCATTTTCACCGTGCAACTGTCTGATGGTACTTCTGCGGCGAAGGGAAATCAAATGCTTCTGCAACCGGGAGAGGTGAAGGTGTATTCGGCGCGCTTGGAGCGCAATTGGGTTTGGGCATGGGAGCCTTGGCCGGGTCGTATCCAGTTTTTGGATCACTACAACTCGGATGATATGGCAGGTGCGGGAAATCGAGATCGACGCACCAACAACATCTGGGGTGTGGAAGCCGTGCCTGGATGGGATGTGCGTGGTGGCTTGCGGATGAATCACATCAGCGTCGAAAGAGGAATACATGGTGTCAACGGTGGTCGTCCTGTGGAATCGTATTATCCTTTTGAGGATCAGTTTCGATTCAGTGGCGATGTGAACATTCACCATGACGATGAAGTTCTTGTGCAGCTGCAAGCTCAACGCACGACTTCGTCGACAGATCATGATTTCCGAGTGGATTTGCTCGCTGGTAAGGTTGATGACAATTCAAACATTGCGGCATCTGGGGATCTTTTGCGCAGCTATCGGTTTCGTTTCAACGACCCCATCCGGGAAATCAGCGCTAATCCGAATCAACCTGTGATTCAGCGTCGATTCATCGTGGGTGATTTGTTGCAGACGCTGAACGATCCAGGAAAAGGTGGGAAAAAACCGTTAGCGATGCTTGAGATGACCGCCCGCACCACGCGAGATGTGCTCGATGACAGCAAAGCATGGCTCTACAACAATCCTGTCACCGAAGGGGGTGATATTGTGACTTCGTCGGTGGGTTTGGCCAATCAGTCGCATGACCTGCGATTGATCGAACTGACGGGCTGGTCGACTGCGCCGATGATCGAATGGGATGCCGCCGATGGGGAAGGCTCGCCTGGGTATGGTAGGGGATTTTTTGGTGCATCTCGCAACTCTGCTGAGGGTGTGACCAACGTGCCGATGTACCGGATCCCGATTGGTCCGGCAGTTTCGTTAGGGGATTGGGTTTCCGCCAATTTGGTTACGAGCAGTCGCTTGCCACGTGTGGTGCACGCTTTTGGGAACTCGCGCGCGCATCCGCTGATCGCGCCGAACTTGGTCAGCAACCCAAATTTGAATGGCACGAATCTTCGTGGGGTCGATCATTCGTACTTTCTCAACGACACCTTATGGGATCGCTATTATTTTTCGTCGATTGCCGATACCCCGGCCTTGCCTTGGTTGTCCGCTCAAGCCAGAACTTGGCAACAAACCATGCGAGATGTGTTAGATTCACAGCGCTCGGCGAGGAATCCGCGAATCATCGGCTTATCGAGTTCGGCGAAGTCTGCGGAAATCGTTAAAGAGCTTGAAGCGATGACGGAGCGGGATCGTTCGCGAGCGATGAGTCAGCATTTGGCTATCAAAGGCCCATTCAATCTGAATTCGACTTCGGTGGATGCTTGGCAGGCGGTGTTGTCTTCGTTGCGCGATCAAGTCGTTCACGGTTGGGGCAATTCGCTCCTCAGTCAGCCAGGACAAACGCCCTTTGCGCGAGTGAGCATGCCACTTGCCGGTCCCAATCAGGTCACGCAAGATGTGAATCTCGTCGGTCAAATGCGCTGGGCCGGTTTCCGAGCGCTCACTGATTCTCAGATCCGTTCGCTGGCAGAGGCCATTGTGGGGCAAATCCGCGCCAGAGGAAATCTCGATCAAGCGCCGCCGCTGAGCTTGGGAGAATTTGTCAATCGGCGCGTTGCTGCTGCGGGGCAGTTGCAAAGTCTTGCCGGCATTCTGCAGACGGCCATTGATGTCTCAGGCATCAATGCCATGAGTCACGCGTTGGACTCCAAATCGATTGCGGCCAATACCATGCCGTTGGCGCGTCGACGCGGCGTGCAGAACATTGCTGCCATGAATGGACTTACGGGAGAGGGAGCTCCCAGTATGGTGACGCAAGGCGACTTGATGACGCTCTTGGCTCCGATTGCGACAGTGCGCGGGGACACTTTCAAAATTCGAGCCTATGGCGATGCTTTGGCGCCCGATGGTCAGACCGTTGTGGCGCGGGCTTGGTGTGAGGCGACTGTGCAGCGTATGCCGGAGTGGGTTGATGCAAGAGATCAGCCCACGGCGACGTTGAACAACCCAACGAGCCCTCTGAAGCCGCTCAATCTGCAATTTGGTCGACGTTTTCAAATCACATCGTTCCGCTGGTTGCAAGCCCGCGAACTTTGATGCGATTGTTTCTTTTTGATAGTATGTTCTCCTTCCGATTCTACCGATTTGTTCCGTTTGCGCTTTTATTGGCGATCTTTCAGCTGATGGTTGCTTCCGTGATGGCGCAGGCTCCTGCTGCCTCAGCTGCGCCTCCTTCGATTCGCCTGCGTTTGCTGGCTTTTCAGCCGAGTCATGCGATGGAAAATGTCTACGTACACGATCCTCTTGCGGCTGCTGATGCTGAGGGGCAGAAGCTGCCGATGCGGACGTATCTCAACCATGAGTCGACCACCATCTTGCTTCGTTCGAGAAGACTGATTCTAACGACATCAGCGGATTCAAGTTCGAAAAAGGAGCAACGACTCGCAGAAATGGAGTTGCCCGAAAAAACTGCTAGCGCCGTATTGATCGCTTTGCCGATGCCGGAGGGCTCAGTTCGGCCTTATCGACTTTTGGCGGTGCCTGATTCGATTCAAGCATTTCCTGCGGGCAGTTTTCATGTGATCAATCTCAGTCGATCGACGGTTCGCATTGAGCTCGAAAAAAAGCCTTGGATCATTGAGCCGGCTCGCACGATGCAGATCAAAGATCCTCCCGTGCGCCACGGCAATCAATCGGGCATGAAAGCCTTTGTCAAAGAGCAAGAGAACTGGCGTCGCGTGGCATCGGGATTATGGCCTCATCCGGGACGTGAGCGAGTGATTCAGTTGGTTTACGAAAATCCTGCGAGTCACCAAGTGCAAATCATAGCCTTTGATGATGTTGTACCCCGTTGACCCTGAGTTGACCTAATACAGAGATGATCAGGCGCGCTTTTTTTCTCTCGTCGGATGTTGGGGGGAGGTGCTAGCGTTTTGGCGTGATCGTGGTTGCTGATACGGATGTTTTGTTGCAGCATGTGGCTGCTTTGCCGCAACCTTTGTGCTTGGTGCCGACCATGGGTGCGCTGCATGAAGGGCATTTGGCTTTGATCCGTGCGGCGCGCGAGAAAGTCGGGAGCGAGGGCACGGTGGCGGTGTCGATTTTTGTCAATTCGATCCAATTCGATCGCAAGGACGATTGGGAAAAATACCCGCGCCCTCTCGAACGCGATCTGGCAGCTTGTGAAGCGGCGGGAGTGGATTTGGTTTTTACTCCAGATCATGCGCAAATGTATGCGTCGGATCACAGTGTGATGATTTCCGAAAATCGCTTGTCGGCTCATCTGTGTGGAGCATCGCGTCCGGGGCATTTCACCGGCGTCTGTACGGTACGGTGGTGATGAAATTGTTTCTACTCTTTCGCGCACAGTCGGCGGTTTTTGGCAAAAAAGATTTTCAACAGTTGGCGATCATTCGACGCATGGTGCGAGATTTGCATGTGCCGATTGAGATCATCGGACACCCGACCGTGCGTGAGGCGGATGGCTTGGCGATGTCGTCGCGCAACGTAAGGCTTTCGCCCGAGCAGCGGCAGGATGCTCCGATGATCGATCGGTCGCTGCGTGCCGCGGCGGATCTTGCGAGCGCGGGAGAAAAGCGCGCAGAACCCTTGCTCGCGGTCGTGCGACAGCATGTGTCGGAATCAAGCGAGTTTCGCATCGATTACCTCGCCCTGGTCGATGCTGAGACTTTGGAGGCTGTGGCAGAGGTACGGCGTCCGGCGATTTTGGCGGTGGCGGGATTTTATGGTGAGGTGAGATTGATCGATCACGTTGAAATCCTTTAGGGACTCGGTAGTCATTGATGAGCCGGGTTAGGGGTGAAAGAAGGGGGGATGTCTTTTCTGTTTGAGAGAGGTTTGGGGTTTGGGGTTTGGGGTTTGGGGTTTGGGGTTTGGGGTTTGGGGTTTTTGGCTGGGAGGCGAGACGCCTCCGCGCCACGGTGGTGAGATAATGTGTCTTGGCAAGGTGGTGGGTTTTCGGTAGCTTGGGGTTTCTCCATGAATTCTTCGTCTCTTGTTTACAGCAACATTTCTGGCTATCTTTTTGCGCGTTTGGATCGTTTGAAGGAGTGGCGGGCGACTTTGTTGGAGGAATGCAAGGCGCACCAACTCAAGGGCACGATTTTGCTCAGCACGGAGGGCATCAATTTGTTTTTGGCGGGTCAACGGGAGGACATCGATCACCTCATCGGCGTGGTGCGATCGATTCCTGGACTGGAGGCGTTTCAGGCGAAGTTTAGCGAAAGCGATCATCAGCCGTTCAATCGGATGTTGGTGAGGATCAAAAAGGAAATCATTTCCTTTGGCGTGCCAGAAGTCGACCCCGCGCGCTATACGTCGCGCCATTTGCCGGCGAAGACACTCAAGCAATGGCTCGATGAAGGACGTCCGGTGACCTTGATCGATACACGCAATGACTACGAGGTCAAGCTGGGCACTTTTCGCCATGCTGTGCCGATTGGTGTGGATACGTTTCGACAGTTTCCTGATGCGGTCGATCGCTTGCCGGAGGAGCTGAAAAAGCAGCCCATCGTGACCTTTTGTACGGGCGGGATTCGCTGCGAAAAAGCGGCACCTTTCATGGAACTGAAGGGGTTCGAAAACGTGTTTCAGCTCGATGGCGGCATTTTGAAATACTTCGAGGAAGTGGGCGGCGATCATTACGAGGGCGAGTGCTTTGTGTTCGATCATCGCGTGGGCCTTGACCCCAGTTTGCGCGAGACGGATTCGGCGATTTGTTTTCACTGTCAAGCGCCGCTCGAACCGGAGGAGCAAAAAGATCCGCGCTATGTGGAAGGGAAATCTTGTCCGTATTGCTATGTCAGCGAAGAAGATCAGCGTCAGCAGATGCTGGCGCAATGGCAGAGCGATTTGCATGCCATCACCCATCCCTTGCCGGGCAGTGTGCCTTGCGAAAATGTGCGACCGCTTTTCATCAAGCAGGACTTCGATGGCTGGCGTTTGAAGGACTTGCTGTTGCGGTTGTTTCCGCAAATCGAAGAAGCAGAATGGCAGCGTCGACTTACCGAAGGGCGTTTCCGTCATGAAAAAGGGCAGGTGGTCGATGGCGAGCAAATCGTGCGCGCGGGCGAGCGCTATGAGCAGACGATGGCGTTGGCCACGGAGCCCGAGGTCAATGCGGACATTCGTTTTCTCTATGCCGATCACGCCATGATTGTGGTGCGCAAGCCCGCGCCATTGCCGATGCATCCTTGCGGTCGCTTTCATCGCAATACAATGCAGCACATCATCAACAAGATCATTCATCCGTCGCCGCGTCCGGTGCATCGCTTGGACGCCAACACTGCGGGCTTGGTGTTGTATGCCCGCACTCGTCCCATTTGCGCGAAGATGCAGTTGCAGTTTCAGCGTCAGACCTTGAAAAAGACCTACCTGGTGCGTGTCCAAGGACAGCCCGCGTGGGACAGCTACCGTTGCGAAGCCCCGATTTCGGCACAAGCGGATCTCGCGGGGTCGCGGGTGATTGATGAGGTCGAGGGCTTGCCGGCCTGCACGGAGTTTCGTGTGGTGCATCGATACGACGATCAAACAACGTTGTTAGAAGCGAACCTGCTGACGGGTCGCACCAATCAGATCCGCGTGCATCTTTGGCATCTGGGATTCCCGGTCTGCGGTGATGCGACCTATCTGCTGCATCATCAAGTGGCCGCGACACAAACGATCGAACCGAGCGAAGCACCGCTGATGTTGCATGCGTGGCGTTTGTCGCTCGATCACCCGGTCACAGGGGAGCGACTGACTTTCGAGGATGAACGTCCGCAATGGGCGATGGTATGAGCTGCTCAACCAGTTGCGAGAGTCTTCGCATTTGTCTTTTCATGCAGCGAGAAAAGGCTAGGATCGGGGCCATGAAGTGGATGATCGTAGCCATCGCAATGATGAGTTCTGCCCTCGCGCAAGACCTTGCGCTGCGTCAGCAATTGGAGTCGGTCTATGGTTTTTGGCGCAATGCCATGGTGCAAAAAAACTATGCCTCGTGGGCGAAGGTGACGGCGGAGCATCGACAAGTGACGGTGCGCAATCGGATCAATTCCGAGCGTCGCGTTTTCCCGAAGGGGATTTTTGAACTTCCTGCGGCACCACCTGCGTTGACGAATTTGAAGCACTTGCAGTCGCTGCGCAATGGTCGGACGGCGAAGTCGGTGTACTTTGGCAAAGTCGATTTCAGCGTCGGAGGCCAGCCGACCGACAACTTGTTGGTGATCGACTTCGTGCAAGAGCGCACGGGTTGGAAGTACGATCAAGCGCAGTTTGTGAGTCTCGCGGCCTTGCCGGATGTGCGGAAGGAGTTGTCGCAAGGAGATTTGAAATACATTCGATCGACGCCCGAATTTACGCCGACTGGGCAAGTGCCGCCTGTGCCGATGGCGATGCCAGTGGCGAAATACATTGCAAAAGTCTATGTCTATTGTCCTGGTCGCGAAGTGGAAGTGACGGTCAATCGCGTGAGCAAGCATCGATTCGGCAACACCAAAGAAGCCGAGTTGGTGATGGGTGGGGTGCGCGATGGCGACAATCACATTCGTTATTCGGTCAAAGGGTTGCCGGGTGCGACGGGGAAAGAAGCGATGGCGATTCGCGTGTATGCTTTTTCCCAGATTCGCGGGGTGAAACCTCTGAAAATCTACGAGTATCAGGTGCTCGAAGGCGAACCAGTCAAAGGGGCAGGGGAAATGACATTTCCTTTCGATGCCAAGATGGCAGCCATTTTGCAGGGAAAGTGAGATGAAAAACGCGTTGATTCTGGCATCATCGTCGCCGCGTCGCTTGGATTTGATGAAGGCGCAAGGTTGGGAGGTGGAAGTGATCGCTTCTGCTGCGGAAGAACTCCACGACAGGGCCATCGATTTCCGTGAGCTTTGTCGGCACAACGCCCGACTCAAAGCGGAAGACATTGCACGCCAACAACCGGGTCGTGTGGTGATTGGCGCCGACACCTTGGTTTGTTTGGCGGGGCAACCTCTGGGCAAGCCCAAAGATCTTGCTGAAGCGGCAGCGATGCTGCGCGCGCTCAGTGGGCAGGTCAACTTGGTTTGCACAGGCGTTTGCGTGGTCGATGAAAAAGGGCAGTCGCACGTTTTTGACGAAGTCACCGAAGTGCATTTTCTCGATTTGAGCGAAGAGATGATTGCTCGTTACATGCAAGCCGTCCACACCCTCGACAAAGCGGGCGGCTACGCTGTGCAAGAGCATGGCGACTGGATCATACGCGAAGTGCGGGGAGATCGGGACAACGTGGTGGGCTTGCCCGTGGCCAAACTGCGCGACTTTTTGCATCAACTGGGTCTGTGAGAACTTTGCCTGCATGGCAGGAAATTTGAGATTGGGGGTTGTCGCCCAGCGGGGGAGCGTGGTAATTCTCGATGGTGCCCGTGAACCGCTTTCAGATTGAAGAACTGCTGCATCAAGATGCAGACGGTGTGGTCTATTGGGCGCGCGATCGCGAAACGGGGGGAGATGTCGCTTTGCATCGATTTTTCCCCTTTGGTGCCGAGGATCGCGGTCTCACTGGTTCCGAGATCCAGGCCTTTGTGCAGGGAGTGTTGCGATTGCAGGAGTTTCGTCATCCGGGTTTGAGTTCTGTTCTCGGTGGCGCGTGCGATGCGGTGGATGGAATGCCCTATCTGATTCTTGCGTCGCGTCAGGGGAAAACCTTGGCCGATTACCTTTGGCATGCGGCATTGACACTGGAGCAAGCTCACTGGTTGGCGGAGGAGATTCTGCTATTGATGCAGTGGTTGACACAACAAATCGGCCACGAGGTCAACTGGCTCTTCCTGCAACCCCATGAGATTGAATTGGTCGAAGACGAACAGCAGGGCGTGTCTTTTCGTTTTGCCATCGATCCGATGAAATGGCTGGACCGACGTCCCTCATCGGGCTTTTTCTCTGAGTTCGCCGCTTTGCTAGAGCAATCTCTTGGCTGGACGGGACGCACGCTCACCGCAGGAAATGCCGGGCCATTCAGTCAGTGGCTCAAGAAAATCAAAATGCCCGGCATGACGGTGGATCAGGCGATGAAAATTCTCACCTTGGGCGAGCAACTCACCCAGCATGCGCCCTTGTTGTCGGGCAAAAGTTTGTCGGCTCGTCCTTTAGCGCCAAAGCCGATCCCGATGCCCTCAGCACAAAAAAACTCCCATACCGGATGGTATGTGATTGCCGCTCTTTTGGTCTTCGGTGGTCTTGCCGTTTTGGGAGTGAAATGGTGGAATGAACGCGAAATTCCGATCGCAAGCACTTCGGCCAAAGCTCAAAAAACGACATCAAAAGTCGAAAAAAAGGAAGCTTCTCAAGAAAAACAAAAGCTCGCCGAAATCGAGCGTCGGGCGCGGGAATTGCAAGGATTGGAGGAATCTCCGACCGAGCCCCATACGCTGCGAGCAAGAGATTATCTGCCTCACGAGGAAAAAGAACTGCGCGAGAGGATGGGCGAACAGGTGAGCGTGGTTGATAAGCTCGAGCGGATCAGTTGGAGCGGGTCAGAGAAAACCTTGTATCTTGTGTTTCGAGAAAGCGGTCCCGAGGCACCACGAGTGATGGGTCGATACCTGGTTCGCTATCAGTCGCCGGGCATGGAAGCGACAGATGTGAAGAAACTCATCGGCAAAAAAATCCGCGTGACGGGGGTGCTCAAGGAAGAATTTGGCTCCAAAAAAAGACTCATCATCGATCTCATCACGCGCGATCAAATTGTCGAGGTGCCTTAAATGGCCGATGCTGTGAATCGCGGGTTGAAGAACCTGTTTTCTCGTGCATGGTGGGGTCGTGCACATTGAAATCATCAATACCGGAAGCGAACTTCTACTGGGCAACGTCCAAAATACCCACGGCGCTTGGCTGGGGCGGGAGTTGTTTCGCTTGGGCTTACGCGTCGCACGTCAAACGACCATCCCCGACGGCGCAATCATTGAGCAAACTCTTGCGGAAGCCGTGCGTCGCAGCGATGTGGTGCTTGTCACGGGTGGTCTCGGGCCGACGAGCGACGATGTGACACGTGAGGCCACAGCGGCTGTGTTGGGCTGCGAATTGATCGAGGATGAAGCGGCGATGCGTTCGTTGGAAGAATTTTTCGCCTCGCGGAAAAAAGTCATGGCGCCGACCAATCGCAAGCAAGCGCAATGTCCCGTGGGTGCCGACATCCTGCCGAATGGCAATGGTACCGCACCGGGCATTTACGTGCCACCGCGGATGAACCCGGTGAGGCCTTGTGCGATTTTTCTTTTGCCCGGTCCACCGCGCGAACTCTATCCGATGTTTCTCGCGGAAGTCGAACCACGCCTGCGCTCGCTTGCCGGAGTTTCTGCTCTGCGTGGCATGGTGGAGTTGAAGTTTACCGGCGTTGGTGAAAGCGATTTTCACCAAGCGATCGATGATCAACTGGCTCAGATCGAAGGCCTGGAATATGGCTACTGTGCGCGCATCTCGGAAGTCGATCTGCGTCTCATCGGCGAACAGTCGGCCACAGCGCAGGGTCGCGCGATCGCTCTTGCGGCCTTTGGCCCGCAATGCATCAGTGAGGGTGGTGATTCGTTAGAATTTGTGGTGCTCGAGCAATTGCGTCGAGCCGGCAAAACTCTCGCCACGGCGGAGAGCTGCACCGGAGGATTGGTGGCGTCGCGTTTGACCGATGTCCCGGGCAGCAGCGAGGTATTCGTGCAGGGCTTTGTCACCTATGCCAATCGCGCGAAAATCGCGCAACTCGGCGTCCAGGTTGAGGATTTGGAAAAATGTGGTGCGGTGAGCGAAGAAGTCGCCCGACAAATGGCCGAAGGGGCCTTGCGTGCGGCGTCGGTCGATGTGGCGGTATCGATCACCGGCATCGCTGGTCCCGGCGGTGGCAGTCCTGAAAAACCCGTGGGCACGGCGTGGTTGGCATTGGCGCAGCGCGGGCTGCCGACGATTGCCGAAAAGGTCTTTCATTTGCGAGATCGCAATGGCTTCAAAAAAGCCGCCAGCCAATCGGCGCTGGATTTGATCCGTCGACATGTCGCTCCGCAGCCATGATTTGAGCAAAAGATCTTTTTGCTTGGTGAAAATCCCTGCTTCGATGATACTCCTGGCACGATGAAATGGTTGTTGGCACTGGCGCTGATCGTTTTGGCCTCTTGCTCGGGAGATCCCCAGGGCTTGACGGTGAAGCAGTATCACCTGCGCGAATCGATGTTCCGAGAGAACAACGACCTCATGGCGCGCGGCGAAGTCCAGCGATTGCTTCACGGTGCCGTAACCGTCGAAGAGCGCTTGCAAAAGGTCGGCCAATACTACCACGTGATCTGGAACGATGACTCCTATCGCGGGCAAGAAGTCGAAGTCGTCTTCGAATACCTCCAAGCGGCGAGCGGCAGCAAGGTCAAAACATTCCGCACCCACGGCATCTCTGGCGCGTGAGCTTTCGACATCAGGGAAAAGAAATTGCTTCGAAGAAATCGTATCTTTGGCGCTGAGCGAATCCTGAATCCGCCTGGGGAGGGCATTTCGTGGCTGAGGTGTCTCGCTCACTGCCTTGAAGCGATAGGGATGGGCTTGGAGGCGGGACTCCTCCGCCACGAAAAATGAGGCTTGGCACTGTGGCGATACGAACATACGCTTGCCTCTGCCGCTACTCTGGAAGGAACTTCTTTGCACACAGGCGAGAAAGTTTCGCTGACGATCAAGCCCGCTCCTGAGGGGCACGGTTTCAAGTTTCGCCGCATCGACCTCGCGGATCAACCGTTCATCGATGCCGATGTCGATAAGGTCAAAACAGTCGAGCGTGCCACGACTCTCGCCGATGGTCCGGTGAAGGTTCACACGGTAGAGCATGTCATTTCCGCGCTCACCGGCATGGGGGTCGATAACGCGATCATCGAAATGGACGCCAACGAGCCTCCCATCGGCGATGGCTCGGCTCGTCCCTTTGTGGAACTGATCAAAAAGGCGGGCATTGTGGCGCAAAAAGCTCCTCGCAAAATCTGGGAAATTCGCGAACCGATTCATCAAGAAACAGGCGACGGCTGCTTGATCACGATCGTGCCTTCTCCGACCTTCCGTGTGTCGGTGACCAACGTCGGCCCGGATGGTCGATTCACTCAATATTTCTCCTCCGAAGTCACTCCCGAGCTTTACGAAAAGGAAATCGCCTCTGCTCGCACCTTTGTCTACTACGAAGACGTCAAGCCTCTGCTCGACAAGGGCTTGATCAAAGGCGGCTCGCTCGAAAACGCCGTAGTGGTGCGCGGCAATGAAGTGATGTCGAAAGAAGCCTTGCGTTTTCCCAATGAATTTGCCCGACACAAGGCACTGGACGTCATTGGTGACTTGATGCTGTCCGGCAAGCGCATCCTCGGTCACGTGATTGCGGTGAAGCCGGGGCATGGTCCGAACACCAAAATGGCGGCGACGGTGAAGCGCGAATACAGTCGCATGCGTTCGATGGTGCCACCGATCAAAATTCCGAGTGGCGAGGCGGTGTTGGACATCAACGACGTGCTGAAAATTTTGCCGCATCGATATCCGTTCTTGTTGGTCGATCGCATTGTCGATTTCGAAGGCGACACCAAGTGCACGGGCGTGAAAAACGTGACGATGAACGAGCCCTTTTTCCCGGGCCATTTCCCAGGACATCCAGTGATGCCGGGCGTCTTGCAGCTCGAAGCAATGGCACAAGTGTCTTCCGTGCTGATGCTGCGCAAGCCCGAGAACCAAGGGAAAATTGGTTACTTCATGAGTGCCGACAACGTCAAATGGCGTCGTCCCGTGTTGCCAGGCGACACCTTGTTCATCGAAGCTGAGGTCATTAAAATTCGTGGCTCGATTGGGCAAACGAAAGTTCGTTGCCTCGTCAATGGCGAAGTGGTTTCCGAGGGCGAGCTGAAGTTTGCTCTCGTGGCGAACTAATTCTGCGGCGCGCGAGCCGAGAGCGGCGTCAGTTTGAGTTGGCGAAAGGCGATTTTCATCGCGACTCCGGGATGCACCTGGAGTCCGATGGGTCCACGGGCGATCTTGCCCTCGCTGGTAAAGTCCAGCACGGACTTGCCATTGAGCGCGACCTGATACCGCGCTCCGTGAACTTCGATGCGCAGCTGATTCCACGCGTTTTTCTTAAGCACCGCTGCGACCTCCTTTGCCTCGGCAGGATAGCCGCGTTTGTCGGCGATATACGGCGAACCCGTCATGTCGCGCTGGAGTGAACGCGAGATGCCAATCTGAATTTGTTCATTTTCCTCGCGCAGGAAAATGCCGGAATCGATGTTGCCATCAAACAGGAACTCCGTCTCGAAAACGAAGGCGTAGTCGGCGACATGTTGTTCGGTCCAGAGGATGGAGCCCGACATGCGCGCATTGTTTTCGCCGATCAGGCAACCGTCGCGCACCGACCAAATCGCCGCGTCTTGATTCGCTTTCCATCCTTGAAGCGACTTGCCATCGAACAGCGCGATCGCCTCCCCGGCTCGCAGCGAAGAAAGGCTGATAACGACCATCCAGCAAGTAAGGAGAAAAAGCAGTTTCACATCTCATCATACGCTGCCGTGCAGGGAAATCGATCAACCAAGTACCGAGAAAGCATCGAAGTTTTCGCACTGATCCCTCGACAAAAATGCTCACGGCGTTTAGCGTAGCATCAGAAAGCACAACTCCATGGACGCACCTGCCGATTTCACCCACGTCACCACCCCCATTTCTAGCCACGGCTTGCCGCCCGATGATGTGGCCGCCATTGATGAACTGGGTCGCTCGTATCAGTCCTTTCGCGAGGAACTCGGCAAAGTGATTGTCGGCCAGCAACAAGTCATCGAGAATCTCGCCATTTGCCTTTTCGCCCGTGGTCACGCGCTGCTGATGGGCGTCCCTGGACTGGCGAAAACTTTGCTCGTTTCCTCTGTTGCGCAGACTTTTGACCTATCGTTTCAACGCATCCAGTTTACGCCCGACCTGATGCCGGCGGACATCACTGGCACTGACATCATTCAAGAATCGGGCGCAGGTGGTCGACGCCAGTTTGAATTCATCAAAGGACCATTGTTTGCGAACATCGTGTTGGCCGATGAAATCAACCGTGCTCCGGCGAAAACGCAATCGGCGATGCTCGAAGCGATGCAGGAACAAAAGGTTACGGTGCTGGGGAAAACCTATCCACTCGCGCCTCCGTTTTTTGTTTTGGCGACGCAAAATCCTATCGAACAAGAAGGCACCTATCCCTTGCCAGAAGCGCAGTTGGACCGCTTTATGTTTTTGATCGAGGTCGGCTATCCTTCCGCCGAGGAAGAAAAGCGCATCGCGCGGGAAACGACCGGTGCGGCGAAAGGCGCTTTGCAGGCCTTGATGAGCGGCGAAAAAATTCTCGCCTTCCAGCAGTTGGTGCGTCGGGTTCCAGTGCCGGATCATATCTACGACTATGCCGTTTCGATCGTGCGCAAGACACGTCCCCAGGAGGAAGAAGCTCCCGCTTGGCTGAAGGACCTGGTCGGTTGGGGTGCCGGTCCACGTGCGGTTCAATACTTGATTCTCGGTGCTAAAGCGCGCGCTGCTCTGAAAGGTTCGTACATGGTTCGCCTGGAAGACATCGAAGCCGTCGCTGCTCCTGTTCTGGCTCACCGCGTGATTACCAATTTCGCCGCAGAATCCCAAGGGATGACCTCGAAGAAAGTGGTCGAACGCTTGATTGCGGAAATGCGCACGACCTCGCCATCGCCCGCCTAAGTTTCCCTTACCCCACGTTGCTGTGTCTGAATCTTTGTTCGATCACGACTTGCTCGCCCGGCTCGGAGCGATTCCGCTCGAGGCGCGCTTGCCCATGCTCGGCAATGTCGCGGGTCGACATCGTTCGCCGCATCGGGGTTCTTCTGTGGAGTTTGCCGAGTATCGCAAGTATGTGCCCGGCGATGACACGCGTCGACTCGATTGGAAAGCCTACGCGCGCTCGGACCGCTATTACATCAAAGAGTTTGAGGCGGATACCAACTTGCGCGCCTACTTTGTGATCGATCACTCGGCGTCGATGGCTTTTGGCGATCGCGGGATGCCGAAGTACCAGTATGCGAGTCGCATCGTCGCGAACCTTGCCTACTTGCTGGTGAACCAGGGCGACGCCGTGGGGCTATCGGTTTGTCGAGAATCCTTGCATCGCGAAATTCCGCCGCGTCGACGTCCCGCGCATTTGTCGTTGATTCAGCAAACCTTGCAAGAGCTGAAGCCGATGGGAGAAACCGGGCTCGTCGAAGCATTGCATCAGATCGCAGAGAAAATTTCGCAACGCGCAGTGGTGGTAATTCTATCGGATTTATTCTGCGATTCTTCGGGATGGGAAGAGGCGCTTCAGCATTTGCGCTATCGCAAGCATGATGTTTGCGTTTTTCACTTGATGGATCCTCAAGAGATTGCGTTTCAGTTCGATCGTCCGCATCGCTTTGTCGATCTGGAAGATCAAACATCCTTGGTCGTGGAACCGCAATTGATCGCCGAGGAATATCAACAGGCTTTGCGCGACTTTTTGCTTCGGGTGAAGCAATCTTGCCATCGGGTGCAGGCCGACTACCAACTGGTCACGACCGATGCGCCGCTGGAGCCGTTGTTGCGCGACTTTTTGCTACATCGTTTGCCGAAAAAGGGGACGCGATAACAGGTCATCGCTCAACGGAATCAAAAAATGTTAGAAAAGAATTAAAGTGTCATTTTATCAAGCAACAGGGCTGTGGTTTTTGCTCGCAGCGTCGATTCCGGTGATCATTCACCTGCTCAATCGACGTCGGCATAAGACCGTGCCTTGGGCTGCCATGCAATTTTTGTTGAAGGCGACAAGGGAATCGCGCGGCAAGAAAAAATGGCGACACTATCTGATCCTCGCGGCACGCACTTTGGCCTTGTCGTGTTTGGCCTTTGCCGTAGCGCGACCGATGGTCGGCGGTTGGCTCGGCTGGGGTGCGGGGCGCATCGACACCGTCGTGTTGTTGCTCGATCGTTCTCCTTCGATGGAACTGATGGTGGAAGGTGCCACAGCTAGTAAGCGTGCGCTGGCCTTGGATCGAGTGCGCGATGCTCTGAAATCGATGGATGCCACCAAATTGGTCTTGATCGACTCTGCGAGCATGAGCCCCCAAGAAGTGCCATCGCCCGATCGATTGGCGGAGTTGACCAGCACGCGTGCCTCCGATGCCGCCGCGAGCTTGCCGCTGATGGTGCAACGCGCTGCCGAATATCTGCTGGCATCGCAAGCGGGCAAAGCAGAACTGTGGATCTTATCGGATTTGCAAGCGAGCAATTGGCAAGTCGACGACGAGCGCTGGAGCAGTGCGGTGGCGACTCTGCAGACAGTATCGATCCCGCCGACAGTCCGTTTGCTTTCGTCGACTCAAGGCAATGCCCAAAATGTTTCTTTGCAGTTGTTAGGAAGTCAGCGCATCGGAAAAGAATTGGTGCTGGATCTTCAGGTGCAGCGTTCGGACGATGGGAGTGCTTCCCTGCGTTTGCCGCTGAGCATTTCTCACATGGGTGCTGTGACCAGTGAAACGCTCGAGGTATCGGGGCAGCAAATGCGCTTTCAAAAACGCATCGGAGTCGGCGAGGAAAAATCGCAGGGCTACGGTTTGCTGTCGCTGCCGGCTGATGCCAATGTTCGCGATCATCGAGTTCATTTCAGTTACACCGCCGCACAGCCCATCAAGACGCTCGTGGTGGGGGAGTCGGGCGAATCGACCAAATACCTCGCCGCAGCCGCCGCACCACAAGGCTACGCGAATCAGCGCGCGGAGGTGATTTCACCACGCGATTTTGATTCGAAAGCTGGGCAACTCGAGAGCTACGCCGCCGTGCTGTGGTCGACGAATTTTCCCGCAGCGGAGAAGTCCCAAGCGTTGCAAGTGTATTTAGAGCAAGGTGGGCAATTGTTGTTTTTTCCGCCTAAGCAACAAGAGCAAGGATCGTTTCTCGGAGTGGCTTGGGCGACGGTCGATACGGCGCCGAGCGGGAAATTTTTCTTGTTAGAAGACTGGCGTAGGGATGATGGTCTGTTGCGCGATACCATTCATGGGCAGCCTTTGTTAGGGCAAAGCCTGCGGGCGATCAAAAAGCAAGTGGTGGAGAAAGGTGAGCAGGGATTGACGACTCTTGCGACATGGGATGATGGCACACCTTTTCTCTCTCGTTTGGTTCGTGAGCGCGGCACGGCCTGGTTTTTCTCGTCGCTTCCGGATTACACTTGGAGCAATCTGGGTGATGCCCACCTCTTGCTTCCGTCGGTGCAGCGTGCGGTGATGGAGGGTGCATCGCGCTTCGATGCCGCGCTGTTGACGGAAGTGCCGCGCGCGGAATGGTGGGCATCTGGTGCGCCTTTGCCCGTCCGAGTCGATGCGGAGGATGATCCTGATGCTGATCCTGCCTTTCGTTCGGGCGTCTATCGGATCAATGACCGAGTCGTAGCTCGCAATGTGGCCGCTGCCGAACACGATCCTGAGATCGTCGCAGCCGAGAATGTAGCGAAGTTGTTTGGCGACGTGCGGTTTCGTCGATTCGAAGAAAATGCCACAGCGGCAGGCGAGAGTGAGCAACGCGAGTTGTGGACATGGTTTTTGCTCGCGATGCTGGGTTTTCTTTTGCTAGAGGCAGTTTTGTGTCTGCCTAAGGTGCTGCATTCTTCTCATACTGTGGGTTCTCCCGTAGCCTCCTAATTTTCTCGTCGTGTCATTCTCTTTTCAACAATTGCATTTTTCGCCCAGCCTCAGTCATTTCCTGTTAGGAATGTTGGTACTGGTCGTGATGGCGGTTCTTTGTCTCAAAGGATATCAACGCAGTCCACAGCGTCGGCGCACGGCCTTGCTGGAGTGCTTGCGCTTTCTGATTGCCTTACTGGTCGTGGCCTTGCTGTGGCAACCGGAATGGCGCACGGTGGTGGAGCCGACGACCAAGCCACGCATTGCGCTGCTGTGGGATGCATCGAAGTCGATGCAGACAACCGATGCCGAATTGCCCGAAATTCTATCGTCGCAGCGCGAGGTGGTGACGCGTGCGGATTTTGTCCAACGTGTTCTTGCATCGCCATGGTGGCAACAAGTGACAGCGAACGGGCAAAATGAGGTGGTGGTCCGATCGTTTTCCGCAAATCCCGAAGATCCTGCTGCGCAATCGAGTGCTGGTACGGATCTGAGTACGCCTCTTACGGATTTGTTGGATCAAGAAGACAACCTGCGTGCCGCGATTGTCATCTCTGATGGTGATTGGAATCAAGGTCAGCCTCCGGTAGCGGCAGCGCAAAAGTTTTTGCTCCGCAAGATTCCTTTGTTCACCATTCCTGCTGGCTCGGCGCAGCGTCTTCCTGATCTCGATTTGTTGGCGGTGAATGCGCCAACCTATGGCATCGTCGGAGAGAACATGCAGATTCCATTTGCCATTCGTAGTAGTCTTGATCGTGAGGTGCGCACGACCTTGCGAGTGCGTGATGACAAAGGTCGCGAACGCAGTAAAACAATCGTGCTTCCGGCGAATCAAACGACCTACGATTCGATTTTATGGAAGCTCGAAAAAGAGGGGACGTCGACCATGGAAATTTCTTTTCCGATGGCAGAAGGGGAATTGGTTGCCGCGAATAATGCTCGCAAGTTCACCATTGCGGGCAAGCCGGAAAAAATTCGTGTTCTTGTGGTAGAGTCATTGCCGCGCTGGGAGTATCGATTTTTGCGCAATGCTCTCTCACGTGACCCCGGTGTCGAGCTATCGTGTTTGCTATTTCATCCGCAACTCGGAGTGGGCGGTGGTTCTGATTACGTGTCGGCATTTCCTGCGAAAATGGAAGATCTAGCGAAATACGATGTGATCTTTCTCGGTGATGTCGGAGTGGCGCAGGATCAATTGACGAAGGAACAATGCGA
Organism: Verrucomicrobiota bacterium; assembly: GCA_004293285.1. Classification (GTDB taxonomy): domain Bacteria; phylum Verrucomicrobiota; class Verrucomicrobiia; order Verrucomicrobiales; family Akkermansiaceae; genus UBA956. Next base: position 1,773 of record RDYF01000046.1, on the reverse strand, counting down.
ATGGATCCGCGGCTTGGTGGAGAACCAGGCATCGGGCTTGGTCTTTCTGCCTGGCTCGCAGGGCAATCAACTTTCGCTGCGCGACTCAGCCCTCTCCGACTTGATTCCGGTGGTATACGATGATTCGAAAAAGGCGGGTATTGTGGAAAATATGCCTTCTCCCTTAGCGTTGACGACCGAGGGCAGTTCTTCGTTGCTGACCATGTTGGGCGATACCGAAGAAGACAATCCGCAGGTTTGGCGTAGTTTGCCGGGATTTTACTGGCATGCCGCCCTCGAGCGAGCTAAGCCCGGCACTTCGGTGCTGGCGGTGCACGCGAATCGTAGTGTCGGAGCCTACGGACGCGTGCCATTGATTGTCACGAAGACGGCGGGCACGGGCAAGATTTTGTTCATGGGAATCGACTCTGCATGGCGCTGGCGTCGTGGTGTCGAAGACAAGTATCACTATCGATTTTGGGGGCAAGTGGCACGCTGGATGTCGTATCAGCGCAACATGGCCTCAGGCCAGCGCGTGCGTTTGTTTTACACGCCCGAACGACCAGCTCCTGGTGATACGGTGAGCTTGACAGCGAATGCGTTTGATCGCAATGGCGCACCGCTTCAAGAAGGCACTGTGATGCTTTCGCTGACATCCCCCGGGGGACAAACACGTCTGCTTGAGTTGAGCAAAAACGACAACGCTTGGGGCAGTTTTGTGGGTCGTGCTCAGATCGATGCTCCAGGCGAGTGGAAGCTCAGCGCATCGATTGCGGGAGAAGGGAGCGAGACTGTGGAGACCACCTTATTGGCGCAAAGTGTGGAGTGGGAGAAAACCGGCCAACCTGCGCGTCCGGAGGTGTTAGAAGAAATGGCCCGCATTGCCCAGGGTCGAATGATTTCTCCTGAGTCTCTATCGGATCTGGTCAAAGAAATCACTGCCTTGCCCGAACCTCGACCACGTGAATCGCGTGTGGCCTTATGGCAGCATGGCGCGGTCATAGGCACGATGATCTTTCTTGCCGCGCTGTTTTGGATTGCACGCAAGTGGAACGGTCAAATTTGAAGCATCGTGGCTCGACGCGTGAGAATTTAGACCTGGGGCTTAGTGATTTTTTTCAATAGCGATTCGCGGAGAGATTCGTTTTGATCGAGCTCATTCGCGAGCAATGTGAATGCTTTGAGGCTTTGCGAAGAGATGTGGTGCTCCATGCCCTCAACATCGCGATAGATGGTTTCTTCATCGACCCCAAAGTGGCGCAGCAGGCGCGTGAGGACTTCATGTCGCTTGATGATATGTTGTGCCAGATCGCTTCCTTTGTCCGTTAAGATCACTCCGCGATATTTTTCATAAACCACCAAGCCATCCGCGCCGAGTCGTTTGAGCATCGCCGAAACGCTCGCCTGAGAAACCCCTAGGTTCGCCGCAATATCCACCGAACGAGCGTAACCCTTCAGCGCAATGAGCTGAAAAATCTGCTCAAGGTAATCCTGAGAGGCAATCGAAGTATCGGTGGGTTGTGTCACGTGTCGATTGTACCAACGCATGCTTTTTTTGACAAGCCACAACCTTTTGAGACTATTGCGTTGAATGTGGCGACAATCGCGCTAGCGATAGGGTGCGGTCACTTCAGGTTCTGGTGCGGTGCGGTTGGCTCCCCAGCGCGGGCTGGTGGCGATGTTTTTGTCGATGAGGCCGTAAAAGACCCCTTGCGTGGGTGGCTGATGCAGTTCCACATCGCCGAGCAACTGGACATTTCCCGAGAGTGAGACATCGCGCAGGGTATTCATCAC
>RDYF01000045.1 GCA_004293285.1 Verrucomicrobiota bacterium | reverse complement strand
CTCCGCAGGCGGCGAAATTGATCGAATCCAAGCAATGTCTCGCTTGCCATCAAGTGGATGCCAATTCCGTGGGGCCGAGCTACTTGAATGTGGCGTTGAGGTATCGGGATGATCCAAATGCAAGGCCCCAACTGCTCAAAAAGCTGAGAGAAGGGGGTGCGGGTGCCTGGGGAGAAATCCCGATGCCGGCGCAAGCCGCGGTGAGCGATGGCGAAGCAAACGAGATCATTCAAGCGATACTTGGCTTGAGCGAAGGCATGGCCGAGGCACGAGCGAAGGCAGAAGGGACCCTGGTATTTCCTGCGGCCGTGGCCGGAAGTGCTGCGGGTGGGGCTTGGGAAATCATCGCCGAGGCACCCCTTCATACCGCAGCCAAAATGAGGATACCGGCGAAGTGAGAATGGCGAGTTGGGCACAACGCCCTGACTTTCATCGAGGTTGATTCACTTTTGGGACGCTTTGGCCAGCACCTTGCGGGCGAGGGCTTCATACGCGGCATCGTGCTTGCGATAGGCCGAGTAGAGAAGGGCCGTCGCGACTTCTGGTAAATTCACCTCCTTGATTTTGCCACTGCGACCCGTTTCCTGGCGAGAGCCCGTGCGGGTATTCCCTCGGACATCGACGCGGCCTTGGTCATCAATGCGTTGGCAAAGCCACTGCACGCCGCGATCAAGGGCAGCGTTCCACGAGGCATCTTGCTCATCGGTGGGGTATTCGAGGATGATGCGTTGCAGATAAATCAGCGCCACGGCGTGGTAGCTCGAGTCATGGCCACCTTTTTCCGGAAAAGCGCCGTCGTGGCGTTGCAAGCGGATGCCATCCTCCACAAAATCATGTGCCGCCGCTTTGAGACGATCATGACGATGAATCATCGACGTTTGCAGCAAAGCAGCGCCCACAAGAAAACGGCGATGGCAGTAAATGCGTTGATTTTTGACCGCGCGATCATTGCTTGGAGAAATCATCCACAGCGCGCAGCGCAGCAGCTGAGGCTTCAGAGCGGCGATTTCTGGCGTGAACTGTTTGGCATAGTCCGAGGCTTCCAAGTAGCGGATCGAGTGTGCGGTCGTTTCGACAAGAAAGCTCGCGCTATGAAAGGCATCACGATGAGCAATCCCGGCCAGCACCCAGCGTCCGCCATCGCGCTGCAATTCCACATACCATTTCCCTTGTCCATCCTTCTCCCAAGCAATGTTGAGAGAAATCGCCCCAGAAAGAGAAGCCCAGTTCGCTGGTGCGTGTCGCGGACGATGAATCAGCTCCACCATCGCAGCAGAAGTCTCCACCCCAAGCTCCTCCGCCTGCGCCACCATCCCCCACATCATCACCCCCCAAATCCACTTAGGGGTCAGTCCTCGCATGGTAACATTTTTCATTGAATGGTTTGTCGTGGCTAGGGTGTAGATACGAAAAAACTCGGCCGTTTTCTTTTATCGAGAGCGTGCCGAGTTTTTCGATGAGTCAACAAAATAGAAGGTCAATCATCGAGCAGTAGTACCTCGCCACCGGCGGAGCGGAGGCTAAAGGTTTTCGTCGAAAGCTCGTGGAAAGCCTTGATCGAGCGGACCGTTTTGCTTTTCACGCGCATGAGCACCGAGTGAGTGCGAGCGACGCTGCCATTCACTTCCACGCCGCGAAGGAGTGGGCTATCGGAAATGCCTGTGGCGCAGAAAAGAATGCGATCGCCTTTGGCCAAATCGCGGGAAAGATAGACGCGGTCGAGATTTGGGCCGAAGCCGCAATCGATGAGCGACTGTTTTTCTTCGGGATCGCGAGGCCAGATTTTCGCTTGCAGACCGCCACCGAGGCAGCGCATGCCTGCTGCCGAAAGAACGCCTTCGGGAGAGCCGCCGATGCCGACATAGAGGTCGATATTGCTCGTGCGCAGGGCGGGAGCGATGGCCGCGGCGATGTCGCCATCCGAGATCATTCGCAGTTTCGCGCCAATGCGGCGCACGGCATCGACGTAAGGGGCATTGCGTGGTCGGTCAAGAACCATGACGACGACGTCACGAACGTCTTTGCCGAGGATTTGAGCGGTAATTTTGATCACCTCTTCCGTGGGAGCTTCCACCGAGATGGGCAAGCTAGGATCTGCCATAAACGCACGACGCACGGGCTCGGGGTAAGCGAGTTTTTCCATGTAAAACGCGGGAATGTCTTCCAGCGCATTTTCGCCATCGGCAGAGGGCATAGCTGCTGCGATGCAGCTCACCGAATTGCCCATGCCTTTGCTGACATTGGTCGTGCCATCGACGGGGTCGAGTGCAATGTGAAAACGAGGTGTGCCAGGGGCCCAAGTGCCGACTTTTTCGCCTTTGAAAATGCCGGGAGCTTCGTCCTTGATGCCTTCGCCGATGACGACTTCGCCGCACATTTCCATCAGGTCAAACATGCCGCGGATGGCATCGCAGGCATCGGCATCTGCCAGTTCCTTTTCTCCTCGACCCATCCAGCGGTGAGCCATGAGTGCTGCGCCTTCGGTAGCGCGGAGGAAGTCCATTTCAAAAATGCGTTCGGGGTCGTTCATAGGAGTGAGGATGATGTTAGCAATGGGGGTGGGAGAAATCGATGAAGGAGGATGTCATACTTTATGCGACATCCATCACCACGAGGCGATGATTTTTTCGAGTTTTTCGAGGGTTTCGTCAATGTCCTCACGGGAGTGCGCCAGCGAGAGGAAGCCCGTTTCATAGGGGCTGGGTGCGATGTAAACGCCTTCATCGATCATGGCCCAGAAGAGCTTGCGGAATTGTTCCAGATTCTGCGTTTTCACGGAGTCGAGATTGATGATTTCGGCATCGGTAAAAAACAGGCAGAACATCGAGCCGACGCGGTTGAAGCGATGCGGGATGCCTTTTTTCTGGAAAATGCTTTCTACGCCTTGTTGCAAGTGAGCGCCAATGGCATCGAGCGTCTGATAGGCACCAGCCTTTTCCAGTTCGTGAAGTTGTGTGAGTCCGGCCACCATGGCGAGGGGATTGCCGCTGAGAGTTCCTGCCTGATAGACAGGACCGAGGGGAGCGAGATAATCCATGATGTCGGCACGGCCGCCAAAAGCGCCAACAGGCAGGCCACCGCCGATGACTTTGCCAAAACAAGAGAGATCCGGCGTGATGTTTTCCAGGCCTTGGACACCCGCTTTGCCGAGTCGGAATCCCGTCATCACTTCATCAAAGATCAGCACCGTACCGAATTTCTGCGTGATTTCGCGAAGGAACGCCAAAAATCCTGGTTGTGGTAGGATCAGTCCGGCATTGGCGGGATAGGGTTCGAGGATGAGAGCCGCGATTTGATCACCGCAAGCGCGAAATGCCTCTTCCACCGCGTGGCGATCATTGAAGGGAAGGACAATCGTTTCCGCCGCAAAAGACTTGGGCACGCCGGCAGAATCCGGTTCCCCCTGCGTCAGAGCGCCCGATCCGGCAGCGACGAGGAGCGAATCGCTGTGGCCGTGGTAGCAGCCATCAAACTTGATGATCTTGTCGCGTTTGGTAAAGCCGCGGGCGAGTCGGATCGCCGACATCGTTGCTTCGGTTCCGGAATTCGTCATGCGGACCTTTTCCACCGAAGGTACCCAGGAAGTGACCATTTGGGCCATTTCCACTTCCAGAACATTGGGGATGCCAAAAGACAGGCCATTTTTCGCGGCTTCGTGCACGGCATTGATCACGCTCATGGGAGCATGCCCGAGGATGGCAGGGCCCCAGGTGCCGATGTAATCGATGTAGCTTTTGCCGTCGATATCTTCGATGCGGCTGCCCTTCGCGCGGCGCACAAAGAACGGCTCACCGCCGACATTGCGAAAAGCGCGGACGGGAGAATTGACGCCGCCGGGAATCAATTGCTGGGCGGTTTGAAAAAGCTTAGCAGAGGTCGGGTAACGCATGAGTGGGTGATTGTCCTGCAAAAGCGCGATGGCTGCAACTGTGATTGTCGAAAAATTGTCAAACGGGGGGGAGTCAGTCCAGTGCTTGTTTTTGGCCCTGTTCATCGACATTCACAAAAGTCACCTCCGTGGCGAAAAGCGTTTCGGCTTGAGGTTGGAGGGCATTGACGACCGTGACGGCATAGGTCACGCTGGTGCGACCGCGGGAAGCCTGTTTTGATTCGATCGTAAGAATGGTGCCCTCGCGGACGCCGTGGCGGAAATGCACTTCCTTCATGCCGATCGTGACAAATCGCGCACGAGGGAAATCAATGCTCGCGGCGATCCAAGAAGCTTCATCGACCCATGCGAGGAGTCGGCCACCAAACAGAGCACCGAATTGATTGAGGTCGGCGGGCAAAACCAATCGTTGCGTTTGCATAGCGAGAAAATGCAGCGACTCTAGCGGAACATGCGTTTTTTGACCACGCAGAAGCGGGCATCGAAAGAGAAGGCACCAGCTCCCGTAAAGAGCAGTGTCAGAGCGCCCGTGAGATAAAGCAGGCCCAGTTCGCGGTTCGCCCAGGGTTGGTCGCCCAGCACGACAAATGCGGCGATGCCCATGGTAAAGGCGAGCACAGCTGCGGCGGGTCGGGTGGCCATGCCGAGGATGAGGAGCGCGCAGCAAGCGACCTCAGCAAACACGGTGCAGGCGAGACTGGTGGTGGGATTCATCCAGCTATTGAGCAGAATGGTTTTGGGCACCGTGAATTTTTCCTTCAGCTCGGCAAAATTCTGGTACTTTTGCCAACCGTGTTGCGTGATCATCAGAACGCCGATGCCCACTCGCAAAAAGAGCAGCCCGAGAGAAGCGGAAGTGGCAGAGGTGCCATTACTGAAAAGCCATTTTCTCATAAAAGACTAAGATTTGAGTTCGAGGGTGATGCGTTTCAAGCGGCTATTGCCTTCAGGGGAGTGGGCGACAATCTCCGGGTGTTGGAGTAGCGCCTGATAGACCAAGCGACGATAGTAAGCATTGAGAGGGCGCATTTGAAACGGTTTGCCGCTGCCTTTGACTTTTTCAGCCAACTTCAACACTTCCTGGCGCAATTGGTCTTCTTGCATGCGACGGTAGTGAGCGCAATCGACTTTGATCCGCGGGGCTTCTTCGTAATGCTTGCGCAGCAGGCGATTGACGAGATACTGCAAGTCATCGAGTCGGTCGCCTTCCTGCCCAATCAGCCACTCGCTTTGCGGCGTGGAAATCTGCAAGCATGGGCCCTCCTCATCGTATTCCAAATCGATTGTGGCGGTGAAGCCTAGGTGGCCGAGCATGGTATCGAGCACTTTTTTTGCGGCATCTTCTGCTTTCATAGAGGCATCCTATCAGTCGACGTGAAGGGGGTCAACCCTCAGCGCAGGAATTCTTCGCGGAGCAGTACCGATTGAGCGATGAGGGCGTTTTTTTCTTCGTCGGTAAAATCGTGAGGTTCGCGCATGCCGATGCCCAATACGCCCAGAACCGTGGTGCCATCGGCTGCCAGAATGGGCACCGCCAAAGAACCGGCGACCTTGGTTTTCTGCGCGTCAGGTCGAGCGACCCCGCCGAGGTCTTGTTGCAGATTGCAGAGTTCGACCGGTTCGCAACGCGCGGCCGCTGCGCCGGCGATGCCTTTGCCGAAAGGGATGAGAGAAATTTTTTCGAGCAGGACCTCAGGAACGCCGATTTGCGTCAGCAGGGTCAGATTTTCGCCATCGGGCAGAGTTCGGTGGATGGTGCCGGTTTGGCAAGAAAACTCCTTGAGGGTTTGTTCGAGAAAAGCGTGAAGATCGAGATTCATGGCGGTGCGAGAGCAACTTGGCTGGATTCAGAGATTAGCGAGAAAAAGGGGAAGGTCAAGGTGTGCGACGAGCGAGAGCAGATCGGCTGCTTAAAATTACGCGCGATTTTTTTGACATTTTTCTTGCGAAAATCGCATCGATGGGTTTTTGTTCTTCAGAACACTGTTCATCAGATGATTGAGCCATCCCTTACCAAACGTCAGCAAGAGATCTTGGAGTATCTCAAATCCGCGCAGCGCACAACGGGCATTATGCCATCGACGCGTGAACTGCAGCATTATTTTGGCTTCGCCAGTCAAACGGCGGCGATGAGTCATTTGCGTGCTTTAGAGAAAAAAGGTGCGATTCAGCGCTTGCCCGGCAAAGCGCGCGCCGTGGCATTTCCGGATGAGCTGGATCGCGAGGAAATCATCGATATTCCGATTTATGGTCGAATCGCTGCGGGTTACGGCGATGACACGACACCGGAGAAAGAAGGATGCGTATCCATAGACATTCGTTCTCTGGGTTTGCAGCGATCTGCGAGGACCTTCGCGTTGAAAGTGCGGGGCGAGTCGATGGTGGACGCGCACATTTGTGATGGCGATGTGGTGATCATGGAATTCCGCACGCCGAAAAATGGCGATATCGTGGCGGCATTGATCGACGGCGAGACGACGTTGAAGCGTTATGTCGTAGAGAATGGTAAGCCGTTTTTGCATGCAGAAAACAAAGACTTTCCTGACTTGATTCCCGCGCGTGAGCTCATTGTGCAGGGAGTATTAGTCGCTTTGTTGCGTCAAGCGGCGTAAGTTCCGTGGTCAGGTCGGCATTTTTTTGTGTCCGAGTGCAACTTTTTTCGCGCCGCGACGTTTCATCAAGGAACGAAAGATCATGAAACCAAGTAATTCAGCACAGGGAGCTCAGCTTTCTTCTTTGTCATCGGATGACGATGCCTGGGAAAAAGACATGATCTGGGATTTGTTGCGCGAATCTACGCCGCGGCGCGCCTCTGCTGGGTTTGCGGATCAAGTGATGCAGTCGGTGAGAGACTCTGGTCAAATGGGGGAAAGCACTCATTGGCACAAAGCCGCCTTCCGCAGCGCTCTCGGTGTCGCGGCGGCTTTGGTTCTTGCGTTTGCATGGTGGTCGTCATCGACGGTCGAGAGGAATGACGTTGTGACCGCTGATGCCGTGATGGCAGATGAATTTGAGCCGCTTGAGGAAGCCGTCACGCAACAGGTTTTGCTCGCCGCTGCCGATCAGTTGCATGATTTTTCCGATACGGAGCTGGTGACCTTGATCGGGTTCTGATAGTCTCTTCTTGTGACGAGCGCATGTGTTTTTGATTTGGACGGGACTTTGGTCGATTCTTTGCCGGGCATCGCCTTGAGTTTGAATCGATCCTTGCAGGCGGTGGGTTTGCCCACACATGCGCAAGAGAAGGTGCGAACATTCATTGGCGATGGCGCCGAAATGTTGGTGAAGCGAGCCGTCGGGCAGGAAAAGCTCGACTGCGCGGAGGAAGTCTTGGCCTTGTTTCGTGAAGCGTATGCAGAAGATTGGAAGTCGGGCACCATTCCCTACGCGGGGATTGTCGAGATGCTGAGCGCGCTCCAGCAGTTAGGAATGCCAATGGCAGTGCTCTCCAACAAGCCGCATGCGTTCACCGTGGAGATTGTGGCGACCCTTTTTCCTGGGATCTTTTGTCAAGTGCTGGGCCAGCAACAAGGGGTTCCTCACAAACCGGATCCTGCGGGATTGTTGCAATTGATCGAGAAGGCAGGCTGGCACCACGAGCAGGTGGTGATGATTGGCGATAGCGTGATGGATTTGCAAACGGCCCGCGCTGCGAAAGTGCAAGAGATTGCAGTGACTTGGGGCTATCATGATCGGGCGGCACTATGGGCCATCGAGCCTCAACAGGTGGTCGACCACGTGGATGAGTTGCGTCAGCGCCTGCTGTCGCTCTTTGCGTGAAGCGCGTGCCGAGATGCTGGGCCGTAGGTACAAAAAAACGGTCGACATGGCCGTCGACCGTTTTTCCGTCAAGCAAGCAAACGCAATTACTTGCGCACGCTGATTACGCTCGAAGCGCCAATGTTTCCTGCGGCATCATAGGCAAAGGATTGCAAGGTGTAAGTGCCATTGGGAATGCTGCCGGTGTTCCAAACAAATCGAGGCGCGGAACTGGTGCTGGCACCAAAGAAAGAGCCATTGATGAAGAGTTCGACACGAGTCACAGCGACATTGTCGGTGGCGCGAACATCGACATTGGTGCTTCTGTTTCTCAGTCGTGTGCCATTTGTAGGAGAAATGATGGCAACCGAAGGAGCGGTGGTATCGACGATCACGGTGTTGCGCACCGTAACCGAAATGGTGCGTGAGCCGATGTTGTTGGCGGCGTCGTAGGCGCGAGCTTCCAAGTTGTAGACGCCGTCGGCAAAAGCTGTGGTGTTCCAGCTGAAACTGGCCGTGGCAGCAGAGCTTGAACCAAAGAGGCTGCCATTGATGAAAAGCTCGGTGCGTGTGACACCGACATTGTCGGAAGACGAGAGATTCACGTTGATCGTGCCGGCCACCGTGCTGCCATTGGCGGGAGAGGTGATCGAAACCGCAGGTGCTGTGGTATCTGCGGGTACGGCGCCAAGAGCAGCTTGCACAGCGCGATTCGCGTTCACACGACCATTGCCGTAGTACACATCATAGCCAGCAGTGCCGATATCGTCGGAATTAGCCAGCAGCGTATTGACGAGTGCAGTGTTATTGAGGCTGCTGTTCGCAGAAGCCATCAAAGCCACAACGCCTGCGGTGATGGGGCTCGAGAAAGAAGTGCCGTTCCAGTTGGAGTAGGAGTTGGCACCTTGCAGCGTGAGCACGTTCACGCCCGGTGCCGAGACATCGACATAGCTGCCGAAGTTCGACCAGCTGGGGCGGAGGTCGTTCGAATCGGTGGCTGAGACGGCGACCACATTGCTGCAAGCGCCAGGGTATTGAGGGATATTATTGCCACTGTTGCCCGCTGCGGCGATCACCACGCAATTGCGATTCCAAGCGTAGTTCACGGCATTTTGCAGAGTGGTCGATGCCGAAGTGCCGCCGAGGCTGAGGTTGATGACACGAGCTCCGCGATCCGCCGCCCAGATGATGGCATTCGCAATGGCCGAGTAAGAACCATTGCCATCCGCACCGAGGGCCTTGACGGGGAGAATCATGCTGTTCCAAGAGACACCGGCCATGCCGATGCCATTATTGGTGGCAGCACCGATCAATCCTGCTACGGCTGTGCCGTGGCCATTGTCGTCCGTTGCGTCCGTATCGTTGTTGATGAAGTCATAACCTGGCAACACTTTGCCAGCGAGATCGGGGTGGGTAGCAGAAACACCGGAGTCGATCACTGCGACGATCACATTGCTCGAACCGATGGTCGTATTCCAAGCCACAGGAGCCGCAATTTTTTGCAATGCCCACTGATTCCCGGAAGTAAATTGAGGATCATTCGCCGTATTGAGAGCGGTGGCGGTGAAGTCAGGTTCGACATACTCCACATCGCTGTTTTTCGACATCGCTTCCAGTGCTTTCGCGGCAGCTTTGGCAGGGAGACGAACAACCCGTGTATTGAGCTGAGGGATGTTGCGCTCCGCGCGTCCACCATGCGAAGCTACCATGGCATGCAAAGAAGCTTCGCGCATGTGAGATTTCGGTTTGATGATGAGAGAAACCTCAGGTTCAGCTGCTGTGGCTTGAGCCAGTGCGCCAAGCAAGCCAGCGAGCAATGCTCCGGACAACAGGGCTTTGGTGGTTTTCATGTGGTTTTTCATAAAAAACTTACAATAGGCAAAATGGTCGGGGTGTAAATGAAAAAAATTACTCACAGCACGGATCGCATGCGCGATGGTCGACCGAGTCGCAGGCCCTGGCGCTGGGACCTGAAAAAGTGGTCTTTTCGTTGATGGCCGTTTTCAGCAATTGCAGGTAATCGCGACGTGGAATTTCCTTGGCTCCCAGCGAAAGCGTGTGGTCGTTGGCTTGTTGGATGTCGAAGAGCAAGAAGTCGCGTTCGCGCAAGTGGTCGATCAAGTGGATGAGTGCCATTTTCGAGCCATCGCTGACGCGGGAAAACATTGATTCTCCCGCAAACAATTTGCCGATTTGCACGCCGTAGATGCCGCCGACGAGTTGGTCGTCTTGCCAGCATTCGACACTATGGGCGTGCCCCATCTGATGAAGGTTGGTGTAGGCTTCGATCATGGCAGGCCCGATCCATGTTTCCCCGCGTTTGGGGCTTGGCTCTGCGCAGGCACGAATCACTTCGGCAAAACAGCGATTGCGGGAAAAATGGTAGTTGCCAGATTGCATTTTCCGTCGCACCCGACGCGGTGCGGCGAACGAATTCAGGCAGAAGATGCCTCGTGGATCGGGCGACCACCAACTGATGGGATCTTCCGACCATGGAAAGACTCCTTCGGCGTAGGCGCTGAGTAGTGTTGAAGGCGATAGATCCAGTCCGATGCCGAGGCAACCATCTTCATCGGCTGATTCAGGATCAGGAAAAAGCTTCATGGGTGAAAACAACTACATTGCCTCCCCTTCGTCAACTGCGAGTCGAGATGGGAAGATCGAAGTGAATTTTCACGACTTATCATTGCGCGTCATGAGGCGCTTTGCTATGATCACAGCATGACAAACGAAACAGAACGTGACTGGGCGGACAACAGCGCGCTTGTGGCTCCTGCCTTGATGGGGACAGCAGCAGGGCTGTTGTTAGGGGAGATGATGCACCGTGGTGCGCGTCGCGGCCTAGCCTTTGGCTTGTTGGCGTTGGGAATTGCCGCATTGACCCCCTACACCGTCGGGGAAATCAAGCAGCGCATCAACAGTCCAGGAACCAAACGTGGTGCGCAACGGCGCTTGCGTTCGATTCGGGAAGCAGGTGCGGTGGGTTGCGATGAGGTCGATCAAGCATTGCGCGACCAAGGATTGCTCTAAGGCCCTGCGGTCGTGCTTTACAAGCGCATGACTGTGGGTTGTGGGATGTATCCCTCCGACTCCTTACTGGCGACAATTTTGTTTTGGCGGTTGATGCCGAGCAATAGGGCGACCGTCCAAATCGAAAACAGCAAGCTTGTGCCGCCATAGCTCACAAAAGGCAAAGGCAGGCCGGCATTGGGCAGAGAGCCGATGGTGACGCCGATGTTGATGAGCGCGGGCAGCAGGATCATCATCGTCAATCCGATGGCAAGGGCGCGTCCGTAAATTTCCGGAGTGTTCATGGAAATCAAGAATCCGCCGACGCCAAAAAGCACGTAACAGAAGAGAATTCCGAGAGTAAAGTAGAGTCCGAGTTCCTCGCCAATCACCGGAAAAATGAAGTCCGTGTGAGCTTCGGGGAGATAGCCGTGTTTTTCGATGCCATTGCCGAGACCCACTCCTTCAGGGCCGCCATTGCCGAAAGCGAGGAGTGAGCGGAATTGCTGGCGATTGACGTCTTGGTGTTCCTTGGGGTTTTGCTCCAACTGCATCCATGCATCAATCCGCTTGCGTCGCGTTTCATCTTTCATGATGACCATCGAACCCAAAACCATGCCCGTCATGACAATCGGGATGAGGAAGCGCGCTTTTGCTCCCACGCAGATCATCAACGCGAGCCCCGCCACGCTGAGGGCCATCGCGGTATCCATGTCCTTCTCGAAAAAAATCAGAAACACGGGGATGGCAAAAATGCCGCCGGGGAAGACGATGCCCTTCCACCAAGTGCGAATGACGCTAGGATTTTTGGCATAGTAGGCTGCGAGAGCCATCAGTGCGACAATTTTGCCAATTTCGGATGGCTGAAACTGCGGGATTGCGGGCAATTTCACCCAGCGACTGGCACCATTGACCGAGACACTCACACCGGGGATGTAGCATAGGAACAGCAGAAAAATGCCAGCGATAAAAAGCCAGGGAGTGAAGCGTCTTAGCACTTCGGGCTTGATCAAATGCAGGAGGCATCCCGTGAGGCTCGCCCCCAGTGTGATGCCGACTTGTTTCGTGAGCAGCAATTGCGGCTGATCCAGTCCATTGGCCCATGCGCTCGTACTAGCCAACATCACCAATCCAGCGGCCACTAAAAAAAAGACCGAGATCAGGATCAGAGTGGCCGCGAGGCGAGACATCAGAGCTGATTGGTAGGAATTTTCAGCAATTGATCAACGCGCAAAGAGCGGTCGTTGGTGATGCCATTGTGCTTCATCAGAGCACTGACCGATACCCCATGATCGCGCGCGATTTTCGAGAAAGTATCTCCTTTGCGCACACGATAGCTGGTTCCGCTGGGTGTGGTGAAGTCGCCGACAGGGATGGCGCGCGGGGCATTTTCCAAATTGATGTTAGGTTGCACGCGAATGGCACCCGACGAGGCGGGAGAGGTCGATGCCTGCGAAGCCGTGGCAACAGGGGCGATTTCGCGAGGAGGGATGCGGAGGATCAGACCTGAGCAGAGATTGATGTGCTGATTGGCTGCGCGCAGCGAGTCCTCACTGATGTTCCACTTGCGTGCAATCGAGTGATAGGTGTCGCCAGCGAGGACCATGTGACGCTGATCTCCATTTTGGATTTGCGGCAATGCACTGGCACTGCGGCCATCGCGGTCATAGCGCTGTCGATCGGCTGTGATCACGCCTGCTGAACTGTTGTTAGATCCACTTCCTCCCGCGACGTCGGTAGGGTTCGGACTATTGCGTTCGAAATAGCGGTGTGCAAAAAATCCGGCGACTCCGACCACTTGGAGAATCACAATGACAATCAGTGCGCGCCCTACATTCATGTTCGGGATGTCGCCATCAAGCTCGGCGGGATTCGCCGCAGCGGTCGAGGCAGGACGCTTGATTTTGGCGTGGATGCGTCGGATCCAGTTGCGCTGCAGGGGCTGGCGTTTCAGTTGCAATTCGCGATGGTTCATAAGCGGTGTGATGGAGATAGGAGTTGATGGACGAGCGTTCGGAAGGTGTCGCCGCGGTGCTCATAGCCGCGGAACATGTCAAAAGAAGATGTGCCAGGGGAAAACAACACGGTGCTTCCTGGAGGAGCGAGGTCACGAGCGGTAGCGATCGCCTCTTCGAGGCTGCTGGCGACACGGGTATCGACCGCTTGAGAAAGCACGGCTGCCAACGGTTGGGCAATTTGGCCGAAGGTCACCGCTGCTAAGGCTTTTTGTTGGAGCAAAGGAACAATGCCATCATACTGGAGTCCCTTTTCCTTCCCTCCTGCGATCAGCACCACCGGACGCGTTTGCGAGCGTAGCGCGCTCTCGAGCGCATGAAGGTTGGTTGCTTTCGAATCATTGAGATATTCCACGCCATCGAGGCAACGCACCAATTCACAGCGATGAGGGGGCGGCGTGTATTGCGCCAAGGCCTCATGAATCGACAAAGGTCGTCCAACCGCGAGGCATGCAGCCCAAGCGGCCATGACATTCTCGGCGTTGTGCTTGCCGCGCAAGGAACTGCCATTTTCCAAGTGGAAGACCATTTGCCCGCGATGATGAATCGTGATGCCATCTGAAAACCACTCGCATTCCGAATTCTCCGTCGAAAACGTCGTCATCGGCGCACGCGGACGCGGGATGGGCTCGCCATCGCGCACAATCGCCCAGTCGGTCTCCGATTGGTTTTCAAAAATGCGCAACTTCGCTTGACGATAGGTTTCGAGATCAGGATAGCGATCCATGTGGTCTTCGGCAAAATTCAGCCATACCGCGACCTGTGGTTTGAAGTGGACGATGGTTTCTAACTGAAACGAGCTCGCTTCCAAGGCGATGACTTCGGGCATGGGCGACTCCATCACGACTTCCGACAGCGGCTTGCCGTAATTGCCACAAGGCACGCAAGAAATGCCGCTGGTGTTGAGGATGTGACTGACGAGATCAGTGGTCGTCGTTTTGCCATTGGTGCCTGTAATGGCAATGGTAAAGCCGCGGTAGTAGTGCCAGGAAAACTCGGTCTCGCCAACCATCGACTGGGTATTTTGGGAAAATGCTTTCACCAAGGGGCCGTAGGTGTCGATACCGGGACTGACGATCAAAAGGTCGCTGGCCACAGTCGCGCCGATCTCTGGATTTGCTCCGGGAAAAGTCTGCACTTCAGGACCAAAGCCCTCGATGCTTGCGGCTTCGTCATAGACATGAACCTGCGCGCCTTCGCGCAAAGCAAGGGCGGCGGCGGCGCGGCCACTACGACCGGCTCCGAGAACGACAACGATTTTTCCTGAGAGAGTCATCGAATTTTCAATAGTGCGAGTCCTAACAAAGCGAGCATCAGAGAAATCAGCCAAAAGCGAATGATCACTTGGCTTTCATGCCAGCCGCCGAGTTCAAAGTGATGATGAATGGGCGACATGCGGAAAATCCGTTTGCCGCGCGACTTGAAGCTGGCGACTTGGAGAATCACCGACAGAGCCTCCATCACAAACACGCCGCCGATGATGATGAGCAGAAGTTCCTGCTTCGTCGCAATCGCCGCCGAGCCCAGTGCTCCGCCAATCGCCAGCGAACCGGTGTCGCCCATGAACACTTTTGCGGGATGACAATTGAACCACAGAAAGCCTAGTCCTGCGCCAACGAGTGCCATCAGAAACACCGTCAATTCTCCAAGCAGCGGATGGTGAGGAATCACCAAGTATTCGGAGGCTAAGAAAAAATGCCCGGCGAGATACGCGAGAGCGGCATACGCAAGAGCTGTGGTGATCGTGCATCCCGTAGCCAAGCCGTCGAGCCCATCGGTGAGATTCACCGCATTAGAGCAACCAATGATGATGATCGCAAAAAAAGGAATCACCAACCAGCCCAAGTGAACCAATGGGGACTTGAACAAAGGGAATGCAATCGCATCGATCGACATCGGGGTTTTCCCTAACACAAATCCTTGAGTGCTCGAGCCGAGTCCGGAAATTTCTGGCTTAAAGTAGAGAAAAGATGCGGCGACGAGAGCGATCAGCAACTGCCAGCCGAGCTTCGTTCGACTGCTGACGCCATCGGACTTCTTCTCTTTGACCTTCTTGTAATCATCGCAAAAGCCAAGCAGGCCACAAGCACCCATGGTGCAGGCGCAGACGGCGACGAAGGGGTTGAGTGGATTGGCGCAGAGCAAGGTGGCGAGCAGCACCGAGCCGAGAATCATCACGCCTCCCATGGTAGGAGTGCCAATTTTTCCTCCGTGAAGTTCGGCGAGCTTATGCACTTCATCGGCGGTGCGGATGGGTTGGCCGACCTTGAGAGAGATCAGCTTGCGAATCACCCGTGGTCCGATGGCGATGCTGATGCCAAAAGCCAGCAAGCACGCGAGCGCGGCGCGGAAGGTGATGTAGCGAAACAAATTCAGCACATCCAACGCGTGCGCCCAGCCCTCAATGCCACTTGCCTTTTCAGCAGTGAAAGCTTCTCTCCAGTATTGATAGATCCAGTATAGCATTAGTCGTTCGGGAAAATTTGATTCATCACTTGCTCCATTTTGGCAGAGCGACTGCCTTTAAAAAGAACCACGTCGCCTGCTCGCAGTTCGCGTTGCAGCGCTTCCACCGTTTGTTCTTGCGTTGCGTAATGGCGTGCTGTCTCACCAGCGTGACGCGAGATCAGATCGGCCTCATCGCCCACAGTGACAAGCTCAAGTGCGAGCTCTTGAGCGCAGCAGCCGACCCGGCGACCGCCCTCTGCGGCATGTTCGCCGAGTTCGCCCATGCGACCCAGCACAGCAAAGCGGCGCGCGCCGTCGGCGATGGGTTCACGGGCAAGAGTTTGCAGCGCTGCGATCATCGACTCGGGATTCGCATTGTAGGTGTCGTCAATCACCACCATGCCCTTGCGTTCAAAGCGGCGCAGTCGACCACTGGTAAGACTCGCTTGTTCCAATCCGCGGGCAATGGCCGCCACATCCAATCCGCAGAGATGACCAGCTGCGGCGGCGAGAAGGGCATTCGCGACCATGTGTCGACCCGGAACGGGAAGATCGACCCAAGCGCTTTCGGTATCGATTTCTAACAGGAATTTCGTGCCGCCAGCTTGTTCCGTCAATTGGCTCGCTCGCACCAAATCGTGCGGCCCGCCGGTGGTCATGATGCGAGCACGAGTGAGGCTAGTGATCAGCTCCATGAAATCGCAATCATGAGGAAGGATCAGCGTTTCCTCGGTGTTGAGAGCGGCGGCGATCGAAGCCTTTTCGCGGGCGATGTTTTCGCGACTGCCGAGAAATTCAATATGACTGCTGCCAATGTTGGTGATGATGGCAATTTGGGGTCGGGCGATGGCGGCGAGTGGCGCGATTTCTCCCGCGTGATTCATGCCCATTTCATAAACGGCGGCTTGGTGGTCGGGCGTTGTTTCCAACACCGTCAGAGGCAGGCCGATGTGATTGTTTAAATTTCCGCGAGTGGCATGGGTTGTCAGCTTTTGCCGAAGCACTGCAGCGGTAAAATCCTTCGTGCTGGTTTTTCCATTCGAGCCCGTGAGGCCGACGACGTGCAGCGACAATTGCGAGCGCCACCAATGCGCGAGCTGTTGCAGCGCGGTGAGAGCGTCGGGCACGAGCAGCACTGCGTGACCAGCGGCTACGACGGCGTCCGACGGCCATGCACTGACGACAGCGACTGCGGCTCCTTGTTCCAGCGCATGCGGGGCGTAGGCATTGCCATCGAAATTTTCCCCCTTCAGAGCGAAAAACGCGCAGCCTGTGGGGAGTTTCCGTGTGTCCGTGCCGACCCCATTCGAGACGCAAGCATCCGCGTCCCCGGCAACCAGAGTGGCACCGAGAATTGGAGCGAGTTCGCGAGCGCTAATGGGCTTCATGGCGTTTAGAAATCTTTTTTGCGACGAAATGGTTTTTTCGGAGGAAGCGATTCGCGGAACTTCGCGGCAGCAGTGACGCGTTCGCGCAGAGCTTTGATAGCCTCGCGTTTGTCATCGAAGTCGATCGTCTTGTCGGCAAATTGCTGATAATTTTCGTGTCCTTTGCCGGCGATGAGGACAATGTCGCCCGCACGAGTGGCTGCGATGGTATCGAAAATCGCCTTCGCGCGATCGGGGATGACGACATGAGCTTTGCCCCCCATGCCCGCCACGATATCGGCGATGATGGCATTCGGGTCTTCGCTGCGTGGATTGTCCGAGGTGATGATGGTGTAATCACTGAGTCGAGCGGCAACTTCGCCCATGAGGGGTCGCTTGCCTTTGTCGCGATCGCCACCGCAGCCAAAAATCGTCAGCAGGCGAGTCGGCTCCAGTTCGCGCAGGGTGCGGCAGGCATTTTCCAGAGCATCGGGCGTATGCGCGTAATCGATGAAAACCGTGGCACCGCCGGCATTGCCGACATTTTCCATGCGGCCTGGGACTTGTGGTACATTCGCCATCAAGGGCACGGAGTCGCGCAAGGGGATGTCGCACGCGACCGCTGCTGCGAGCGTGCCAGTGATGTTGTAGGCATTGAAACGGCCAATGAGCGGCGTGCGCACCAAAAATTGGCGACCTTTGTGGTTGAGTTCAAACTCCATGCCGCGCGCGCTCTGGCGCATGGTATTGATGCGGAAATCGCAGTGCACGCCGAAGCCGAAAGTCCAGACGATCATGCGACCGCGCAGCGACTCGGCGAGTTCGGCGCCGTAGGGGTCATCGAGATTGATCACCGCCACGGGTTTTTTGCCGAGGGGATCGGCGGCGAGCGCCTCAAACCAGGCTTTTTTCGCGGCAAAGTAATTTTCCATCGTGCCGTGGTAGTCGAGATGGTCTTGCGTGAGATTGGTAAACAGGCAGGCATCGTACGGAATGCCTGTGACGCGGTGCTGGTGAATGCCATGAGAGGAAACTTCCATCGCCACACCACGGCAATCGTGGTCGCGCATGCGGCAGAGAAGATCCTGCAATGCCACGGCATCGGGCGTGGTCGCTGAGGCCGGAGTGACCGACTCGCCGTCATCGATCGATACCGTGCCGATCATGCCTGCACGATGCCAAATGCTTTTCATCAGATGATGCATCAGAAAGGTGGTCGTCGTTTTGCCATTGGTGCCGGTGACGCCGCAGAGCTTCATCGACGCGGCAGGATTTCCAGCCAGGGCGACCGCGCTCTGGGCGAGGGCGTGGCGTGCATTCGACACCTGAATCCAGGTGAAAGCAGAATGCAGATCGGCGGGCGGGGCTTTCTCCGAGATCACCGCTTCCGCTCCCGCTTCGAGGGCGGCGAGGGCGTAGTCATTGCCGTCGTGCGATTCTCCGCGGATGGCGACAAAAATCGAGTTTTTGTCGATGTTGCGGGAGTCGGACGTGACCGAGAGAACGAGTCGTTCAGAAGGGCCGGCCACGATGGGGCGGAGCAAAAGTGGGATGAGTAGGGAAAGATTCATTGATCGGCGACTGATTTGGGAATTTCCTCGGTGGGTGTCAAGTGCATGTGACGAGCAATCCGAGCGGCGGCTTTGGCAAAAACGGGAGCGGCGATGGTGCCACCATAGCGGGTGACCTTTTGCGTTTGGGGGTCGTCGATCACCACCACGCAGACAAAAGCCGGGTCATCGGCGGGCAGCATGCCGGCGAACGACACGGTATAGCGATTTTTTTCGTAGACCTTGCGCTGCGTATTGAACTTGCGTGCCGTGCCCGTTTTGCCGGCGACTTGAAAGCCAGGGACGGCTGCTTGCAGAGCGGTGCCTTCCTTCGTGACAACGGCCTTCAGGCACTGGCGCAATTGAGCGGCAGCTTGGGGCGTGATGACTTCGCGAATCAGTTCCGGTTCGGTGCGCTGCAGTGGTGTGCCGTCATTGGTGATGACTGCTTGCAGCAGCTGGGGCTTGTACAGCTTGCCGCCATTGGCAATCGCGGCGTAAGCGCTGGCGATTTGCAGTGGCGTAACACTCACGGCATAGCCAAAAGTCATGCTCGAAAATGTCGTCGGATTTTCCGAGGGACGCAGAGTGCCATTGACCTCGCCACTGAGAGCGACCCCCGTGCGACTGCCAAAACCGAAGTCGCGCGCGTACTGGTAAAATCGCTGCATGCCGAGCTGAGAGGCGATTTTATAAATGCCGATGTTGCTCGATTTCGCCATGACCTGCTCCATGGACAGTGTGCCGTAGGCGTGATGATCCTTCATTTCCAGCTTGCCGCTGCGATAGTAGCCATTGTGGCAATAAATCGGGGTGCGCGGTGTGATGAGTTTTTCATTCAGCGCTGCCGCAGCGGCAATCGCTTTGAAGGTGGAACCGGGTTCGTAGACCATTTGGGTGGCAAAATTGATGCCCTTGGTGTCGATGTCATCGAGCGTGTTGAGGTGAAAAGCGGGGTAATTGGCGAGTCCGAGAATGCCGCCCGTGCGAGGATCCATGACAATGACGCAGCCGCGCGGGGCTTGGTGTTCTTGGATGCCCGCGAGCAACTCCTCTTGGATGATCGACTGAATTTCCATGTCCAAGGTCAACTGAATGTTCATCCCGGGACGTGGGGGTTTGATGACACTGGGCTCGGGGCTGATGAGCAAGCCGCGGGCATTGGTCATGCTCGTGCGGTGTCCATCTTTCCCTGCCAAAATCTCATCGAGAGCTCTTTCGACGCCGAATGCGCCGATTTCTTTTTCGAATACCAAATTGCCTTGCTGAATTTCTTGAGGCGTAGCGGCGGCGTGCGGTTTTTTCGAGACTGAAGCCTTGGATTTTGTGGTCGTCGATCACTTGCTGCACGCGATCGAATGTTTCTTCCTCCATGTTGCGCTCGATGACAAACCATTTGCTTTTGGCATTCTTCTCCATGCGCTCGGCGAGTTCTTCCCGTTTCAACCGCAGAGCCGGAGCGAGGTGACCGATGGCGTAAGCGAGATGCTTTTGCACAATCAATTCGGCAGCTTGTTGACGCAGCATTTTTTTCACCAAAGGGCGGATGCGATGACGCTGACGATGTTCAGGCAAGGTTCGCCATGCGGGATCGATACTCAGCTCATCCCAGATCAGCGCGGCAGCGGCGTGCTCGGGATTTTCCAGAGCGTAGCGGTCGACACGGAGTTTGGCGATGGTGACGCTGCGGGCGATGAGTTCATCATTGCGATCCAGAATGTGCCCACGCCCACCTGGTAGGTAGGTTTGTGTCGCGTGAAATTGGCGCGCGGCTTCTTGGTAGCGCTTGCGGTTAAAATACTGAATGTCGATCAATCGCCACGCAAGGAGGCTAAATCCTGTCGCGAGCAACAGAAATAGCGCAGTGCAGCGGAATTGATAAGAGCGAAACATCGAGCGGAAAAGGACGCTTACGGGCGTTGAGCCTGTTGCGAGAGATCGGGATTTTGCAGGCGAATCACTTGGATGTGCTGAGAAGGTGTGGCAACGAGCTTACTGCCTTGTTGGCGAAGTTTTTCGCGCAAGTCGTAGCGTGCGAGGTGTCGATCGATCTCGGCCTCGATGCTCGGAATGTCATCCTGGCGCATGGCCGCGATGCGTTTTTCGGTCGCTTCGATTTCTCTCGCGGTTTGAATCTGCTTATTGCGATAGGTCACGTGAGCGATGGCGCCGAAGACGACGATGCAAAACGCAAAGCAGCTAGTAAGCCAAAAAAACGAATTGGTCGGATTTTGTTGACGAGATGTGTTCATGGTGTGCGAATGGGTTGGCAATTACGCAGGGCGACCCGTAGCTTTGCGCTGCGGGCCCGGGGGTTGGTAGCAATTTCGGCAGAAGAGGCGCTGATGGCCTTGCGCGTGGGCAGGTCCAGGAAGTGCTCCGGATTGCTGCGCGGTGCCGGCCAAGTGGGGTCATCGATGAAAGGTTTGGCGCGATGTTGCATGAATTGTTTCACCATCCGATCTTCCAAGCTGTGAAAGGTGATCACTAGCAAGCGACCGCCGGGAGCAAGGCAATGGAGCGCGGCTTCCAGAGCGTCATGAAGCAAACTCAGCTCTTCATTGACGCGCATGCGGATGGCTTGGAACGTGCGAGTCGCGGGGTGCGTGCGACCATGGCGTCCGATGCTGTTTTCGATGCACTGGGCCAAGTCTGAGGTGCGGGTGAATGGTTGCTTGGCGCGGCGATCGACGATCAATCGAGCAATGCGTCGCGCTTGGGGTTCTTCGCCCCATTCGCGCAGGACTTGGCAGATTTCCTGTTCGCTCGAATCATTGACGAAATCCGCCGCAGTCATCACCGCGTTCGGGCCCATGCGCATGTCCAGCGGACCATCTTTCTGAAAAGAAAAACCGCGCTCGGCGCAATCGAGCTGATGCGAGGACACTCCCAGATCGAGCAAAATGCCCTGGACTTTTCCCGACGCAGGCAGTCCTGGGTGTTCGCGCATTTGCGAGTAGTTCGCTTGATAGGTGTGGAGCTTTTCGGAAAATGAGCGCAGTCGATGCGTGGCGTAGTGGATCGCTTCTGGATCTCGATCAATGCCGAGAACCGTAGCGCCTTTTTCCAAGAAAAGAGCCGTGTGTCCGCCGCCGCCGAGAGTGCCATCGATGATTGCATCGCCGGGCTGCGCATTCATCCACTCATCGATCTCTGCGGGCAAAACGGGAAGATGATAGGGCGGGAGAGGAGCCGTCCCTTGCTCCTCTCTCCGCTCAGCCATTGAAAAACGTGCGTCCTCCTGCTGGGGAACGTCATGCCCATGGAGTCCTGTCGCATCGGCGATCGCGACGCATGGCATCCATGCTGCCATTAGTTGAAAAAAGGTTTGCGGGTGAGGAGCCGTCCCTTGCTCCTCAACCCGATCAGCCAAAAGAAATCGTGCCCATGCCCGACCCGCTGCAGCGAGCCAATGAGCTTGTCGGTCGCTGCCTGAGCGCAGCCCCGTCTCAGCCCTTCGCCGCCTTGGCTGCGAGAGCTTGCTGAGAAATGGAATGAGCTGCATCATGAGATTGTTAGAAAATGCCCAGATCACCGAAGTTTTGCGCCACACGAGCTTTCTGATTCTCGAAGACCCGCGCGTAGTCGGCGCGATTGTAGATGTCGAAATACTCGCCGCGTCCGACCATCATCACGGTAGACTCGGCCTCCAAATGGGCGCGCTGGCTCCACTCCTTGGGAATCAGCAACTTGCCCTGATTGTTCACGCTCACCGGCAGAATGCTGGCATGAAGAAATTCCAGTGCCTCGCGGATTTCTCCTGAGCTGTGCTTTTCCGAACTGCGGATCACGCGCTCCATTTCGGCAAAGGCGGCAAGGGTCAGAACCCGAACGCACGGAACGTCGTAGCGACGCGATTCTTGCAAAATCAACTGCTGCCCTTCTTCCGGACGCCAAGACGCAGGAATGGCCACCCGATATTTCGGGTCCATTTTGTGCTCTTGGAAGCCGTTGAATTGTGGCAGTGCAAATGACATAAAAGCTAATACGCCTTGGTGCATTTCAGTACACTTTAAAAACTTTTGAGGGTCAATCCTTTTTTTAGCGAAGAAGGAAAAATTTTATCGCTTTCGAAGGAGTATCGAAAAATCGAAGATAATGACTGAAATGCAACGACTTGCCAGCCGAGAACAAGCGTTTGAAATATTTAAGAAATGTCGATCATTTTGGTTGTTAAAAGATCCAGTGCTTCGCTCGACGAAGGTCGATGAATTTCGTTGGTTTCGTCGCGTGAGTTCATGGATTTTGCTTTCATTCGTCGGCGATTGGGGTAACGTCAGAGCAATGAAAATCGTTTTTCTGCTGTTCTTGTTGATGATCCCCGCCATCGCGCAAACCAAGCGGAATGAGCGGAAATCTTTGCTGGATAATGATCCGCGCGTGGTTTACTTGACGGAGATGCCCGACAAGCAGATTGAGTTGATGATCGTGAAAGAGGCACCGGTGTTTTCTGATCCCGATGGCAAGCAGCGTTTGGGGGTGATTGTGGCGAATCAGAAAGTAAAAATCGAAGCGATTACCGACAAAGCGTATAAAGTGCGAGGCCAGGGAACGCGACACGGCATTGCCGGATGGGTGGGGCCGTGGGCTTTTGAATCAAAGGATCCCAACTTTGTTGAGAATCTGAAAAATTTTTATCAGCGTCAGTTGGCGGTGAATGAATTGATCGCGGAGAAGGAAATTGCGATGGGCATGAGCATGGTCGAGGTGGAGAAGTCGATCGGAAAACCGACCAAAAGCACGGTGCGGCAAACCCCGCAGGGCCAGACTGGCAGTTGGGAGTTCATCGACTACGAAGATGAGCGACAGTATGCCACTCGGATTGATCCGCAGACGGGGCAGGCATACCGTCAATTGATCGGCATCACGCAGATTGAGAAAAGCAAACGTGTGATCGAATTCACCAATGGCATAGTCAGTGCGATTGAAGACGCGAAGAATCGTCGACGTGACCAAGTGCGCATCGTCGTGCCTCCGGTGGTCTTTGGTTGGTGAAGGGGCATTTGCCATTTGCTCTTGTGATGAGGAGCGGGCTTGAGTAGCTTGTGTTTCATGTCTGCGAAGTCATCGCGTCGTACGGCTTCTCCGCAATTTCAGGAACGCTACCAGCTGTTTTACGGTGGGAAATGGGTGGCGCCGAAGACGAAGAAGTATTTTCCCTCAATCAGTCCGCGCGATGGTGCGCAATTGGCGGAAGTCGCGCTGGCGGGGGAGGCGGATGTCGATGCCGCGTATCGTGCGGCGGCTGATGCCTTTCCGACATGGAGCAGCCTTCCGGGAGTCGAGCGCGGGAAGTATCTCTATCGGATCGCGCGCTTGTTGCAGGATCGGGCACGAGAATTTGCAGTGGCGGAAACGTTGGATGTTGGCAAGCCGATCAAGGAATCGCGCGACTTCGATGTGCCGATGGCGGCGGCGCATTTTTTCTATCATGCCGGATGGGCCGACAAATTGCGCTGGGCGATGCCTGGACATGATTTGCGGCCTCTGGGCGTGGTCGGGCAGGTGATTCCGTGGAATTTCCCCTTGCTGATGTTGGCATGGAAATTGGCGCCCGCCCTTGCCTGCGGCAATACGGTGGTGATCAAACCAGCGGAGTCGGCATCGCTGACTTGCCTCAAGTTTGTGAGCATCCTGCAAGAAGCAGGTTTGCCCGCC
>RDYF01000044.1 GCA_004293285.1 Verrucomicrobiota bacterium | reverse complement strand
GCAGTGCTTCTTCACCATCGCGGCCAGAAGTGCTTTTTGCCAAATTCCCTTGCGCTGCTGCGCCAGACTTTCCCGCTCGACCTCGTAGTCGATTTCCGCTCCGATCATGACAATAAGGCGCTCTGCATCGGCCTCTTTGTGTGCTTTGACCACGGCTCCTGACACGGAGCCTTTTTTGATCAACTTGCTTGTCATTGGATTGATCTGATTCACCAATCGATCAGCAAACGTATCACTTCCCAGATACCATCCTTTGCGCAGTTCACGCATCGCCTCATCACTCAAATCCCCACCATTCTCCTCGGCTCTGCGTTGCAAGTACGAGACGTATGCCTTGCGACCGCGATGCTTGAGATCGAGATGAAACGCCTCTAGCACGCGCTCCATCACCAGCCATTTCGGACCGCGTCCACTTTCATAAGCAGGCAAACTACTCCACGCATAACTCGTCAATGGCTCGCCTCTCAACAACTTGGCCCGCGCTGGATTCAAGTGAATGTAGTCCGCTGTGACGCGGAAATAGCTGCCATCAGCAGCTCGCTCGCCCGATACCGGGATCGACTTGTATCGCCCCTGAAACACATGGCCACGACGCTGATGCCGCGCATTCCATCCTTGGCTAAAAGTTCCCATCAGATAGCGCATCCCATCAACGAGATTTGGCTCGGGCGTTTCTAGGAGTAGATGAAAATGATTCGACATCAGGACATACGCATGGACTTTCCACCCACAACGCTCGCAGACTTCCGCTAAGCGAAAGAAAAAACCCTTGGCATCCTCTTCATCGAGAAAGATGCGCTTACCACCATCGCCACGCGCCATCACATGATAGGTGGCTCCAGCATATTCAAAGCGTATCGGACGTGCCATACGCGGAAATTACAAAAAATGAGAAAAATCGCAATCAGAAAATGCGCATTTCCAAGGACTGACCCCATTTATAGTCTTGGACTTATTGCTCAGAGATCTTCTTGCTGATGTTTTCCGGAAACGGGCTTGTGGGAGCAAACGATGCAGTGATCGAGCTCTGCTTGTGACTGGACGTGACCGTGTGGCCAGATGACGGAATGACGGATCACGGCTCCGGCTCCGATGATGGCGTCGGCTCCGATGACGCTATTTTCCACATGGGCCGTCGAATCCACGCAAGCACGGGGATGAATCGCCCCAGCTTGGGAAGCGAAGCGTCGATTGACCTCAAGGTAGCTTTCGCGTGTGCCGAGATCGAACCAATCGCCCTCGTCAGACTTCCTCCTCAGGCAAGGCAGCGAGGAGCGCGGCGTTCATGCAATAGATGCCGGTAAAGCCATGCGTGCCCGGGGCTTGACCGAGCATGTGGCGGATATCGATCACACGATCGGCGTCGAGCGCAATATGTCGTGCGACCGCATCGCTGCGCAAAGCCAGCGTCACTGGCCGACCGCTCCGACGGTGTGCTTGGACTAGGCTGTCGAGCGGGATGGTCGAGTAGACATCGCCATTGTGAACCAGCACATCATCATCGCCGATCCATTCTCGCACATTGCGCAGCGCGCCGCCGGTTTCGAGTAAGGTCGGTTCATGAAACAAACGTAGCGAGGCATCCTGATAGCCCGCATGCAGCACCGACTCTCCATTTTCCGCGCGCTCTGAGCTGACTTGCCAAGTCAACTCGCCCCAGCCAGCGGCGGGCGTTTGCCATTTTTCCGCAAGATGGTGCGTGTTGATGGCGAAATCGCGGCATCCGATGTCATAGCATGCCTGCCAGGCATAACGGATCAACGCTTGCTGCCCGAGAGGAACCAAGGGCTTCGGCAAAAAAGAAGTCAGCGGTCGCAAACGCGTACCCAAACCTGCACCGAGGAGAAAGGCTTTCATGGCAAAAAAGAACGAGCCTGAGTCGGCACTCCGCTACGCGACCAAACTCAACGCGGATGAGCCGCGAGCAATTCGCGGAATTGCGGAAGAACCTTGCGGAAAAGAGAATTTTTGCCCCCACGGGCGAGTTGTTCACCAATCAGTTCACCGGCCTCATCGGCTCCCGCGGGAGCGAGAGTGTCAGTGACATGCTCGCCGACTCGCAAGCGCAGGTGCAAGTGCGACGAATGACTGGCGCGCTCGATGACGATTTCAAAGTGCTCGCCCGCAATCCGCACCAGAGCCAGAGCCGGCGCGGCCTCATCGGCCACCAAAGTCGCTTGAACGGGGTGACCCATCGCATCATCGAAAGCAAAGCCTTCTTTATTGCCGTGTTGACCATCGATCTTCATCGCCAACTCCGTGCCCGAAACCCAAGCCGCTTGTTGGGCGAACCATGCCAACAACAGCAAGCCCGTGTTGCGATGACGCGGATGATGCGTGATCTCGATCTTTTGAATCTGATGCAACGATTGCTGCGCCAAGGGATCATCGAACAACGAAGCAATCGCCAGACGCATGTGATACGTGCGTGTCCATGCCAAATCCTGCACCACCAAAGGACGTGGTGTCGCGATGGCGGCATCAATCGCGTCAAAGGACTTTTGCGGGTTCGTCCAGTCGCTGCTATCAAAGACAAAACGATCGATCACCGAGTAAAGACGCTCTTCAAAAATGGGCGAAAGGTCACCTTGCCACCAAAAAATCAGCGGCAAGTCACTGGAGAGATGAGCAAAAACCGTATTGCGGAGTCGACCACGAGAAACGCCAGTGAGCGAGAAGGCAATCTGCTCGCAGCAGACCGATTTTTTCCCGCCGCTCAAATGGCAATGGGCGGTGATCCATGCTCGGATCGAGGCGTCTTGTGCAGCGCGGTCCATCTCAATCAGCACCGCGCGGCAGGCATGCTCGCGGGTTAGTTCGCGGACAATCTCGGAATTTTTCGCAAGAGAGCCCGGTGTTTCCGAGTAGACAGCGAGATTGATCAAACGAGCATTCGTGCGCGAATCATCTTGTTGCCACAACTGGCGCAAGGCTTTGTCAATGCCACTGACGGGCACTTCTTGACCGAACTGAGAGTCCATCGTGATTGTCTCCATAATGGTTCCTTTAGATGCGACGCCAATGATTGCCATCGGCATGCAGAAGATCATCGGCCTCCTTCGGACCCCATGTCCCGGCAACGTATTCGGCCATCGGGATGGGCGCGCCACTTTGATGCCAAGCCTGTTCAATGCCATCGATAAACTTCCATGCTTCCTCCACTTCATCGCGACGAGCGAAAAGGGTAGCATCGCCCGAAATGGCATCGAGCAAAAGTCTTTCGTATGCCTCAGGGCTGGCCTTGCCAAAGCTGGTGCTGTATTGGAAATCCATTTTCACTGGCTCCAAGCGCATGCTGGTGCCGGGGATCTTGGAAATCATCCGCAGCGAAATCCCCTCGTCGGGCTGGATGCGAATCACCAAAATGTTGCCGCCCGCACCGCTATCGGTGAGCGACTGGAACAACACGCCTGGTGGTGACTTGAAATGCACCGAAATTTCCGTGGCTTTTTTCGGCAACTGCTTGCCAACGCGGATGTAAAACGGCACGCCACTCCAGCGCCAAGTATCGATCATCAAACGCAGGGCGACATACGATTCCGTCATCGACTCGGGATCCACGCGATCTTCTTCGCGGTAGCCGGGAACGACTTTGCCGCTGACACTGCCCTTGGTGTATTGAGCGCGAACCACATTGGCGGCGACCTTCTCGGGCGTATCCCACTTGCGCAGCGAGCGGATGACCTTGACCTTTTCATCGCGCACGCCATCGGCACTGAGGTCCGTGGGTGGCTCCATCGCCACCAAGCTCAGCAATTGCAACAAGTGATTCTGCACCATATCGCGCAGCGCGCCGGATTTATCATAATAGCCGCCGCGACCGCCTTCCATGCCGAGATTTTCCGCGCAGGTGATCTGAATTTGCTCGATGTAGCGGCTATTCCAAAGAGGCTCAAAAATGGCATTGGCAAAGCGCAGCACCATGATGTTTTGCGCCGTTTCCTTGCCGAGATAGTGATCGATGCGGTACGTGTCGCATTCTTGGAACGTTTCATTGACCACACGGTTGAGGCGCTGCGCCGTGGCGAGATCGGTGCCAAAAGGCTTCTCGACAATCACCCGTGCCCAGCAACCGTCCTTCGCTTGATTGAGGCCGGCTTTTTTCAGGTGATACAAAATGTCGTCAAAAAATTCCGGCGCGCTGGCGATGTAAAACAAGCGATTGCCCTTGCCGCCGCGATCGCGATCAATGGCATCCAGCTTTTCCGCAAGACGACGATAGCCGTCTTCATCGGTAAATTCGCTCTGATGATAATGAATGTTGGGTGCAAACGAGGCCCACACTTCATCGTCGTGGCCATTGCGGGAGACTTGGCGATTGAGCTCCTCCAATCCTTGGCGGAAGACTTCGTCCGACTTCTCGCGTCGCGCGAAGCCAATGATCTTCACGCCGGGTGGCAATTCGCCATCAATGGCAAGATTGTAGAGCGCAGGCACCAGCTTACGGTGGGTCAAATCACCCGTTGCGCCAAAAATCACTACCGTGCACGCCTCCGGGCGGGGGAAAGTCGTGCCACATGAAAGCAGAAATTTTAAGGATTTTCGGGAAAAAAGATATGCTCATCACAACCAGTCCCTTATGAATCGATGCATGCCAAGCCTAGTCACACCCAAAAACGCACCCCTTTCCCCTTCACCTTCAAAAAAGGTATCGCAAGTTCCAAGCGACAAACGGCGCATTATGGAGATCATGTTTTTCGACCACCGTTCCGACATCATTCTGCATTTCCAACTCGCCCCCGACATTCCATCCCGCGCGCACGGACGTCACCCAGTGCTCGGTGAGTTGGTAGGAACAGGTGAACGCGCTCTGCCAACCACTGATTTCCAGTCGGTTCACGTCCTCGCCATCGATATCCCAAGCGCCGCCACTGGGATAAAAGCTCCAAGCCAAGGTCCAACGATCAGTCACCCGCCAACCAACAACTGCGAAGGGCGGTGTGACTTGGACGATGAAGGGCTCGGGCTGCCAGATCAATCCCAAGGCCGGAACCAGCATTCCTTCGCCATCGGCATAGCGACCAAAGACTCCCGCTGCAACGCGCAACTCGTCGGTCACGCGGTAGTTGATCAGACCGAGCCCGGAACTTTCGAAATCATCGGTGGAAATTTGCGAGAAGTCGCTACTGACGCCGGGCGTGGCAAATGCCATCGCCGACCAGCGGGAATGGCTGGGTCGCCACAACAACGTGCACTGCGCTTCGAGAGTGTGCAGCGATTGATGGTGCAGGCCGCCAATGCCATCGAGATCGACCGACGTGTGATGATAGCCGAGCGAGCTGGCGAAAAGAAAATTTTCACCTTTCTTGACGGCCAGTGGAGCGATCAGCCGGAGCTCCGAGAACGAGATCGATTCATCGCGCTTTTCGACATCGAGATCATCGATCACCGAGATATCGGAAACAAATCCAGGGCGACCAAAACCGAAAGCGGCTGGGTCGATGAGCCCCATGGATTTCGGTTTTCCGCCAGAGCCCGCAGAGGGGGAGTCGGCAAAGGCGCTGACGCAAGCAGAGCAGAAAAGACCTGCGGAAAGAACAAATCGGAGAGAGTGATGAGTGGTCAAATGCATGCGCGAGGATAAATCAATCCCGCTTCCAGCGCCACTGCGGATGCAAAAAAAATCCCCGCCCAGCGCGAGCTGAGTGGGGATGATGCGCGTGAGCGGCTGACCCGCTCCGCAGGGCGATTAGCCAATCACATCCGGCCAGTTGGTGTGGAAGAACTCGCCGCGTGGCTTGTCCGTGCGCTCGTAGGTGTGCGCGCCGAAGAAGTCGCGTTGTGCTTGCAGCAAATTGGCAGGCAACACCGCGCTGCGATAGCTGTCGTAGTAACCCAACGAAGCACTGAAGGCAGGAACGGGGATGCCGTTGATGGTGGCCAGTGCCACGATCTCGCGCCAGTTTTGTTGGAACTCGTTGAGCAAGTTCTTGAAGAACGGAGCGAGCATCAGGTTGCTCAATTCAGGATTGCTGCGATAGGCATCGGTGATGTCGTTGAGGAAACGAGCGCGGATGATGCAACCACCGCGCCAGATGGCGGCGATTTTTCCGAGGTCGAGATTCCACTGTTTCTCCGCGCCCATCGATTTGATGAGGTCGAGCCCCTGTGCGTAGGAAATGATTTTCGAAGCAAACAAGGCATCGTGCACTTTCTTCACCAACTCGGCTTTGTCGCCACTGATGTTTGCCACAGGGCCTTGCAGCTCGGCGCTAGCAGCCACGCGCTTTTCCTTCATCGAGGAAAGAATCCGTGCTTCCACGGCGGCGTTGATGGTGGAAATCACCACGGCATTTTCGACCGCGTTCATGATGGTCCACTTGCCCGTGCCTTTTTGACCCGCGGTATCGAGGATGACATCGACGAGAGCCTTGCCCGTCTCGGGGTCGTTTTGTTTGAAAATTTCCGCCGTGATCTGAATCAGGTAGCTTTCGAGGTCGCCATTGTTCCAGTCGGTGAACACCTGACCGAGCTCGGCAGCGGTGAAACCAGCGGCTTTGAAGATGTTGTAGGCTTCGCAAATGAGCTGCATGTCGCCATACTCAATGCCGTTGTGGATCATTTTCACATAGTGACCTGCACCGCCGGGACCAATGTGCGTCACGCAGGGCTCGCCATCGACCTTGGCGGAAATCGATTCAAAAATCGGCTTCATCACGTCCCAAGTGGAAAGCGGTCCGCCGGGCATGATCGATGGGCCTTTGCGGGCACCTTCTTCGCCGCCGGAAACGCCTGCGCCGATGAAACGAAGGCCTTTTTCCGAGAGGTAGGCATCGCGACGCTCGGTGTCGGTGTAGAGCGAGTTACCGCCATCGATGATGATGTCGCCTTGGTCCAGGAGAGGGATCAGCTGCTCGATCACCGCATCGACGGGACCACCAGCTTTCACCATGATCTGGATTTTGCGAGGCGTGGCGAGCGATTGCACAAACTCTTCCAGAGTCTTCGCGCCGACCAATTTCTTGCCAGGATGAGCTGCGATGAACTCATCGGTGGTAGCAGTCGTGCGGTTGTAAACGCTGACTTGAAAGCCGCGAGATTCCACGTTGAGAACGAGATTTTGGCCCATAACGGCCAATCCGATTAGTCCGAAGTCGCTTTTGCTCATGATGATAAATGGTAAAAACCGGCACTGCCTTACGGGAAAGCGGGGCGGCGTGCAACCCCTAGTTTTGTACTACAGAAAAAAATCAGCGAAATGTAGGGCATGCATCCGAACGCGATTCTGGCTTGCGAGACCTGCGCTCCCTTCCTACAGTCCGCCGCGTGAGTTCTTTTTTCGGCATTGGTTTGGCAGGATGCGGCACCGTAGGTACTGGCGTGATCCGCGCTCTGGAGCGCAATGGCACGCTGATTCAACAGCGCAGCGGCGCGGACAAACCCTTGGAAATTCGTCGGATTCTGGTGCGCGATGCCGCAAAAGCACGCCACAACTCGGTCCCGCAGGAACTCATCACGACGGACTGGCAGGCACTGGTGCATGATCCAGAAGTGCACATTGTCGTGGAACTGATTGGCGGCACATCGCTGGCGTATGACATCGTCGCCGCCGCGCTGAAGCTCGGAAAGCCGGTAGTCACAGGCAACAAGGCGCTGCTCGCCGAACGCGGTGCGGAACTTTTTGCGCTGTCGCAAGAACACAATGCGCCCATCCATTTCGAAGCCGCTGTCGCTGGAGGCATTCCCATCATCAAAACGGTGCAGGAAGCGCTGATCGGCAACCGCATCAAAACCATGTGCGGCATCATCAATGGCACCAGCAACTACATTTTACAGCGCATGGCGGAGGCGAAGCTCGACTTCGGCACGGCGCTGGAGGAGGCGCAGAAACTGGGCTATGCCGAGGCGGATCCGACGCTCGACGTCAATGGCTGGGATGCCGCCCACAAGGCCATTTTGCTTGCCACTCTCGCCTACGGATTCCCGATTTCGCCCAGCCTGGTGCATGTGGTCGGGATCGAGCAGGTCAAGCCCATCGACATCGACTTTGCTCAACAACTCGGCTACGTCGTGAAATTGCTGGCAGTCATTCGCGAGCACGACGGTGGCGCGATCGAATTGCGCTTGCAGCCCTCGTTTGTCAGCAAGAATCACATTTTGGCATCGGTCAACGGCGTCTTCAACGCGGTCGCGGTACACGGTGACGGCATTGGCGAAGCATTGTTTTATGGTCGTGGCGCAGGCGAAGATCCGACTGCCTCGGCCGTGGTGGCCGATTTGGTCGAAGCCGCGCGGGTGCTCGCTCACCAAGCGCCGCATCGCGGCTTTCTCCCATGGGGTTCCGAGGGTCGACTCGTCCCGGTCGAGGACACCAGCACCGCTTACTACGTGCGCTTCGATGTCACCGATCGCCTCGGCGTGGTGGCGGAAATTGCCACAGTTTTGGCGCAACACGGCATTGGCATCAGTGGCACCCACTCGCCCGTGAACCCCGAAAATCCCGACGCCGATTTTGTCGACATGGTCTTCCTCCTTCACCGCTGCCCTTACGGCGTGCTCCAGGCCGCGCTGCGTGAAATTGCCGACCTCAATTGCGTGAACTCGGAGCCAGTGGTGTTCCGCATTGAGAAAATCTAAGCGCTTTTCCGTTATTTTTCGAAATAGCACGACGTGATCACATGCGTCCGATAGCTGGGAATCAACAAAAATTCCGCTGGCATTGGTCCTGACTTGATCTCACGCATTTCATTGTTGAGGAATAGCTTGGTTTGCAACGGAAAATCCACCGCAAACCAGCCACGGCCATCGACCCCATGAATCAGGCCCCAGCGTGGTGCCACACTCACACCGCGGACGTCTTGGCAGTAGACGATCATTACGGGTCGACTCAGGCGCAAATCACGCTGAATTTTCTCGGCGACCTCTTTGAGATTGTCGGCAGTGACCACGTCCAAGACGGGCTTGCTGCGCACGCCTGTCAGCTTGACCAAGTTCGAGAGAAATCGCTTCCTCATCATGGGATCGTGCATGCCCAGGGCCATCCCTTGGTCATAGACACTGCGGAAAAAGGCGTCGACCTCATCAAGTCGAAATGCCGGATAATCTGCCGCGGGATCCCAATTCATCCGCGTGAAATCCACCACGCGCGCTTTTTCGTCTTCGCCTGTCGCCGCCGCAAAGCGTTTGGGCCGATAATAGCCGAGAAACTTGGCGATGATGCAGGTCGGACTGTAGCCAATGAACCCGCCCCCCGTGTCGTCGACTTCCCAACTGTAGCGTTCGCGCAAGTAGCCATTGTTGGTAAACTGATCGGTGCACAAGGGCTCGACCACACGCGGCTTGTCGGTCAAGGCTAAGGTTTTCACCGTCAGCTGTTCGTCGCTATAGCGAATGCCGACCCCGTTGTCGGCGTAGGCTCGCACGTAATAGGTTGTCTCAGGCTGCAAATGCAATGCGTGCCCGCGATAGACATCGCGATGACTTAGAACGTAAATTTCGTCCTTCACCGTCGGCGATGGCGATGTCGACCAACAAAAACCATAGCTTTGTTTGACCGGTTCCCCGCGAAATTTGATCGTCGCCTCCATGGTGAAACTGGTCGATTGCACATTCGTGACACGATCCAAGCGGATTTGTGGCAGCATCGATTGATCATACTCGCGCCCGGTGATTTTGCGGCCCGTCATTTCGACATCGAAAGTCAGCGTTCCCTGTTTTTCTTGGATGTTATTGATGCGAATGCCGCCGTCCATCAAGTTCGGCAAGCGCGAAGGAGGATCCGTCTGCGGACCGAAAGAGGTGCGGCCATGAGCGACGCCAAACCAGCAATCTTCGACCCGACCCTGACCACGGAAAAACTCATCGTCGGGCCGATAGGTGTAAAAGTAATCGGGCGACCCGGTGTAATTTTCGCGCCCCAAATTGACGACAGAAATCAGCAGGCCTTCGTGATTCGGGCCGATGCCGACGCTGCCATTTTCCTGATAGACATACTCGACGTGATAGGCGTAATGCGGATGATTGCTGGGAATCAAGTAGCCCACCGCTTCCTCTTTCTTTGGATCGATGTGACGCGGATGAAGTGTGTAAGAACCGGGCTTCGTGAGCAACGGGTGGTTTTTCTGCGATAGGAAGGCGTGGTGATAAAAACGGCTGAAGGCGTTGGCTGTCGGACCGTAGGTAAACATCGTCGCCGCCGCACCAATGCCTTCGTTGAATCGGCCGATGCGATAGACATCGGGCGCGCCCAGGCAATGGCCTAGTTCGTGAGCCAACACGCCGCCTGCGGAGTCGTTGATCTGCACTTTCGAGTTCGGCCACATCGGACCGCCCCATTTGACAATAGGGCGATAGTACTGCCATGGATCAAAGTCGTCGGCCGGATTGATCTGATCACGCGATCGCACCTTGCGCGTGCGGATTTTCCGCTTGCTATCGGGATCAGCGCCACGATTTTGATAGAAAAATTTCAGCCGATCATTCGCCTCTTGTGGCATGCTCTGCGGCCGAGTCGTGAGGTAATTGTAGCACAGGTAATCCGGCGAGGCACCGCGATAGGCTTTTTTGGCGAATTGCAGTGCATTGCGATTCATCTTCTCGACCCTCTTTGCTCCTTCTTCTTCGCTTTGCCAGCCCATCGGATTGTCCCAGTAGTCGTACTCGCAGTAGTATCCATACAGATACGGATCTTGGTAAAAGGTCAGCTCATCCGGCATCATCGCTATTTTCGGCCATGTGATGCCATTGCTGTAGATTTTGAAATACTCCGCTTGGTCCATGCCGCTGCTCGATGACGCTGCGGACGAGTGATCGAGATCCGAATTGGCACTCGCGCCAATTACCGTGTTCAACCCGGATTGCACCTCCGACATCGACCCCGGAGGCGCCGTGTCGAGAAAGGCAATGGTGACTACCCCTACCACAAATTCGCCCTCTTGGATGGGCTTCGTCCGCGGTTCAAATCGCGGCACTGGTGCAGGGCGCACTCGCTTGGCTCGATCGCTTTGCGCCTGCGCGCATGGAACCATCGCGCACAAGCACAACAAGAGAATCAGCCTCGTCAGATGCCTCTGAGGGAAGAAATGCCAAACCGTCATCATAAATCTTATCGTCGAACGACGAGAGAAAATGAGGGCTGAGCAGCTCTTGCACAAGGCTAGGCTGCTCTGGGAAGAAGCGATGACACAATCAAGAAGTCACCGTCCGTCGCGCGCTTAGGGTTGCGCTTCGTCGATCTTGCCGAGGGGTCTTACCCAGAAGTTGCGGAACTCCATCGGGTCGCCATGAAACTGCAAGCGGATGGGCGCTTTTTCTGGATGCGCTTTGGGATACTCCGCCAGTCTTTTGTGTGTGCTGGTGCCTAGGAAGGCGCTGTGATTTTGCACTACCACTCCGTTGTGAATGACGGTGGCATGGGCGGGAGTTTTGACGACTTCTCCCTCATAGACCGGCGGAGTGAAAATGATGTCGTAGCTCTGCCACTCGCCTTGCGGGGTTGTCGCGTTCACCAGAGGCGGAACTTGGCCGTAAAGCGAAGTCGCTTGGCCATCGGGATAGGTCTTGTTGTTGTGGCTCTGCAGAACTTGGATTTCATACAGCCCCATCAAGAAGATGCCGCTATTGCCTCCGCTCTGGCCATCGACCTTACGACCTGCTGGGCAACGCCATTCGACGTGCAACTGCACTGCACCAAAGGACTGCTTGCTGACGATGTCGCGCTCGGCGGCAATCATGACGCCATCTTTCACCTGCCATGCGGGCGACTCCCATGCATCGAGATTTTTCCCATCGAAAAGCACAATCGCATCCGCTGGCGGCTTCACGGAAACGGCTCCGGCATTTTCGACAACCCGCGGCTGCGGACGAGTGCCATCGTGCACCTCATAGGGCACGCCCGGCAACACCGGATTGCCCGATTTGACGCCAAATCCATCTGCCCAGACAAGAGTTGCAGCAGCAACGGTTCCTCCACCAATCATGAGTTTTTTCAACATGCCCATTACCTAGCTTGCTCGACACAACAGGGCAATCTCTTAAATCGCCATGATCTTCATTTCCATGCTGCATGATCGGATTTGAACTTGAGTTAATCAGCACCTCCCGTAGCATCGCCTACGCATTCGCGATCACTCATGAAATTTTTTACCCTGTGGAACGTTCTGACTTTGGCTTTTTCCTCCTTGATTTTTGCCAATGACGCGCCTGCCATTTTTCAAAAAGTCCTAAAGCCCGATCAGCCCACAGAGGCTGAAATTGTCGTGGTTCTTCCGCCCGCGGAGATTGAAAAATACATCACCAAGGTCGAGCAGTCTGCCCAAAAGGACCCGCAATGGTTTGCCGAGTATTCGCAAAAGGCCAAGCCCGGCGTGCCGCTGCCTTATCATGAAAAGATCGGACTGACTCCGCAAGAGTATGAAGAATACCTTGCGCACTGGGCGAAGCGCGAAATCAAAGCGGCCGAATCCGTCAAACTCATGCTGCGCAAAGGCTCCGACGGACGTTGGAGCATCGCCGCCACCGGACCCGCCGGGGTGATTTCTTCGCTGCGCTTTTCGGAAAAGGAAGATCAATGGAAGTCGCCCAACGGCACGCTCTCGCGCTTACCCGACATCGAGGCCGACCCTCAAAGCATCCTCGGTGCTTGGAATGGCAAGGAATGGCGCTTTGAAGAAGAAACCAGCCTGTCAAAAATCAAAGAAAATTTCGCCATCGGCCTCACCGTCGACAAAAAATATCATTTTCTCGTCTACCGTGCCCAGGAAATGACTCCCTCCGGCACGCGTCTGCTCGATCAAAATCTCGTCATCCGGATCCCCGCCGCAACCGAACCAGCATCTCGCTAAGTTTCATGTCTCTCTTGCTCATCAACGAATCACGCCAGCGACCACCTCGCCGGCGATGGCTCGGGATTTGCCTCGCCGTGCTTTTCTGGCTGCCAATCTTCGCCTTCGTTTTTAGCAATTTCTGGCTGCGCACTGCTTGGGGCACTTTTTGGCTGGAGGAAAAAATCCAACAAACCACCCAGCTCAAGGTGCAACTGCGAGGTTCCAGTTGGCTGCCCGGTGGCCAAATTTGGATCGATGACTTGAAGGTCCTCACGCCCCAACAACTGCCGTCGGACCCGACCCCGCCCCTGCTAACGATCAAGTGCCTCAGCATTCGACCCGATTGGCTCGCATGGCTGAAGAAAGACTACCGTCGGCTCACCGAAATCTGCATCGATCAACCCAGCGCAGAACTTTCTCTGGATCGCCTCAAGGCGCTGATTCCGCCCCCGGCCCAACTCGCGGCAACAAATCCGCCCTCCATGGTGCAATTGTCGCCGTCGGCCCCGACCGGCAATCCCGCGCCTAACGTCAACCCACCGCTCGCTCCTGTCGCTCCAGTGGCTCCTCAGGCCGCGCCCCCCACGCAAGCGCCTGTCGTCATGCGCCCCACCACTTGGCTGAAGGTTCTCGGGGGGCGACTCGCCATCACTCATTCGTCGTCCGATACCCCCTTGCTGGAAATCGAAAACATCGAGTCCGCCCTACCCATCGCCGGAGAATCGGCGCAAGGCCATCTCCAATGCGGCACCATTCGCGCCAAAAATACCGTCTGCTCCCAAACCGGCCGCATTCAACTGCACTGGAAATTTCCGCTATGGGAAACCGATGCCACCCCACTGTCGGTCGCGGGCATTCACAGCAAAGCGAAAATGCAAATCGCCCGCGTCCCCGGCCTGCCTTTTGCGGCGATTTTGCAACAGGAAAAACAACCGTGGACCGACCCCAGCGGAGAGCAAAAAATCGACGCCATCCAATCGCTTCATCGACTCACTGGCTACTTGCTCGCTCCCATCACTTGGCAAGGCGAATCCATCATCGAAGCCCATCAACTGCAAATCAAACTCGGCCAACGACCATGGAACGGATTTTTTGCCCAAAGCCGCTTTCTCCTCCACCAAGGCGTTCTCCTCTGCCAAGACCTCCGACTGCTCGGCGATGATTCTGCCATCCTGATGAAAGGAGTGAGCTCGCTCCAAGGCCAATGGCGCGCCAATGTTCGACTCATCGCACCCCGACACAGAACGGACGAATGGCGCACGCGCTGGCAACAACTCCAACCCCAATCGAATTTGCCACTGATGTCGATTTACAACGAAGACCGACAAGGCATCGATGTCCTCTGTGTAGGAAATTTCGATCAATTCGCCGTTTCTCTCGATCAGGGAGCCACCCTCATTCCGCCACAATTGCTGTTTTCTTTGTGGCAACGCAACAACGCGCCACCTGCCCCATGAGAATCATCGCCGGAACCGCAGGGCGCATGGCCATTAAGGTGCCGCACGATGTTGCCCGACCCACGACTGACTTCGTGCGCCAAGCGATGTTTTCGATCCTCGGCGAACGCGTGATCGACGCCCGTGTCGCCGACCTTTTTGCTGGCTCTGGTGCGCTCGGTCTCGAAGCTCTGAGCCGCGGCGCGCAGTCCTGTGTTTTTGTCGATCAACACCCACAAGCCCTCAAAGCCATTCGCGAGAATCTGACTCATGCCAAACTCCATGGCGGTCGCGTGGTTTCGTCGGATGTCCTCGCTTTTTTGAAAAAAGATGCGCAGCGCTATGACCTGGTTTTTGCCGATCCTCCTTATGCCAAGCACCCGCTCGATCCCGAGTTCATTGGAAAAATTCTCGCCTCGGGATATCTCTTGCCCCGCCTTGCAGAAGATGGCTTGTTCTATGCCGAAGTCGCGAAGTTTACCGATTCTCCCACGCATCCCGATTGGCAACTGATCGATCGCCGACACTATGGCAGTTCGGCCATTTTGCTCTATCAACCGCTTGCCGACAAACCAACCGCGAGTTCTGAAGGAAATGCCTAGACATCTCCCCGCAGCTCGCTTACTCCT
Source organism: Verrucomicrobiota bacterium (assembly GCA_004293285.1). GTDB lineage: Bacteria > Verrucomicrobiota > Verrucomicrobiia > Verrucomicrobiales > Akkermansiaceae > UBA956. The sequence goes on along the minus strand of RDYF01000044.1, from coordinate 21,251 downwards.
TCTCTTGTGATGCGAATCGTCCGATTCCTGCTTTTGCTGCTCGCGCTCTTCAGCGTAGTGAGCCGCTTGGCTCCGTGTCATCACTGCGAACATCATCACAGTGCCACGGAACAGCACGAATCGGATGAACCACTCGATGACCCGTGTCACTCGCATCATTGCGCCTGCCATCACCCATGCCTCATGGCTCCGTTGCAGGCAGAATCGACATGCGCTCCTGTCCTCGTGATCGATGCGAAAAAAATCGACATCCATCACTGGAAGCTCCCGGACGACCCGGTCTACCCCTTAGACATTCCGCCTATCATCGGCCAAGCATAGCACTCTGCTGTTTCACGTGTGAGCCACGCGCCCACGTGCATGCCTTGTTGTCTTTTGATCAAATCCACCGATTTGCTATGTCTCGTCTCATCGCCTTCTTTTCTTTTTGTACCTTTATTGCCCAAGCCGACCCCGTTCTGATTGTCACAGAAACCAATCTTGCCCAACGCATCCACGCGCAAAACCCTGATCTCATCGCCGCTCGATGGAAAATCGAGGAAGCGCGCGGACAGTGGCAACAAGCAGGTCGCGGCAGTCGACCTCAGCTCGATGTCCAGTGGTCTCACGATTCCCGCTTTCGCGAGGGCGAAATCAAACTCGGTGTGTCCCGCTCGTTTCCTGTGACGAATCGACTTTTCTGGGAAAAGGAAATCAGCAAGTCGCTGCTCGAAGCCGCCGAAATCGAGGTCGCGCGACGCGAGAAAGAAATCATCGCGGAAGCAAAAACGCTGCTGATCCAAACCACGGCCCTCCAACAGCGCCAACGATGGCTTGCACGCGATGCTCGTGATGCCGACCAATTCGCCACGAACCTCCAAGCCCAACAACTGCGCGCCGAAACATCGGCTCTCGATGCCGCACAAGCGAAAATCGATGCCGCACGCTTGACCATCGAACAAAAACAACTCGATGCCCGCGCCGCAAGTTTGCATGCTGAACTCAAGAAGCTGTTAGGCATGCCGATCACAGCACAAATCACGGTAGATGACAAACTGCCCCCGATGCAGGACGTCGATGCCGGCACCGCCAAGTCGCGCGCGGATTACCAACAAGCCCTTCGGTATGTCGATGCCGCGCGCCATCAAGTCGAACACGAACTGGCGAATCGCTACGATAATATGAACAGCGGTGTTTTCCTCAACGGCATGAGCCAACGCGATGCTCCCATCGGCTACAATCGCGATGTGATGTTAGGCTTTCAATTCAGCATTCCCTTGCCTTTTGGCAATGACAATTCGGGCAACATCGCCACCGCCAAGGCCAGCGTGGAGCGTCGCACTCAAGAAGCGCAAAGCATCCTCACCAAGGCTCAACACGATGCTCAAGGCGCTCTCGCAGAAATGCAAGAATGGCAAAAGCTCGTCACGCAAATCCGCAACGAATTGCTCCCGCTCGCCGATGAACAATTGCAACTCGCACAGCAAGCTCATGCCCAAGGTCAGGGAGATCTTGCTGCCATTTTTCTCGCGCGTTCGCAAAAACGTCAACTGCATCTGAATCTCATCGACGCCACGAGCTCTTACCATCTCGCCCGCATCCGCCACCAAGCCGCTCTCGGCCAACCCTAATTTTGAACATGAAACTTGCTCTTCTTTTTTCCTTCACCACCATCGCCCTGTCGTATGGCAATGAATCGCATGATCACACGCCACCCGTCGTCCTCACGGAAATGGGTGTCAAGAATCTGCAGATTGAAACCGCACCCGTCACCAAGGCTGACTTCGATGTCACGACCTTTGCGCTCGGTCGCACGGAAGCCATCCCCTCTCGTCGGGCTTTTGTCAGCAGCCGCATTCCCGGTCGTGTCCTGGAAAACCGCGTCACCATCGGCCAACAAGTGCAAAAGGATGATCCACTGGTCTTGCTCGAAAGCCGACTGCCCGGCAACCCTCCGCCGCAAGTCTGGCTCACTGCGCCCGCAGCTGGCACGATTCTCTCGGTAAAAGTTCATCTCGGCTCGCCGATCGAACCCACCGAAGCTCTCGCAGAAATTGTCGACCTACGCTCGCTCTATCTGATCGTCAACCTCCCTCAGGCTGTTGCCGGAAAACTCACCCGCGGTACGAAAGCGAATGTCCATTTTCCTTTGCGACCTCAGCAAACACATGAAGCCACGCTCCTGCAACTGGCCGCCTGCTCAGGAGAAGACCCGCTGTGTGCGCTCGGGCTCGAAGTGGCACCTCGACCACTCAATGGTGCCGATACCACCAATGCCACGGCAGGTGTCATTTTTGCGTTAGACAATCCCAACTCGGAGCTTCGTCCGGGCATGACTGCGGAATGTTCGATCATTCGCGAGCAGAAGACCCAAGTCTTGAGCGTGCCACGCCTTGCCATCCAAGGTTCGCCAGAGGATCGACATGTGTATCTCAAGCATCCAACGATCGAACACGCTTTTGTGCGCGTTCCCGTGCAGACGGGCCTGAGCAATGAACAGCGCACCGAAATTCTCGCAGGCTTGGAGGAAAACGACATGGTCGTCACACGCGGCTCGTACTCGCTCGATTATGCCGGCGGCAGCAATACCTCGCTCAAAGAGGCGCTCGACGCCGCTCACGGCCATGAGCACAATGAAGATGGTTCAGAAAAATCTTCTAACAGCGAGGAACATGATCACGAGCACGATCACGCTGATGAGCACGAACACGCTGATGAGCACGAACACACCGATGAGCATGAACACACCGATGCGCATGAGCACACCGATGAGCATGAGCACACCGATGAGCATGAGCACACCGATGAGCACGAACCGATGAGCATGAGCACGCCGATGAGCACAAGCATGAGACTTCATCACCCAGCACGCGCGAAAAATTTCTGATGATTGCCACGGGCCTGCTTTCTCTGCTGCTGCTTGTTCAATCGCTCAAAGGCCCAAAGCGTGATTCCTCGCAAAACCAACCCTCATAAGCCATGCTGAATTTTCTCATCCGCTGGTCTTTGCAGCATCGTAGTATCGTGCTGTGCTTTTCTTTGTTGATTCTGGCCATGGGCGTACGCTCGGGTCAAAGCCTGCCTGTCGAAGTGCTGCCCGATCTCACCAAACCCACCGTGACGATTCTAACGGAATCTCCAGGACTCTCTCCGGAAGAAGTGGAAGCACTCGTCACTCAGCCCATCGAACGTTCTCTGATGGGAGCCGCGGGATTGACGCGCTTGCGCTCGACTTCGGACATTGCTCTTTCTTTGGTCTTTGCCGAATTCGATTGGGGCACCGACATTCACCGCGCACGACAACTGGTGCAGGAACGATTGCAAGTCGCCCGTGAACAATTGCCTCGCGATACGCAACCTTACCTCACACCAGTGGCTTCTCTGATGGGAGAAATTTTGCTCATTGGCGTCAAAAGCGATGACGGCAGCACTGCGCCCATGGAGCTGCGCACGATTGCCGACTGGACCATTCGCACACGACTGCAATCGATTCCAGGTGTCGCGGAGGTGCTCAACATGGGCGGCGGTGTCAAGCAAGCGCAGATTCTTCCGAATCCACGACTCATGCAGTCGCACGGCGTATCGCTCCAAGAGCTCATTCAAGCCGCCACGCAAGCGGCATCGAACACCACCGGTGGATTTGTCGATCACGGTTCCCAAGAAATCATGATTCGCCAACTCGCGATGACCGTGCAACTCCCCGACATTGGCCAAACTTTCATCAAGCACGATCAAGGTCGTGCCATCTGCATTGCCGATGTCGCAGATGTGGCTTGGGGCACAGAACCCAAACGCGGCGACGCCGCTGTCAACGGGCACTCTGGCGTAATCGTCAGCATCATCAAGGCACCTGGCTTTGACACGATTGACCTAACGGAAAAAATCGAATCTGCCATTGCCGAAATGCAGAGCACACTCCCCAAGGGCGTAACCGCCACGGTGCTGTTCCGACAGCGCGATTTCATCGATAGCGCGATCGGCAATTTGAAAAACGCAATCGTCGAAGGCGCCGCCATGGTCACGATTGTCTTGCTGCTCTTTTTGCTGAGCCTGCGAACGACTTTCATCACGCTGATGGCCATGCCGCTGAGTTTTTCGATTGCGCTCGTGACTTTTGACTGGATGGGCTTGAGCGTCAATAGCATGACCCTCGGAGGTCTCGCTGTGGCGATTGGCATGGTGGTCGACGATGCCATTGTCGATGTCGAAAATGTCTACCGTCGCCTGCGCGAAAATGCTGCATCAGCGGAACCCATACCAAAGCTGGATCTGATCGCTCAAGCCTCGGGCGAAGTACGCAATTCGATTCTCTATGCCACGCTGCTGGTTGTGATGGTTTTTGTTCCTTTGCTCGGACTCAGCGGAGTGGAAGGAAAACTTTTTGCCCCCATCGCCATTGCCACGATGATCAGCATGGTCGCTTCTTTTGTCGTCTCTCTCACCACGATTCCCGTTTTGTGCTCGATGCTGCTGCGCGTGAAGCCGGCGAGTCGTCACATCGATGGCTGGCTGGTGCGACATCTCAAGCTCGCACTGCAGCATACAATCCTCCGCTTCAGCTTGCGCCAGCCTTTCCTGATGATCGTCGGGGTGGCGCTATTGCTCGCTTATGCCCTCACGCTGATACCGCAGATGAGTCGCGATTTCCTACCCGCTTTTCATGAGGAAACGGCCATCATCACCACCGGCGCAGCACCCGGCACTTCTCTCACGGAAATGGAAAACATTTCTCTCGCCGTCGAACGCCAAATCCGACAGGTGCCGGAGGTTCATCACATCGGTCGACGCATCGGACGCGCGGAACGCAGTGACCACGTGATGCCATTGAACAATGTCGAATTCGATGTCGACTTCCGCAAGGACGACGACGGTCGATCGCTTGCCGAAGTGTTAGACGACATCCGCGCACGCATCCAACAAGTGCCAGGCACGTTCAGCATCATCTCGGGTCCACTGTCCCACCGCATCAGCCATTTGCTCAGTGGAGTGACCGCACCGGTCGCGATCAAAATTTTCGGACCAGACCTCAAAACGCTAGCCAACCTCGGATCACAAGTGCAACGCGTCGCTCGGACCATCCCTGGCTTGGAGAATGCGAAGCTCGATACCCAAGCCCAAATCCCGCAATGGCGCATTGAGGTCGATCGACAACGAGCATTGGTTCACGGCATCACTCCCGGACAACTCAATGCGGAACTCTCGACACTGCTTGGTGGCACGGTGGTTTCTCAGTTGCGAGAAAACCAGCGCGTCATCGATCTCACACTGCGTTTGCCGGAATCATGGCGCAACCAAGCCGATTCGATTCGCGAGTTGCCCATTCGCACTCCTCGCGGAGCGACGATCCCTTTGCATCTGGTGGCTGACTTGCATTCCGCCACAGGACCAAGTGTGGTCTATCGGGAAAATTCGCAACGCCGCTATGTCGTATCGATCAAACCCAGCACGCGCGATGCCGGAGCCTTGGTCAAAACTCTGGAGCAACGGATTCGTCAAGAGGTCACATTGCCTCCCGGCTATTTCCTGAGCTATGAAGGCGAGTTCCGTGCCGAGCAAGCCGCCACACAACGCATCGGCATTCTGTTTGCGATGATTTTGGCTTTCATTGTCCTACTGCTCTGGTCGTATTTTCGCAGTGCCGTGCTCGCGCTGCAAGTGCTGATCAATCTTCCCCTCGCACTGATGGGCAGTCTTTTCCTCACCTGGTGGCTGGTCGGCAATATCAGCATCGCTACTCTCGTCGGACTCATCGCCGTCGGCGGCATCGCTGCACGCAATGGCATCATGATGATCTCGCACTACCTTCACCTGATGAAGCACGAAGGAGAAAGTTTCTCTGAATCGATGATCGAACGGGGCACTCTCGAACGCTTGGTGCCTGTCACCATGACCGCGCTCTCTGCCGGCATTGCCTTGATCCCCTTTGTGCTGGCAATGGGTGAACCCGGCAAGGAAATCCTGAGCCCAGTCGCCATTTGCGTGGTCGGTGGTTTGGTGAGTTCCACCTTGCTCGACTTCGCTGTCACACCCGCCATTTTCTATCGATTCGGCAAAAAGGCCGCAACCAAAGCGATTGCCCTGCAAGCACCCGCCACCCACTAAGAAGGAAAAGGAGTGGCGGTGTGCCATCTGCCACTCCTACAAGGCCAACTCACGCAGCAAATGCTGATTGAGCACAATGCCCGCTTCAAAGTTCGCCACGGGAAAATTTTCGTTCGGTGCGTGAATCTGACAATCGGGCAAGGCCAAGCCTAACAACAAAGTATCCGCGCCGAGAATTTCACGGAAGGCCTGGATGATCGGGATGCTGCCACCCTCACGAATCAATACCGGTTCGCGACCAAATGCTTTTTTCAAAGCACGCTGTGCCGCTTTGCCAAAGTCCGAGTGAGGATCGGCATGATAGGGTTTGCCATCGTGTCCGAGCTCGATCTCGATGCTTACCCCCGGCGGGCAATGTTTTTCCAAATGGGCTTTCACCTTCGCCAAAATGTCCTGAGGATCTTGGTTCGGCACCAAACGGAAAGAGAATTTGGCAAATGCCTGAGCCGGCAAAACGGTTTTGGAGCCCTCGCCCTGATAGCCGCCTCCCATGCCGTTGACTTCCGCAGTCGGACGCGCCCAAACGCGCTCGGCAGCACTGTAGCCGACCTCTCCAAAGGTCGCGGGCGATCCCGTTACTGCGAGAAAATCGGCATCGCTCACACCCGGAATTTTTTGCCACATCTCTCTCTCCCATGCTTGCAGCGGTGCGACGTCGTCGTAGAATCCATCGATCGCCACCCGACCCTCCGCATCGTGCAAACTGGCAACCAAGCGCGCCAACGCGGTCGCCGGATTGGCCACAGCACCGCCGTACACCCCTGAATGCAAATCACCCTTCGGACCACGCAAGGTCACTTCCGCACAGGCAATCCCACGCAAACCGTAGCCCATGGTCGGCACCCCAGGACCAACCATGCCGGTGTCCGAAACCGCTATCACATCGCAGCGCAGTTCCGCCGCATGCTCACGCAAAAATGGCGCCAGGTTCGGACTGCCAATCTCTTCTTCACCCTCAAACAAAAAGATCAAGTTCACCGGCAAGTCGCCCTCTTCGCGCAAGGTTTTTTCGACACCTAACACATGCGCTAGCATCTGCCCTTTGTTGTCGGTCGCACCCCGACACCAAATTTTCCCCTCCCGAATCTCTGGCTCAAAGGGCGGACTGTCCCAAAGGGAAACAGGGTCCACAGGCTGCACGTCGTAATGCCCATAAATCAACACCGTTTTGCGATCTTGCCGATGCTGATTGCGCGCCACCACAATTGGATGCCGAGCGGTTTCGTGAAGTTCCACCGACAGACCCATCTGCGTCAGCTTGCCCTGCAACCAAAGCGCACAAGCCCGAACGTCTGCTGCATGCGCAGAATCGGTCGAGATGCTCGGAAAACGCAAAAACTCATACAAGGACTTCAACTCATCTGTCATGCCTCTAGCTCTAACCCGACTCGCCCGCCGCGCAAGTTTTTTCCCACAGCACACGATTCGCTGGCAAATCATAGACCGCCCTCAAGCTATACCAACTAGTCGGAACTTAAGAAAATATTTCTTGAAAAAGGACGCTCATCGCTTCAGGTTTGCAACGTGTGCGACAAATTTGTCGCTCACACCCAACTCAAAATGTCGTAGGGCATTGGCCAGTGGGGTTTTCATAGGTAACTGGCTGCCGGAGCAGGGGTGCTCCGGCAGTTTTTCTTGTCGCCGCATGGTTCGAGCTCTGAAAGCGAAGGATTTTGCCATTTCGGAACAAGAATTGCTTGAACCAAGTGCCTCGCTATGACTCGCCCCTCGATCCCTCTTGTCGTTTGGTTCGCCTTGCTGTTCGTCCGCCTGTGCTGCGCTGAGCCGCTGGAGTATGGCTTTCTGAATGTCGCCAACATGGTGCCCAACCATCCCCCCTGCGAGGTGCGGATCGATGGCAAGGAATTGCTTCCTGGTGGCTTGAAAGCCGTGAGCGCCACGGGCTGGTTCATGGTCCCTCAAGGAACTTATCGCATAACCTTGAGCATCCAGGGGTTCGAAAGCGCTCAAGGCAGTATCACTGTGTTGCCGCGCGAGAGCACGCTGTGTGCGATTTTTTTGCAGCAAATCGGAAGCCCGACTGATCGCGATGGCAAGCCTGCTCCTCCGAAAATTCGCATCAAGCGTTTGCCCTCGCCCAAAAATTCGAACTCCCGCGTGCTTCATGTGCTCTCTCTCTGCCCTGCCGCCGAGTCGTTTCAAATGGGCGACAAAACTGTTGCCCTGAAGCCCTTGGAGTCCATCGATATTCCCCAATGGTCAGGGGCTCCGTGGATCGTGATGCATCAGCAGAAACAGATCGGTCAATGCCTCGGCGCCGAGGAAAAGGGCCGCTACACGCTGTTGCTTGCAAGCGATCACCAAAGCACCACGTCGGCCTTGTTGGTCCGCACGGATGCGCAGGAACTGCCCCCTTGGATGAAAGATGATCCACCGTAAGCTGTCATCGCCATCCCTCTGCTCTGTCGAACGCAGTAGTTCTCACCTCCACGGATGCATCGCTCTGCTTGCCCTTGCAAGACACGGAAAAAATGCAGCATGCCGAAGGAACATCGATGAAATTTCGGGCCTATCGATGATCCCACGCACGCTTCATTTTTCCCAGCCTTTCATCAGAACAATCACGCCGCCCAGAGAGGGCAGTGCCGCGATGATCCAACCCAATGCTCCCATGGGGTGAAGCAAAAAGGCCAAGACCAAGCCTGCCATCATCAACACCACTCCTTCGATCCCAGCACGACGCTTTTTGGCCTGTGCTTCGCTCGGCTTCGGCGTCAGTCCCATCTGCAACTGACGTCGCATGCGATTTGCCGCAGCAATCTGCTCCGCGCTCGGCGCTTCGATTTCGACACACGGCTTGTTCGTCGTTGATGGCTTTTTCATAAACGAAATTTGGACGCTTTTTCGCACAACCGCCAGTCAGAAATGGCGAGGCTTCTTCTCTTCATCGTTGGAAAAAAATGGGCACTTGATCCCACTCAAACTCGTAACTGCCGAAGGCCTTAGTCAACCTCTCGCGCTCTTCGGGCGCGAAGGGTGCTGTAGTGAACAAAGGCAAAATTGGCCGACCATTGGCATCGTTGCGGTAGCTCGCTGATTTTTCTTCGATGTGAAGCAAGTACCCCACATACCCTCCAGGCCGCTCGCCGAGCGCGATCTGCACGTCGATCTCTTGACCCTCGCGCAGCTTGATCCAGTCGCCATAGACAAGGCGCACGTTGTGGAAGGGACTCGCATGTTTCCCTGTTGGTTCGGTCGGCGTCCAGCCGTTTGCTACCGCAGGCTGGATGTCGCTCCATGATCCGACCAGGCGCACTTTTCCATCGACCAGAACCACCAGATAATCATCCCCAAGCCCTGAAAAACGATACTCTCCGGTCTTGGGGACTTTGACCCGGCCCCGATAGTGCGCCACCCATCCCGAGGGCTGAATGAGGTCCTTGGCACCAAAATAACCTGGACCCTCCGCTGCGAGAGAAAAGGGAATGGCCAAGTGCGTGAGATAAAGCGAGTTGGGCGCTTCGAAATGACGCCGCAAGGCCGCATCGGAGTAACGCGAACGCTGCAAGCGCAAAACGCGTTCGATGTATTCATTCGGATTTCCCAAATCGTAGGCAATGGGCTTGCCGTTCGGCTTTTGCTTGAAGTCGTAAAGACTGCCTTTTAGCCCACCCGATGCCTGATTCGCGGAACCAAAACCGCCTCCTCCCCCTGCCGCCTGTCCATCGCCGAAACTGTCCAAGCCCTCACCAAAGTCATTCGCTGACCCAAAATCGATCGTCGGCTCGGACACCGGAGCATCCATCTGCGGAATCGCGAGACTGCTTGTGGTCGCCGCCGCAATCACCATGCTGCGGGCCGCTGGAGCCGCAGCAGGCTTTTGCTGAGGGCGTGTTGTGGGCTTCGGGGTATCGACCTTTTCCTCGGAAATCTTCGGGTTGGTGTATGCGACGACCATCTCGACCTCTTTGACGCTGGGAGCAATCAAAATGAAGGCAAGCAATAAACCTAACAACAAAATCACCAAAAAAGAAATGATGATCGAGGTGAGGGTCGACTGACGCTGCATCGCGGCAAGGCGTGCCGCCGCTTCGGGACTGAGTTGGGCATGGAGACTCATAGCATTTAGGGGTTGGAGTGATCGAAGAGCGATCCACGGCGTCAGATTTTGGTCTGATCGTATTCTGCTCTTCTCTACTACAACGTTTCTCCGCGCCAGTTCTTAGAACTTTCTCCATCGATCATCGCTGTGGCGATGTTTCGGGCAAATCCGGAACCTTGGGCTTGGCCAAAGGTGGCGCTGGTGGTTCGACCGCTGGTGACGTCTCACCGCCACGAATGACCACCGGACGCGGTCCTGCAGCGGGCGCTGTCGATGCACTTTTTTTGTCTTGATCCACTCCCTCTTCCAAGCGATCGAGCAAGTTCGGTTCGCGCAACTGCTCGCCTAGATCTACCTCTTTGGGGGCCTCTACCGGAGTCTGCTCGACAGTCGCAGCGACGGGTGGGCCAGCTTGCTCGATGGGCTTTTCTTGGGTGCCCGCTTGCTCTTTCGCACAAGATGCACACAGCACTGTCAGTGCCATTGCCGCCATGGTTGTCTTTCGCATGCCTTCTGTCTTAGCGACTCGGTTTTTTTTGAAAAGCAAGAAATCCCGGCACGATGTCGCTAATTCCTTGAGAATGCCCATGAATTAGGGCAAGTTGCACGCGACCATGGAATGGACCACGGCAAGAGCACGAAAACACAAAGAGCGTCAGCTTTGGCTGCTGTCTCTCGCGATTGCTTGCATCGCCATGTCTCTGATGTTCTGGGGTGTCGGCCTTTTGATGCAACACTCCGCCCAGTTGGCTCCATCGCGCCCTCGGATCACTACGTCCGATACGATGGTCATTGCCATGGCTCCACTGCCTCAACCGCCGCCGCCAGCCCCTCCTCCGCCCTCCGAAAAACCTCAACCCAAACGCTTTGCTCGCACCAGCGCCGATCAGACATCTGCCCCGCCAGAAAAGGCCGACTTCATCGGCGATCGCGATACCATCGCCACAAGCGACACCCTGCCCGCTGCGGGAGCTCCCGCGATGCCGAGCCAAAAAGGTCGCGATCCTCGGCGACCCGACGATGTGGAAACCACCGTCAGCATCCCGCAAGATGGACCTCTGGAACACGATCAAATCGCGAGCCCGATGCCGACCCCGCCGAGCAATGCGCAGCCCAGTCCACAAGTCGCGGAAACCATGAAAACGGCTGCCAACTCGGCCAACACGAGCGATACCCAGCCAACCCCAAACCCTTCGCCGCCTCGCGAACAAGAACCGAAAAGCACCGACTCCGCTCCTAAAAATGTGGCAGCGACCGACATCCCCACACTGCCTGGCGATCAAATTGTCGAACGCCCCATGGCAGAGGAAGGGCTCAAGCCGCAGAAAGCCGAAAAAACGCCCGATGTCGCCGAAGCAAAACCCGCATCTCCCACACTGCCCAAGCCCACTCCTCCTCAGCCTCGCACCACACCTAAGGAACCCGGCTTTCGCGGCAATCAGGAAAAAACCAAAATCACCGGATCCATCAAACGCCAAGGACGCTCCGCGCTCAATGTCGCCAACACCGCCATGGGGCGCTATCACAGCAAACTCAGCCGCGCCGTGGAAGCAGAATGGCATCGCAATTGCGCCAAGTACCGCGACTTCATCACCCCAGGCATCCTCACCATCCGCTTTGTCATCGACCCTAACGGCTCGGTCCGTTCGGTGAATGTGGTCGAGATGATCGATGCCGGAGAGGTCCAGAAGGGCTTCACACTCAATTCCATCCGACAAGCCAAAATCCCACCCATTCCCGCCGAACTCAAAGCGGAAATTGAAGACGACCCTATCGAAATCACTTACAACTTCTACTTCTAACATGCACCCGATCTTGATCACCGCTCAACAATCCCCTGCCTCCGACTCTGCACTGCAAGCCGCTGTCGATTATTTTCGCGCAGGCGGTCACTTCATGTATCCCCTGCTCGCTTGCTTGCTCATCGGCTTTACCGTGATCGCATACAAATGCCTCACTCTCCGACGCCGACAAATCATCCCTCGCTTGCTCGCGGAAAAAGTCGATTCGTTCGACTCCATCGTCGGCAGCCCTCACGAGGAATCGCTGCTCGAGCAATTCCGCCGTGGTCAATCTTCGCTCGCTCGCCTCGCCGCTGTCGCCATCAATCATCGCGGCAAGTCCGCACAGGACATCAGCGAAGCCGTGCAAACCTCTGCTCGACACGAGGTTCTCCAGTTGAGCTCTGGCATGACGTCGCTCGATGTGGTCATCATCGTCGCTCCTCTCCTCGGCCTGCTCGGCACGGCCAGCGGGCTTTCTTTCCTGTTCCAAGAAATGGGCAAGTCAGGCGACATGAGCGATGCCCAACGCATTGCACAAGGCATTGCCGTGGCCCTCAACACCACCGTCTTCGGCCTCGCCATCACCGTCCCTTGCGTCGTCGCTCAAAGCTTTTTCAATCGCAAAATCGAAAGTTTCACCACAGAACTGGAAATGGCACTCAGCAAGCTGGTTCACGCTTGCCAATCGAGCAATCCTCCGAAAGCCTAATCCCGCACGATCATGCAGTTTGCCCGACCCGTCAAAAAGAACTCCGGCGTGCCGATCGTGCCGATGATCGACATCCTTTTCATCCTGTTGATCTTTTTCATCGTCTCGACCAATTTCAAACGTCCACGCCATCAAATGGAAATCACTCTGCCCACCGCCAAGGATCTGCCCACCAAAACAGTCATGGCGGAGATGTCGGTGCTCGCCATTGATGCCAAGGGCAATGTGGCCCTCGAAGGTGCCGCTGTGCCCGAGGGCTTGCTGTCTTCCTACCTCGAAGCATGGCGCAAAGTAAACCCCAACCGTGATCTCGAAGTGGAAGCCGATGAAAAAGCCCCCTTCGGCAAATTGGTCGAAATCTGGGGCGCGCTTCACAAGCTCGGCATCAAAGTTCTCCCCACCCGCGCCAAAGTTTCCAGCCCTCAACCCTAACTTTTTTCCCATACCCTACCTTATGCTCCTTGAAATTGTCCAAGTCGGTCACCCTGTCCTCCGTGAAAAATGCGCGAATGTCGGAGAAATCACCGATGAAATTGTCGCTCTCGCCGAAAACATGCTGGAAACCATGTATCACGCTCACGGCGTAGGCCTTGCCGCACCACAGGTCGGAATCGCCCTGCGCATGGCCGTCATCGATGTCTCTCACGATCCCCGCTGCATCAGCTATCTCACGATCGATGGCGAGGATGTCGACATGCAAGAGCACATGCCCATGGTGATCATCAATCCCGAGCTCGAGCTCGATGGTCCGCGTGCCGTGGAAACGGAAGGCTGCCTGAGCATTCGCGGCGTCCGCGCACCCGTCAACCGCCCTTCCGGCATCCGCTGTCGCTTCACGCAGCTCGATGGCACTCAGGTGGTGGTCGAGACCGATGGCTTGCTGGCCCGTGCCTTTCAACATGAAATCGATCACCTCGATGGCATCCTTTTCCTTGATCGCATCTCCCCTGCCGCCAAAATGGCGATTCGCAAGCAGCTCAAAGCCATCGGCACCACCACCGCCGACTTCCCGCCCGTGGCCGGTTGATCGACAATGTATTTCCAATTTTCTTGCCAATCTCTGCTCGATCCGTAAGATCCCAAAAACGCCAATCTTTGGTGATGCACGCATCTGAATTAGCCCTCTCCGCGATGAATCATACTCCAGGAAATTTTGACTCATCCGCTTCAAGTATCCCACTTGGCGGCTTCAGCCCTTTTGCCGCCCAAGACGCAGCACCCACCAATCCTTTTTCGGCAACGCCTTTGGTGCCCCAATCTCCTTTTGCCAGCATTCCCGATGATGCTTCGGAAAGCCCATTTCCCGAGCCCGGCAAACCCGCAAAAATCCCCGCGCCACGGCCAAAAATCCAAGCGAGCCCTTTTGAGGCGGTGCCAGAAGCCGCCAGCGCTTTTGGCTTTGAACCTGTCCATGCCGCACCCGCCTCGCCCTTTACTGTCGCTACCCCCTTTCCGAGCAACTCCGCTCCCGCCAACCCTTTCCCCTCGCCCTTCCCTTCGGCCACAGCTTACCCCACAGCGGGTTTTGCCACTCCCACGAGCGCGAACTCGACACCGCACCCCGTCGCGCCTGCCGCACCCGTTTTCACTCCCACACCCCCCGCGTCGACACCACTCCCTGCTTCCTGCCCGCTCGACAATCAAGCCAGCGCCTACCGCCAACTGGAATTGCGCGCGATTTTTGGCATTGATCGAGAAATGAATGCCGATGAGATCATTCAGCGCACACGCTCGCTGCCCGGCATCCGCAATGTTGCCCGCGTCCATTGCCAGGAAATCGCCTTTCTCGACTCTCTCAAAAAATCTCTCCACGCGCTGGGCCTGCCTTCGGAATCTCTGCGATTGTCGAACGGTCATACTTTCATCGATTTTTTCCGCCACGGCCAAACCGCTCTCGCCGTGCAAGTCGATGGCGCCTTTGCCCCCGGCATTCGCGAAACCATCATGATCGTCACGCGCGAGCTCGATAAGCTGTAATCGGCATTTCACGATTTTCTGCACAGGACCCATCAACCGAAAGTTGACCCGTCGCCCACTCTGATGCATCTTCGGTCGCGTGCCAAATTTATCCCATACTCTGTCCGATTCTTGGAGAGACTTCTCGCCGTGGGAGATGGCGCAGCACTTTTGCCAGCAAGATGGCTTCGTTTTTTTTGACACGGCCGGCCACACCCCGAGCAATTCAGGCCCTGCCATTTCTTTGATCAGCGCCCAGCCCGAATCTGTGCTGCAAGGAAATCTCCACTGCCGCGCTGACCAACTCCGACTTCGCCGCGCTTGGCTGGAACACCAAGGCCCCTGCCTCGATGCCGGTTTCCCCCATGGCGGTCTCTGCGGCACCATCGATTATGACGGCTCTTTTGTCTTCGGACACTACCCCCACATGCTCATTTATCACCACGAGTCGGGCCACTGGACGGAAATAGGCGACATGACCCGCCGCATGCAGCCTCCCGCCCAGCAGCCGCCCTGCGACATTGGCACCTTTGAACCGCAGATGACGCGTGCTCATTTCCTGCAATGCGTGGAACGCATCCGCGAATGGATTGCCGCCGGCGACATCTATCAAGTCAATCTCACTCAGCAGTTTCTCGCTTCTTGCTCGACCACCGGTTCGCTCAACGCTCTCTACGAATGCCTGCGCGATCGCTCACCCGCCCCCATGGCCGCATGGATGCGACTCGGCCATCGCGAAATTCTGAGCTCTTCACCTGAGACGTTTCTTCGACTCAGCGGACGCCATGTCGAAACTCGCCCCATCAAAGGCACGCGACCCCGCTTTGCCGATGCCGATCAGGACCGTCGCTCCGCCTATGAACTGCAAACTTCCTCGAAGGAAATTTCGGAACTCATCATGATCACCGACCTTCTCCGCAATGACATCGGCCAAGTCTGTGAGTTCGGCTCCGTGCGCGTCGATGAAATGCTGCAGCTCGAACCCCTGGAACAAGTCTTTCACCTCGTGTCGACCGTGCGCGGCGAACTCCGACCCGATGTCGATGCCATCGATCTCCTCGCCGCCAGCTTCCCCGGCGGCAGCATTACCGGAGCGCCCAAAAAACGTGCTTGTGAAATCATCGCCGAGCTCGAATCGGTCCCGCGAGGCCTCTACTGTGGCGCTGTGGGCTACCTCGGCTACAACCACGAATGCCAATTCAATATCGCCATCCGCACTCTCGTCCGCGAAAATCAACAACTCCATTATCACGTCGGCGCGGGCATTGTCGCTGACTCCACGCCCGAAATGGAATACGAAGAAACACTCCACAAAGCCCGCGGATTGCAACTCGCCGTGGATGAGTGGCGCATTATTGTTCAAAAAGAATTGAACAAAACTCGCTCTTTGATAGCATAGCAGCATGTCTTCCATCCCCAAAGACACTTCTCTCACCCCGGATCTCAGCCCTCTCGAGCGGCAGATGATCGATGTCTTTGTTGATGGCGTTAAGGTCATCGGCCTACCCAAATCTCTCGGCGAAATTTATGGTCTGCTTTTCCTCTCGCCCCAGGCTTTGTCGCTCGATGATGTGACGCAAAAACTCGGCCTCAGCAAGGGCTCTGCCAGCCAAGGCCTGCGCATGCTCCGTGAGCTCGGCGCCGTCAAAGAAGCCTCCGGTCAAGGTGGTCGACGCACCCTCTATGTTCCCGATGTCGACCTCAAACGCCTCGTCGGCGGCTTTATCCGCGAACAAGTGCGCCCTCACCTGGAGAGCGGCAAAACCAAATGCGGGAAATTGCTCAAAAACGCTGCTGACATCGATGATCCCAACCTCAAAAAGTTCTACCGCGAACGCATCCACAAACTCGAAGGATGGATGAATCGTGGCCGTGTCGTCCTTCCCCTCATCCAACGCATGCTCGGTGAATGACCATGAACGATGATGCCCAATGGTACGTAGTTCGCACCCAGACCAAACGCGAACGCCTGGCCGCCGGATACCTCCGCGCGCTGGATGATATTGAAGTGTTTTGCCCCGTCATCCGCTACCGCAAGGCCACTCGTCGCGGCAAGGTCTGGTGGGAAGAAGCACTGTTTCCCAGCTACTTGCTCGCGCGCTTTGATTTGGATGCCATGCAAAATGTCGTCGCCTACACCCAAGGCGTTCGCGGTTTTGTCAAATTCGGCAGCGTCATTCCCGCTGTTCCGCTGTGGTTTGTGGAAGAGCTGCAAAAAACGTGGAAACAAGAAGCAGAGGACGAAACGCTGCTGATCGCCCCGAGCATTCACATTGGCGATGAAGTGGAACTCGCTCATGGACCTCTTCAAGGTCTCAAGGGCTCGATTGTGGAAGTGCTTCCCAGCAATGAACGAGTGAAAGTCTTGCTCGATTTCCTCGGCCAACCGCAAATGGTCGATGTCGATCTTTTCTCGCTGCTCCTTCCCCGCCGACCCAGTCCGAAGGGTTCGTGAAACTACTCCAAGCCCGGCACGTCTTGGGGCAACTCGATCTCTGCTTCCTGCACCGATTCTTCTTCCGACGCAGACGCTGGACTGTGGTAGCAACCCAAGGGCGAAACCAAGTTCGCCGGCAACGGAAATTGCTTTTCGTAAATGTTGGGCGCAAGCTGGTTGGCCTGCGCATACGCATCTTTGACCATCTCCATTTTCGCGTCGATGTTGTCAATGAAATGCAAGGCAAAGGCCTCGGGCGTGCGGGGCAATGTCGGCGAACCAAATTCATACTGCCCGTGGTGACTCGCGATCAAATGCAGCAAGTGCAATCGCACTTCTTCGGTCGCGGGCTCGATCGCCAACCACCCCGCTGCCGACTCGCTGTCGATCATCTCCCGCCACAGCGCATTGACTACTTCGATTCCCATCGGAATGTGCCCCAGCATCTCGCCGCGCAAACTGTGCGACTGCATGAATCCCTCTCGCGGGTAGCTGTTTTCCCACAATTTTCCACAATCGTGAAACAATACGCCCGCCAACAACAAATCCCGATTCCACTCTGCGTAGACTCCACACAATGCTTGAGCGGAGCGCATCATCTGCGCCACGTGCTCGACTAAGCCCCCACGACGCGCGTGATGATTCTTCCGCGCCGCTGCGGTCCGACGAAATAATTCGCCAAATTTCTCGAAAAACATCTCCGTCAACAGCTTCAGTCGAGGATCTTGCAGCGATTCGCAGGCCGATACAATCGTCCGCCAGTCGAGCTCTTGCTTTGCCTGCAAGTCGGGATCTCCGGTCAAAAACAAGGCTCTCTCTTCCGCATTCAAGCCTCTCGAACTCAAATCATTGCCTTCCAAGCCGTACTGGTTCTGCGTCCACTTGCCCGAAAGTCTCACCATCACCCCCGCATTCCACTCGCTGGCCACGCCAAACATCGGACGATCTTCCCACACCTTCAGCGTAAAATGGCCACTGCTGTCGACCATAACCAACTCCAAATACGGCTTTTGCGTGCGCGTGACTTTTGACTGTTTCGACTGCAATTGCAAATCGATCTCCGCATAAAACGGCGTTTCGCCTGCCTGTTCCTTGAGTTGCGCGATCGTTAGTGTTTCCATACGCATCACTCTCGCAGAGGATCGGAAAAGGAAAAGCAAAAAATCGCGTCAGGCTTTGATCTCTCCCCATTCGGCTTCTCGGCCTTTTCTTTTCCACTGTTGACAATTCTCTTCATCTCGTTCAGCTTGGGTCCAGTTAGGACTATTATTCGATGATTTTCAAAAGTTTGTGCCGGCACGCAGGAATTGGTGCCAATTCGTATCTGATTGATACCGGAAAAGCTCGCATTGTGCTCGATTCGGGCATGCACCCCAAGCACGAAGGCTTAGAAGCCACACCACACTTTGAGTTTGTCGAAGAAGACAGCGTCGATGCCGCCGTTCTCACGCACGCCCACCTCGATCACACCGGCACGGTGCCGATGTTGTTGAAACGCCACCCGCGGGCCCCTTTGTTCATGACTCCTGCCACGGCCGACCTCGCGAAGGCGATGTTGCACAATTCGGTCAATGTCATGAGCAGTAAACGGATTGAACTGGGCATTACCGACTACCCCTTTTTCACTCACGATGAATTGGAACAGCTCGAACCGCGATTTGAAACGCGCGGCTACGAACGCCCATTTGATCTCGATCCCGCAGGCACGATTCGCGGCACCTTTCATGATGCCGGCCACATCCTTGGCTCGGTCGGTATCACCATGGAAACGGAAGGGAAAAAAATTCTCTACACGGGCGACCTCTGCTTCAGCGGTCATACCTTGCTCAAGGGCGCACTTATGCCCGAGGAGCCCGTCGATGTGCTGATTATCGAAACCACTCGTGGCGCCCAAGCACGACGCCCCGATTACACCCGCCCTGCCGAGGAACTTCGTCTTGCTGAGCAAATCCGTCACGTCATTGATCGTCGTGGCTCTGTGCTCATTCCCGTTTTTGCCATTGGCAAAACCCAGGAACTGCTGACGATGATTCATCAGTTCAAAACCAAAAAACTGATTCCGCGGAAAACTCCTGTCTACATCGGTGGTCTGAGCACGAAGATGACGATGATCTACGACCGACACATCAACGGCTCGCGTCGCCATTTTCCCGACTTTGAAATTCTCGAAGACATGCACCTCGAGACCGGCAATCGCAAACGTCGCGGTCCCATCCCTCTTCACCCGGGCTGCATTTACGCGCTTTCCAGTGGCATGATGTCGGAAAATACCGTGTCGAATACTTTTGCCGCCCAGGGCTTCATGGAGAATCCCAAAAATGCGATTTATTTTGTCGGCTACACCGATTCCGCCACCCCCGGCGCACGCATCAAAGCCGCACAACGAGGTGATTTGGTGAAACTCGATGATCGCCTCCCCGCAGTCCCTCTGCTTTGCGATGTCGATAATTTCGATTTCTCCGGCCACGCCGTGCGAGAAGAGCTTTTGGATTACATCCTCAAGGTGAAACCGAAAAAAACTTTCCTCGTCCATGGCGATGATGATGCCGTGGCTTGGTTTGCCGCCCAGCTCAAAGAAAAACTCCCCAGCACCGAAGCCATCGTGCCGGAGCCAGGTGTGGATTATGTGCTTTGAGAAAATTTCTGCCGCAAGCTGCGACGGTCACGTTCCATCTGTTCCACACCTCCATGCAGCTCTGCCATGAAACTCCATGGCAGTATTCCACCACGGCCCCAAATCGCATTTTTCTTTCTGAGTGCCTTGATACGCCTCTCGAACTTCGCGAAGTGTGTCCATTCGATTCGCTCACCTCGCAAATGGGGCGATGCGATGCTTTGCTGAAAGTCTTTGCACAACATGAGCTTGCTGCTCGCATGGAGAGCTTTCTGCACGTAGTGGTTGCTCAGCCAAATGGATTGATCCTGGTCAAGGGTGAGATCCTCACGACTCTGCTGCCAATCGTCATCAAATACCGACAAGATCCCGTTCCTCTCTGAGCGCATCACCTCCAGCAATCCTTGCTCCATCGGTATCACAGGATCGCAGAGGCACTCATACCAAAAGGCACGATCCACACCGGATCGATTGTCCAACGATTCGAGTTTCGCTAGATCTTTGACCCTTGCCATCATTCCTAAGCCTACCACAAAGCTCAACGAGTGATTTTCTCCCTGCGCATGACGCGCGAGCGCCATCATCGCTCGAACATCCGATTCCATTCCCTCTCGATCATTCGACATCGACCGATAATGGCAACGAACCATGAGCAAATTCGCCCACTTCGATAGAATTGGCCATGCCTGATCTTGTGTCATGTCCCACCACGACGCAAACTCCCGCCCGCTTACGGGGCGCATCGCAGCAACGCACAGATGGTTCAAATCGGCCTCGCGTTCCTGCAACAACGGAGCCACTTGGTTGAGCCAACGTTTTTTCACCTGCTCATCGAGCGTTTCGTCATCTTTCCTGCTGAACCAGAGCTCTTCGAGCCATCGCGATGCCTCTTGTACAGACGCGTGCTCCGCTTGGTTGCGATCCAGTAGACTCATCACCCATGGATGCCGAAAAAAATTTTCCTCTTCCCTAGCAGCACAACCCCTGAATCGATGCCAGGAAAAGTCCTCCCCCTCCGCTTCCGCTCGATGCCGGAAATCCACCCATCGTTTTTCCCAACTTGCCGACCACAGATGCAACCATCCCCAGCCGCCGAAAATCAACAATAACGGAATCAAACAACAAAGAAGCAAGCGGCAGCGTCGAGTCATAGAAAACGCAAGCACCTAACGATCTTTAGTAGCCTAACATGCATCATTGCACGCATTACTTTGCCTCATCATCAGACGAGCGATCAGAGTGCCCCTTCCACATATCCTCATCATGTGCCGACGTCGTGGGCTCACCTTGGCTAGACTTTTTCATGACCACGACAAGCACCAAAACCAACAAGAAAGCCGCAGCAAGAATCAGATAAAGCATGGCAAAATCTTAAGCGAAGGACTCGCCCTTAGCACGCACAAAAAACGAAAACAGTGGCGGAAACCACAGCAAAAAAGATCCGTCAGCAGAGTTCTGCAGCGTAGCTCGCGCGCTGGATGAGGCAAGGAGGCGGGGAGGCCTCCGCCACGTACAAAAAAAGAGCCCCGCACTTTGTTTCCAAAATGCGGGGCATATACCTGGCGACGACCTACTCTCACAAGACCTATCGTCTCACTACCATTGGC
>RDYF01000130.1 GCA_004293285.1 Verrucomicrobiota bacterium | reverse complement strand
GCATCGACTTTCTCGGTTTCGCTTTCGAGAAATACCGTCAATCGACGCGGCTCGTGCATGAATGTTTCGCCGTTGTGGATCGATTGCCATGGCAAGCCACTGCGCAAGTCGCCTGCATTGCCTTCGATCACGCCCACACCTGCCACCACTTGATGGATGGTCTTATCTCCCGCGGCAAAGGTTTCAGGCATGGTCCGCGAGCCGAAGTATTGCAGGTTGATCCAACTCGCCACCACTACCGGCGCGGTGAGAATCACGGTCAGCACTTGCGATTCTGGATCGAGCAAAGGGTCGTATTCATGAAGAAACGTTCTGCCATCGAGACGCAGCGATGCCGTGCGCGAACGAGGAGCAACGATCAGCGCCGCGTTGTTCGCCAAGGCCCACTCGGGACGAATCTGGGCAATGTCTTGCCCACGCTGACGAATTTCCTCGGCAAAAGATGGCTCGTCTTTTTCCACAAGTCCCAAGCGCTTCGCTCTCTCGCGACGCGTCGATTCGCTGGCTTTATGCAAGGCATGCTCGAGCTCAGCGAGTTCTTCCTGATGAGAGACGGGAATGGTATCACGATCGAACAGCATGACGTCGTCGCTCAAGGTATCGTGCTGTGCCGCCAGGAAATGCACGTCTTCGGGAATCAGAATGCCCTTGGTCGCGAGAATGTCACGCACAGCCCGACGGTTCAAGGTTTGCGCCGCAAGCCGCGCATTCACATCGCCGGCATGACCACCGCATGCACCGCAGTCGAGCGATGACGCGAAAGGATTGTTGGCGCTGTGACTGCCGTGACCGCAGATCAACACCAAGCGCGCGAAACTTTCCGTGAGACTCATGCCGCGCAACGCGCCTTCTGCGACTCCCGCCAATTGCTCGTCGGTCATCCCCGGCAAGCTCGGCGCCGCCGCGGCCTGAGGCACCAGCGAGCGATCGCGTGAGGAGAACAGCGACGTCGCAAAAGACATTCCGAGCGATTCCACGAAGGTAAAGCACGACACCGCCGAATTCTGGAACGCCTTCCAGCTCGCCTTCTCCGCCCGACTCCGTGGTGCCTGTTCATCCTGCGGCTCATGGCTTTGCAGAGGTGGCACCAACAAGGCTGGGCAACGCGAGGCCGCGTGACAGGCATCTGCGGTTTGGTGAGCGATGGGGAAGCCAAAAAATCCGGCAAAGCCCAAGGTCGAGATGTTTGCCGAAGCCGCTTCCAGATGACGACGGTAAATTTCCGAGCGCACATCGATGCAAAAGACCGCTTGCGCCGCCGGTCTATGGCCCCCTGCGCGCGCAGGCTGAGCGATCATCTGCTGCGCGAGCTGACGCTGATAACCGCGCTCATAGGCCAATTGCCAGCGCGCCAAACCATCGTCCCAAGAAGCATCGACCACCGAAGTCGCCGCACAGGCCCAACTGGGCTCGGCTGCAATTTTTTGCGCAAAAGCCCGATGCAGCACCGCATCATACACCAAGCGAATGGCCAGCAGTTCCCGCAGTCGCTGAGCTTTTTGGCCACGCATTTCATCCTCACGATCCAGATAGCGCACATGCCCCGCCCAACCTAACACAATCACCAATTGCCGATGCAAAAAGTCCGCGATCTCCACTCCCTGCGGCGCGAGGACTTCGAGGCAAAAATCAATCACCCGTTGCGGGTCTTGCGGCAGCGCTTTGACGTAGTCGCGGAATCCTGGCATGCCAAAAACCTCAGGCTTACGATCATGCCGCGCCGCACTCAGCCATGCGGCAAATAACCCCTCTTTCCGCCATGGCGAGTTCCAAATGGTTTGATTGCGATCAAAATGCACCGCGCACCACTTGGACATCTCTTCCGCAATGAAATCGGTCCAATGCGCGTTGGGCAAACTTTCGTCGAGCAAGTCCGCAAAACTCAACACGCTCGGCGCGTTGGTCGCAGGATTCGGACGACGCAAGAAATCGAGCAATTTTTCTTTGCTCCACGTCTCGTTGGTCACCGTTCCCAGATCTTGCGAGGTGATGAGTTGCTGGTCCCATGCGCGCCGATAGTCGGCGAGCGACTGCAAGGGTGCTTGACCCATGTTCCGACGCAGCAAAGAACAAGCCTCGGCAAAGGGCAGGGATGTCAGCCCCATGAAGGGATTCACTGCCACAAAATGCTCCAGCGGCCACAGTGGGGGAATGCGCTCGAGCGCTTGATCGACGGCTTGTTGATTCGCTTGTGTTTTCATCGTGTGAGAAGAGGATTCTTGAAGTTTCATGTTTCCGTTGGAACAATGGTTAGAGATTTTTGGACTTTTTGTTCGGCCACAAATGGTTCAGCCAACGATTGGCCAATACCCCTAGATAAAATCCGTTTAATGCATGAATGTAGAGTAGTTGGCCCCAGCCATAGCGACTCGTGCGCCACAGCATTGCCTGCATCAGAAAAAGACCGATGAAGACCACGGAAACCATGGCCATCAGCCAGGTCGGCACCACATGCTGGGCAAAGTCGGCGACAAACCATTCGGATACCACGTGCAGGACCATCACCATGGCTGTCACGCCACAGGAAACGAAGACTGCTTTGAAAAAAGTCGCACGATGCGCCGACCATGCCCGCGCCATGCCGTAGGCTAGTGCCAGCGCAAGAATGAGATGAAACACCACCGGCACCGGCGGATGATGCGGGGCAAAATGATCGAGCCCACTCACACCCGCCACCGCAATCCCAGCACCGAGCACGAGACCGATGAGTAAGGAAGGCACGCTCAAGCGCACGGACTCACGCGATATGGCACCAATGGTCGACCCAGCATGAAGAAAGGCGTTCGCTTTGTAGAGCGAGTGCGCCACGAGGTGCAGCACCGCTAAACCCCATGCCCCAAGCCCGCATTGCACCATCATGAAACCCATTTGCGCAATCGTCGAGTAAGCCAAGGCCCGCTTGACTCCCGGCTGCACTAACATCACCAGTGCCCCAAAAGCCGCTGTGAAGGCGCCCACGATCGTGAGCAAGTGGAGCGACGCAGGCGCTGCCGCAAAGACGGTGGACATCCGCAAGACCAGAAAGCCCCCACCATTGATGATGCCGGCATGCATGAAGGCCGATACCGGTGTCGGCGTGTCCATGGTATCGGGCAACCAACTATGGAAAGGAAACTGCGCCGAGCGCAACATCGCACAAATCGCGAGCAGAATCGCCGCTTCGGGCAACGATGCGAAATTTCCCTGCTGGATCGACATCGCGAGTTCATCGATGCGCCAGGTGCCGTGGCCTTGATACAGCCAAATCGCCGCAAGCAAGAGCAAGGACTCGGCGACACGACTGAACACAAATTTTTTCCGCGCCGCAAATACCGCCGCTGGTCGCTCGGGATGATGCAGCAGGAGTCGATTCAAGCACCAGTTGGTCGTCCACCAGGTCGCCGTGAGCAATAGCAAATGATTGACCATCACCATCGTCAGCACTGAGGACAAGGTAAAGCTCATCCACGAGAGAAATGTCGCCTGCTTGGCATCGCCATCAAGGTAGCGCGAAGCAAAACGAATCACCACCGCTCCTAAAAAGGACACCAAACAAATCATCACTGATGTCAGGTGATCGATGCGAAATAGCACGGATGAGGGCATGGTTCCCGAGAGCGCCACCGCCCAAGCAATCAAGCAACTCAACCACGCGAGGAAGGTGGAAAGTCGAGCAGCACGATGAGGCAAGAAGCGGCAAAGAACACCAGAGAGGATCACTGGCAGCGGAATCAACAAGGTCATGAGGAGTTCGTAGCGTTGCATCGACAAAAAATTACTCGCCTTTTGCATTTTAGGGAATAACATGTTTTCTATCTTCGCGTTAACTTTAATCTAAGACACCAAAACCATGGATTTTCTCAATTACCATCACTTGCGCTACTTCCGCGTGATTGCCGGCGAGCTCAATCTCACTCGCGCCGCGAAGAAACTGAATCTCTCCACTCCCGCTCTGAGCGTGCAACTCAAGCAACTCGAGGAAAGCCTCGGCCATGCGTTGTTCGACCGCACGAGCGCAGGCATGATTCTAACGGAAGCGGGAAAGGTCGCGCTCGATTACGCCAATGCGATTGGCCGTGCGGGGGAAGAGTTGATCGATGTCATGCAGCATCGGGTGGGCGCACGCCGACAAATCCTTCGCATTGGTGCGGTCGCTACGATTTCACGAAATTTCCTGTTCGAGTTTGTCGCGCCGATTCTCCATCGCCAGGAAGTCGAACTAGTCATGCAGTCGGGCTCTCTCAGTGAATTGCTCATCGCCTTGCAAACGCACGAGGTGGACTTGGCCTTGAGCAACGTCGCCGTGCATCGCGATGCCCAGCGTCCTTGGCATAGTCATCGACTTTCCGATCAATCGGTCGCGCTGGTGGGCAAGCCGGGATGGAAGGAGAAGAAATTGCGTTTCCCGCATGACTTTCACGAAGTGCCCATCATTCTTCCTGGTCACACGAATAATACGCGGTCGGCGTTTGATCGACTCATCTCTTCCGCCAATGTGCGACCTCACATTTTGGCAGAAGTCGATGACATGGCGATGCTT
>RDYF01000129.1 GCA_004293285.1 Verrucomicrobiota bacterium | reverse complement strand
CCCGCGAACGCTTTGGCAAAGGGGTGCGACAGCTCAATAAGATCGAAGCATCAGGACTCATCGATGAATTGCTCGACACCTACGGTGGCGGCAATCGTTCATCAACCAACAACAACCGTCGCAATGGCAGTGCTTATCGCGGCAATAACACAAGGAATGCCGCATGATTGCCTCGCTCCAAGATGCGCCGTTTGCGACCGGGCTGACTCCTTGGGCACAAACCTTGCCTCAGCATATTAGCCCAACGGCTGAGCTGCTCACTGCGGTTCTGGTTCGAGCGAGTCGCCTGCATCAAAAAGCCGACGACACCTGCTCTCCATCTAGGCAAGGCCGTGCATGCAGCCCTGCAATCGTTCCACCTCGCCCGCTGGCGGGGTGGCGACGATTCGGTGGAGGCGGTTTCCGAAGCATACGAAGCGGCCTTCCTTCGTCTCGAACGCGAGGAAGGTCCGTTCAACTTCGACGATGAAGCCGAGCGGGAAAAATGCCGACTCAACGGCTTGCGTGTGATTGCTGCTTACCTCGACTCCCCGGAGGCAATGCAGGAAAAGCCGCGTGCTGTGGAAGTTTTGCTCAAAGAGGAAATCCCGGGTCTATCGGTTCCGTTGACGGGAGCGATGGACTTGGTGGAAGGCAACTTCACCCCGGTGGATTTCAAATCCGCTGCCGCAAAGCCCGATACAGAGCACGCCGCTTTCGACCACGAAATTCAGCTCGTGAGTTACCAACTCTTGTTGGAAGCGATCGGCGAATCGCCGCCGTCCCTCGACTTGGTATTTTTGGTCAAAACCAAAACGCCGCAGGTCATTCGAGTGAAGTCCGCACCTGCCGATGCTCATCGAAAAGCTCGTGTCGTGGCGTTGCTCGAAACTGCCGTGGATGGCATCCTTCACGGACGTTTCCACCCACAACCCAGCATGCACTGCTCTTGGTGCCAATTCCGCAACGAGTGCAAGGCGTGGTTGCCGGGAATGACCGCAGAAGAGATTCATCGTCGAAACGCTGCGTAAACCAGAGCGCTACTGATTCAATCAACGCCCGCTCGATCTTTGTGATCGTGGCGGGCGTTTTTCATTTTCCCCTGAAAACACAAACCTAATCACCAATAACCAACAACCAAACATCATCCATATGAACCAAAGCAACCACTCCCATCTTCTCGACGCCGTGTGCCGTCGTGGAGTCCTTGTCGCCACCTCCGTCCGCTACTGGCGTGGGTGCAAAAAACTCAGCCCCGAAGACCTCGGACTGGATCCCGCACACGTCTCCGACCGACTCATTCAACTCGGTCACAAACGGCTCATCCCGAAGGAAGCGCTTCAGACATTCGCGCTGATCGAATCCCGGGTGCAGGCCACCGTCGAAAACTCCAGCTTCCCATTCCTGGGCGGCATTGGACGATTCGTTCCCAATCCCCGACTCGGTGATCTGACTGACAACATCGAAAAGCTGCGCGATGAATTTCGTGATGCTACGCTCGATTTTGTGGCGGGCTACGGTCCCTTGCGTGAGAGCGCGATGGCCGAATGGCGTGAAGCTGCCCGTCACATGAATGGCAGCGCCGAGCGCTTGATCGCCACCATCGAACAATCGTTCCCGCCTGCCGGGGACATCGCCAAGCGCTTTGCGTTTGAGACTCGCTTGTTTCAAATCGCAGCTCCTGAGAGCATCCGCTTGGAGGTTGTCGAAGGTGTGGCAGAATACGAAGCTGTGGAAGATCGACGCCGCATTGCGGAAGATGCCACTCGCAGGTTGCAAAGTGACCTTGATGGCTTCATCCGCGAGAGTGTTGCCTCGTTGCGAGAGGAAACCGCACGACTCGCTAGTGAGGTGCTTGCGACCATCGACAGCAGCGAACATGGGGTGCACCAGCGCACGTTGAATCGTCTCACGACCTTCATCGATAGCTTCCGCACGCTCAACTTCGCCGGCGACCAGCAACTGGAGCAAACACTCGAACGCTTCCGCCGCGATCTCCTCAGCCGCACCGCAGAGGAATACCGCAATCAGCCCGGGGCGATGGCCTCCCTAACCGAAGGCCTCAACCGCTTGCGGGAAAATGCCGTGCAACTCGCCCGCAGCGATGCGCGCGAAGTCATCTCCCGTTTCGGACAGATGGGCACGCGCCGACTCGCAGCCGTCGGCTGAAATGATAACTACTCCTACGGGGCAGCCCGCCTAGTCACCCACTAGGCGGGCTTTTTTGCGTCCCGACTCTACGCGCTAACCTTTCTTCCCATCACGCACCCACTCACTCCCATCACGTTGTTATCCTCCTCTCAGCCTGATTTGATCCACTACTCCTCTCACTCATAAACGCACTTTCCCCACTCAACACGCTCGAACTTTTCCTAACCAATCCATCCACCACGCGCGAAGGGCGGCCTCCTCCTCAGGGAAGCCGCCTTTTGCATTTCACCTAACTCCAACACCAACCAAACACCAAAACGAACATGTCTCAC
The DNA here is from genome assembly GCA_004293285.1 of Verrucomicrobiota bacterium. Classification (GTDB taxonomy): domain Bacteria; phylum Verrucomicrobiota; class Verrucomicrobiia; order Verrucomicrobiales; family Akkermansiaceae; genus UBA956. The sequence continues at coordinate 5,341 of RDYF01000129.1, read as the reverse complement.
TTTACTACCATCCAAACTCAAATCCGCGACCTGGATGCATTGCGCGATGCTTGCACCGAACTCGGTCTTGGATTCGCCGACAACGCCAAGTGCCGGGGTTATGCCGGCATGACTCGGCTCGCTCCGCATGTCATCCAGCTCAAAGGGCCGTATGACATCGCCGTCGAACCGGATCAGGAAAACACGGGCAGCTACGGGCTTACCACCGATTGGTGGGATGGCCATGTCGCCAAGGAAGTCGGCACCGGTTACGGTCGCTTGCTGCAATCCTACGGCATCCACAAAACCATGCGCGAAGCCCGCACACGCGGACTGCGCATCCATCGCCAACAAGAGCAGGACGGCAGCGTTTTGCTCACACTGGAAGGAGGTGCTCTATGAGTGCTCGCCGCATCCATGTCCGCATTTCCCCCGTGGGGGAAATCACCGTCGAGGCGGATGGCTTCCAAGGCAAAGGCTGTGAAGCCGCTACCAAGGCCATCGAAGAAGCTCTCGGTAAAACCCGTGAGCGCACTCGCAAACCTGACTTCTGGCGGCAAAATAACCGTCACCAGAATCAACAGCAACTCGGCGAAGGATGAACACACTACGCTTCCATCAGGGTGGTCGAATCGACTGCCTCTACACCGAAGCGATTGACCTCCGTGCGCTCGGGAGACTGCAAGTCTTCCGGGCCACGGACATCCGCTTCTGCGAACGATCCCAGCTGTGGAAAGTCCGCTGCGCCTCGACGGGCAAGTTCCTCCACAGCGATCCCTCGCGTGAGGCCTGCCTGCAGTGGGAACGCGAAAATCTTGGCCCTCCCAACCCGGAGATCGAGAGACCCGCGCATACCTTACCCAATTTGCCCTAACAACAACCCTCAATCACTTCGAACAAAATGAACCTCACCACCTACCTCCGTGCCGGTTACCCCGGCCTTGCCGTTATCACATCCGAAGAAGCGCGCGCCGAAGCAGAAATCGCTTCTGTCTGCACTTCGCTCCAACGTCGCCTCCACGCTTGGTCATCCACTGAAGGATTGATCGATGTGGCGGAAGGACGTGTCACACCATGCCCCGATCCCTTGGATGCCCTCCAATTGCTCGAAGGCATGTTTGCCGCGACCAGTCCCCAGCTGGTTGTGCTCTTGCGTGATCTGCAACTCCACATGGATCAGTCCGACCCCATGCTCGTGCGGCGTTTGAAAGACACCCTGCGCATGGCAAAGACCAACGGCCACGCGATCATCCTGTTGGGCTGTCGTCTCAAACTGCCGCCTGAACTTGAACATGAAATCACTCATGTCGATTTCACGCTGCCAGACGTTGCCCAACTCAGCACCGTGCTCGATGGCATTACCCAATCCGCGAAGTTGAGAAACATCCCCGTGGCCACCCGGGAATCGGCATTGCAAAGCGCGCTCGGACTCACCACCACCGAAGCCGAAAACGCCTTTGCTCTCTCCGTTGTGGAAACCAAAGGCATCGATCCAAAAATCATCGCCCGCGAAAAAGCCAGCACCTTGAAAAAGAATGGACTCGTGGAAGTCGTGCAAACGAGCACCTCGCTCGATGACATCGGCGGACTCGGTTTGCTCAAGGAGTGGCTGCAACGCCGCGCCGGAGCATTCAGCGAAAGCGCCAAAACCTACGGGCTTCCCGCGCCCAAGGGCCTGCTCATCGTTGGCATTCCCGGCACGGGCAAAAGCCTTACCGCCAAAGCCACCGCTGGAGCCTTCGGACTGCCACTGCTGCGTCTCGACATGGGACGCGTGTTCGGGGGCATCGTTGGCCAATCGGAAGCCAACCTGCGCGCCGTCATTCAGACCGCCGAAGCCATTGCACCCTGCGTGTTGTGGATCGATGAAATCGAAAAAGGTTTCTCCGGCAGCCAGAGCAGCGGCAGCACGGATGGCGGCACTTCCTCCCGGGTATTCGGCTCTTTCCTGAGCTGGATGCAGGAGAAAACCAAAGCCGTGTTTGTCGTGGCTACGGCGAATGATGTTTCCAAGTTGCCGCCTGAGTTTTTGCGTAAAGGACGTTTCGACGAGTTGTTCTTCGTCGATCTGCCTGATGGGAACGAACGAGCGCAAATTTGGGACATCGTCATCAAACGCCACGGGCGTAAGCCTGCCGAATTCGACACCGTGTCGATTTCCCATGCCTGCGATCAGTTCACGGGAGCGGAGATGGAGGCGGTCTTCATCGATGCCCTGCATGAAGCCTTTGCCGAAGGTCGCGAACCCCGGCAAGCCGACATCCTCAAGTCGATCGCGGCAACGGTGCCGTTGGCCAAACTCATGGACGGCCAAATGACAGCAACGATGACAACGACGGCACGCCATGGCAGACGCATGGTGAACGTGAATTGAACCAACGCCACCGGGACGCGTCGACACAGCCGTTCCGGTGGCAACCATTACCTTTCCTTCATTGAAGCAGACAGCTTCAGGAATTCCACACCCAGGATAGCGCCTCTCGCAATCTTGCCACCACTGTCGGAAAATCATCCGCTTGCAATCCGTTCTTTCTCAGGAAGGCATTCCACATGACCTCGCGATCCTGTGCGAACGTCAAAGTTAACCCAGTAGGAACCGTAGGAGGCAATGGACTCTCGCGTCTTTGAAACGTTGCATGAATCGCCGCACGAATCATCTGCCGGTCGACACTTGGATCCGCAAACAAATAATCGAGATCGAAGAAGTCTTTCATTCTCGTGTTCTGCGCATCCAAGCGAACGAGCGCCTCAAACTTTTCTGCAATCACCGTGCAGGTAGGATAGGCCTTCAGTTCTACTTTCGGCATATCATGCAAGATGATGGGATAAATACGCACTTCAGGACCGGGAGTGATGGCGTCTCCATAGCCTACATCGATCTGAATCGGGATGCGCACATTCCCCAGCGTCGCGCGAAACTTAGCCCTTACTCCACCATACTCGTTTTCTTCACGGATCAGCGCCACTACCAGAGATTTTGTATCAAACGTTAGCCCGTCCTCAGGACAGGGCACTGCAATGATTTCTTCAACGATACGGCGAAGGGAGTTAGGATCATTCGGACCTACTCCTAACAAATCCAAGTCACGAGTGGGGCGGTGAAGTCGACTGTTCCAGACGTAGAACAAACTTGCTCCTTTCAACACAAATTGATCAGCCAGCTTCGATACACCCAAGCGGTAGAGAAAACGTTCAATGCCATAGCGTGAGAGAACGTAATCAAACGGCTCTCCATTGGCTCGCGATGCGTTGAGCAAACGCTGCCGAATGGATTCGATCAGTCCCTCGTGTTTCATGATGTCAGTGATTCCAGATAAGGTTTCATCACCCGAGCCATACGACAGCTCGCAGCGATGTGGTTGATTTCTTTCATGCTAAAGCGACGCTCTTGCCAGCCTTCTTTCAGCGCCTCTAGCGCCACATCGATACCGATCTTGTTGCGGTAGCGAAACAGGTCCACCACGGTCCGGGCGACGGAATAGACACGCAGCTCTGCATGCTCTACCTCATGAGTTTCAAGCCCCAGATCAAACTGTTCCACACCGAACCTTACGGTTCTGATCGTAGGATTCCCCGGCTGCGGAAGTCGTGCTTTCGCGCCAATCGCCATCCACACCTCATGCGGACTCTGACTGGTAAGGTCATGAAAACGCAGAGCACTCAGAAGACAAATCACTCCAGTCGGCACGCGCTTCGCCGCCTGCACAAGCGAATGATGTTCGCTACACTGCGCCTTCGTCCAAGTGTATAGCCCGCGACCGATTCTCTTCATGCCGTGGTTGAGAGCTTCTTGAATCTGCCCACGGTTCAGCCCCCGTAGTTCTAGGTCTTTCGATCGAAGAACGGTGGTTCCTTGGAAGATTTCTTCCAGACGCTCTGGCCAAGAGGTTTTCACGTAACGTCGGAACTTATTCACAACTTCCGACGTTTTGCAAGAAAAATCATGCTGTGTTGTCTCTGTTCAATCGCCTCGTCCTGCACAGATGTTCCGGATTCCTGAACATCTGTGCAGATCCAAGAACAGAAAAAGTTTTCCGCAACACTGCGCATAACGCCGCCCACCCGACATGCCCAAGCGCTGGTCGGCACACACAAGCCGTCATGGAAACTTCACCCTTCCATGACGGCCCATCTTTTCTCCCCCCCCAAAAAAACAAATACAACCACTAACCAAAACAACCAAATGACATCCACTATTCCTACCATCCAATCCGCCTCGCTGTATCCGATAAAGTCTATCATGCCGCCATTGAACCCAGTGGCGAAGGATACCTTGTCACCTTTGCTTACGGCCGGCGCGGCAACACGCTGACCACGGGCACGAAGACCAACTTCCCGGTGACCTTTGCTGATGCCACCAAAACATTCAACAAGCTCATCAGCTCAAAGCTCGCCAAGGGATACCAATACAGCAGCGCCTCCGCAGGCAATGCCACGCCTTATCAGCAAAATGGCAATGAGGGAACTGACAGCGGCATCCGCTGCCAACTTCTCAACGCCATCGACGCATCCGAAGTTTCCCGATTGCTGCGCGACAGCCGCTATTGCCTTCAGGAAAAACATGATGGTCGACGTCTTATGATCCTTAAAAAAGATGATGAAATTACAGGCATCAATCGCCGGGGTTTTGTCGTCGCGATCCCTGATGCGATCCGCGATGCCGTTGAGCAGATTCCGTTTGATGTTCTGCGCAACCGTCGCTACATCGACCGCTTCGCCAGTCTCATGATGGCGCTCCCAGGGCGCACGCCTGCTTTGCGTTGGTGCACCACCACCGTGAACGTCGATGACAAAATAGCAGCCTATGAAGAACTCCGCGCGACCAACTGTGAGGGAGCCGTCTTCAAAGACATGGACGCACCCTATAGCCCCGGTCGCCCGAACTCGGGAGGGCCACAGCTGAAGTTCAAGTTCGTGGAAAGTGCCTCCTTTGTGGTCACTGGCATCAATGCCCAACGCAGTGTTATGCTCGGTCTTTACCGGGGCGATTCCTTGATTTCTGCTGGCAACGTTACCATCCCACCGAATCACGACATTCCTGCCAAAGGCGATGTTGTGGAGGTTCGATACCTGTATGCGTTCCAAGAAAGCGGCAGCATTTACCAGCCCGTTTATCTTGGCAAACGCAGCGACATTCCGACAACGGACTGCGTGATCGAGCAGCTGAAATACAAAAACGCAGCTGCGTAAACTTCTCGCCACATAACGCCCACTACTGCTACAATCGTGGGCGTGGCCCGGTGCACGAAACGCTAAAGCGCTACCGGAGTAACACCCGCCGCCATGAAGGCAAACATCCTTCATGGCGGCTTTATCCCTGCTGCAACGGGGAGAATTCCCGATAACAAACGAATAGGGGATA
>RDYF01000043.1 GCA_004293285.1 Verrucomicrobiota bacterium | reverse complement strand
CCGCCTACCGCCTACCGCCTACCGCCTACCGCCTACCGCCTACCGCCTACCGCCTACCGCCTACCGCCTACCGCCTACCGCCTACCGCCTACCGCCTACTGCCTACTGCTCACTGCCTTCCAGTATTCTTACGCCTTCTCCTTCTTTCGACCTTCGACTTTCAGACTTTCCACCCTAATGACCAGTGACTAGTGACACCAAAGCCGCCGAGACGACGGCTCTCCCTGCCTTTCTTCACCATTCACTCTTCACCATTCACTCTTCACCATTCACTCTTCACCATTCACTCTTCACCATTCACTCTTCACCATTCACTCTTCACCATTCACCATTCACTCTTCACCATTCACTCTTCACCATTCACTCTTCACCATTCACTCTTCACTACCTTCTTCCCGCGACTTCCTCGACCACTTCAGAGGAGTAGGCCGCTCTGAGTTTTTGACCACAATCGTAGATCTCTTCTTCACTCATGTGAAAAACAACATCCAACGCGGCGAATAATGACTGAGGATCATCGAGCACAAATCCTCCCTTTTGCGTCGCAACACTCAATACTTCCTCCACGGAAGTGCCTTTGACATAGCAAACCGGTGTGCCGAGGTAGTAGGCCTCCAGAGCAGGCAACCCAAATCCTTCGATGGCCGATGGCAAGATCAGGGCTTTCGCCTCAAGATAGGCAACCTGCAATACCTCATCTTCCAAAAAGGGCCTTTTCACAATGCTCCGAGAACTCGCCAACAAGGCTGATACCTCACTGGGCACGGAACCAATCAAGTGCAGCATCGGCAAATCCCGACCCTCTTTCTCGGCCTCATGCCAACAACGTATGAGATGCGATGTCATCTTGTGGGGCTCGCACGATGCCAAATGAATCACGAAGTTCTTTTTGTTCGGACACTCAGGCTGTGGCATGCTTTCATACATGCAGGGCTCGTAGGTCACAGCAATTTCCTTGCTCGGCAGTCGATGCCGCTCCATGAATGCCAGAATCTGTTTTTTAGAAGATTCCGAAACCGTGAGAATCCGATCCGCGCGACGCAGTGTATGCTTGAGCATCATCGCCCAGTAGCCATACTCCCAGCGGCTTCTCCAGTCAGGAAAATGATCCTCGTCGTATTGAATGATCGTATCGTGGATCGTCACCACCGAGGGACGACTCAAAAAGGACAGAAAGGGAAGGAAGCCTTTAGGATAATAAAAAATGTCTGGTGCAACAGATCGACTCGGAATCAAAGGATGGAAATGGTCCGTCAAAAAGCGAACCACCTTGTTTCGCGTCCCCCATGGGAAGCTTCGGTTCACGCTGACATTCTCGGGACCACGCTGTGAAGTCTTTGAGACCACCGTATCGATTTGTATGCCGCCTTTTTTTTGCAAGGCTTCGAGCACAAGGCGCGACATTCGTGAGATGCCAAAGCTCCGATCATGCCCAGGATTCTGGTCGGCGAGGTAAGCGGAGATGTGCATGCGATATCGAAGCATGCCATCATCCGATTCTTTGCTCGAAAGACTGGAAGCTTCTTCTACGAGGAAGCTCTGGCCGGCCTCTTCCCTCTTATCGCTAACAGAGGAGGCCTTCCGAAAAGCAGCAGCGATTCGATCAATGAAGCGCTGAGGCAGGTAATGATTTTGGTAAAAGGTTTTGGATTGCACCTCCCATTCAGCACATCGTGATCGCTGTCGTAACAACCCAAGCAAGGCCTCAGCATACTGTTCGGGAGATTTTACAGGCAATAAGGTGGCGGTTGGACATCCTTCAAGCATCGCAGGGATGCCCGCCCACTGAGTGCTCAATAGCGGCAACCCAGAACCGAGCGCCTCCATGAGCACGATGGGCGTCGCCTCCGATGCATAGTGGGTCGGAAAGAAAAACACATCGGCTTGTGCATAGGCTTGCCACTTGTCATCGCCTGTCAATTGACCTGCAAATTCAACAACATCCGCCAAATCGAGTTCACGATGCAACTTCCTTGCCTCTTCTTCAAATTCTTGAGAAAACCATTTTCCCACAATGCTAAATCGAAACGGTGACGCATGCCCAGCACGCTTGAGCACATCAGCCGTTTTGAGAATTTCCAGAACTCCTTTTCCTTCTTGTAGGCTGCCCACGAACAATACCTGGAATGGTGCTCCATCTCGACGAGATTCTCGATGTACCTCAGGAACTTCAATGCCACAAGGACACCAACTCGCCGACTTGGATGCAAATGCCTGACTGGGAGGAAGAGCCTCAATGGCCACTTCTAAGGACAGGTCGGCACCTCCATACGCCATCCATCCCATGATACGACGGAGCATGCTCGCTTGCACAAAGGAGGCCAGCCCACTTGCGTGAAAAATGAAAACGGTAGCGCCTGCGTTCCTTCGCACCAAGCTCAGAAAGACGACATCACGAAGAAAAGGCACCCACTTCGCACTGGCCGGGGGGTAGAATAACACACATCCTGGATGTTTTTTGAGAATCGCACGAGCGGACGTGATCAATTCCCATAGATGCACAAGCTTCTTCCACTGAAATCGCCCCACCTCAAGCATCTCTTCGCTGAACTTCATGCGCAAGCAATGCACTTCAAAGTCAGCCCACTCATGATCAAAGAGTATCTGGGTCGCCACCGCCTGACCATGCCACGGCGGCGGGGTCTGGCCCATCAGAAGAATGTGAGGCTTAGTCATCGCAAGCAATATCAAAAAATAGTAATACCGCAATAGTATATAACCATTGCGGTATGCATAGGAAAAAGAAAGGAAGTATACAAATTATAATTTAACGTAATCTACCATGAACAATTAGCCTTTTACACACACGACGAAATTGAAAAAATTTGCATAAAACTTTTAAGATGAAACTACTTTTGAAATATTTTGGCAAACCCACTTCGTCTATGTGCTGACGCTGACATCTGAACCCCTCGTCAATCATCCGCTGCCAATTTTTTTGTGTAGTGCTATCTTCATACCAACGAAAATGAGCTAATTCTTCAGGTAGGTAGGCATATTGAAAACCACGTCGCCAGAGTCGTAGATAGTATTCCCAATCCATGCAATTTTTATAGTGGATGTCAAGAAGTTCACCAGATTCTACTATTTTTCGGTGATAAAATGCGGAAGTGGAGGGAATAATGCACCCAACAAAAAGAAGATCCCATTGATCTACTGGCGTATCATACTTTCTACGAATGAAAGTTTTATCCTCTTTAATGTAAGAGCAATCTCCGTGTACAATTTGCGCTTGTGGATTTTTTTTAATAAATTCAGCTACCTTAGCTAAAGATTCCGGCAAAAGAAAATCGTCACAATTGAGCCACATGAGCCAATCGCCAGTAGCTTGAAGAAAGCCCTTATTGATACCATCACTCATACCCTTGTCTGGCTCACTAGTCCATTTTAGGTGTGGATATCGTTTTAAAACATCCAAAGTCTCGTCAGTCGATCCAGCATCCGTGATAATATGCTCGAAGTCGACTCCTTTTTGAGCAAGGACACTTTCAATGCAATCTTGCAAAAAACGTCCTTGGTTGTAACTTGGTGTGATGATGGAAAATTTCATTTTGATTGTGAAAAGTAAAAATTTAAAAAAGTGCTAGCGACGTTTCCGATGTTCGATGAGTATGGGATAGAACTCGTTTTTTCGGCAAACGTTCCATGAAGCTAATTTGAAATAGCAAATTTCGCCTAGTAGAGAACGCATAATTCTTTTCAAAAGCGATTTATTTTTGCCACCGGTACGCCAGAGGTTGCTTCCATGGTGGCGGCAGTAATTGGCGTTCGGATTTGATGAAGGTACTGAGAAGTATTCCTTAGGCATGACGCGTATCCCTTCATCAAGATGTTGTTCGGTATTATTTAATAAAAAATCAGTGAAGTGATGTAGAAAAAACTTTGTGACGACACTGTTGTTGATCGGTGCATCCATCCTTCCCGTGTATTCGGCTAGCAGAAGATCAAGCAATGGATGTCCAGCTTCTGAACCAATCACGCAAGTAGCGAGGTAACAGTCATATTCAAAACCCCAAAACATTCTTTCCCCAAGAAAATCATCAAAAGGCTTCATTAGCTCCACATCTGTGTCTAGGTAAATTCCACCATGTTTTTTTAGAATATATAGTCGTGCCCAGTCACTTGCAAATGCGTATTTGCCCTCCTGATGCATGCGATGCATCCATGGGTCCATTGTAATGTCGAAATTGTTTTCGTTCCACTCGATGATCTGATAATCATCAAGAATTAAACGCCAAGAATCAATGGTGTCCCGTACATGACTAGGCATTGCAGATCCGCCGAACCAAACATAGTGAATTACTTTAGGTATCATTGTGAAAAATGTAAAATCAAGAAAAATTAGTTGGCAATGGGTTCATATACGAAAAAACAGCGCATATTGAAAAATGAAATATGAATAGGATGAAAAAGCACAACCTACTTGGCTCGACCAGATTTCAATCGAATACTGATTTCCCATGAAGCGATTCGCTTTCCAGTTATTCTTGTAACGATTTTATCTACTAACCACCCAAGTAACCCTATAAAGGTCGATGTGTTATCGAAATTCGGAGTAATAAGATTAGGTCGGTGAGCAATTCGGTAAATTGGATTTTTTTGTGATTTGCCAGAATACATTGTGTCCGATGTAAAATGTCCATCAGAAAGAAATCGTGGAATGTTACAAAATTTTACTAGACTGTCATAGAAAGTATGCAAGTCCGTTCTTGAAAAACCGTAATAGGCGAGGGCTCTATGAAATCCAGGCAATTGATCGCCGTCGATAACATGAATAAAATCACCCGTATTACGAAATTTTTCCCACCAAACTTTGTGCTCACGCCATGGAAGATAGACACATGATTCTTTAAACCAAATATTCCAATTGGAAATTGGTTGAAGGTAATACAAGTCAAACCTAGTGCATATGATTTTATCATAATGAATATTTTGAGAAACTATTAGGTTGATTCCCTGAAAAAAAGTATCAACCTGAGTATTTTTTTTAGAATCACCAATCCAAATTTTGACAGGATGTAAGTCTTCTTCCAAATCATTTATATGATCGGATGGGTATGTAGCAATATACACATCAACGTCACCTTTTTCCTTTAATGGTGTGAGAATTGATTCGTAAAATGAATCGAGGGTTTGGCGATAATGCTGATAAAAACCATGTCGATCTCTTTGCATAAAATGAAAACCTCGTAACAGTATTGCAAATCTCATAAATTTTAATTTTTATATAAGTTTTTACTTATTGATTTTTAATTTTTGCATTTTTGTATTTAAACTTCATAATTTTAGCAACTTATGAAGGGGTGGAATTTCTTAATTTGTATATCGCGGGATTACCATATGCTATAGAATAAGAAGGAATGTCACGTGTAATAACCGCCCCTGCCCCCACAACGACTCCATCACCTATTGTTACTCCTTTAAGGATAATAGCACGCGCTCCGATGAAGCAACCATTTCCAATCTTGACAGGTGCTGAAACTGACATTGCGTCACTCCCCCAACCTCCGTGTGGTAAAGGTTCGTGAAAATCCGTATCAAATATCATGACACCTCCACCTATGATTGTGTTATCACCTATCTCAATACGTGCAGCTGCACAAATTAGACAAGAACTGAGTCCAACTCTGTCATGGAGTATGATTTCGGCTCTTTTTGCTAACGTAGCAAATCGACAACGTCCAAGCTCAGAAACAGGGTTTGCCATTCCACTATTGCAGAGCGTTACATAATCACCAAATCGAATCGTGGTGCCACGTTTTATATTAACACCAGGCCGTCCTATACAAGTGAACGATTTTCCAACCTTTACTCCACGAATGCGAAGATATGTTGACCATAATGGCGAAAAACAAGTTAGTAGCCACACTTTAAACTTAGCAAGAATATTGTAAAGACGATACATTTTTCACATTGCGAGCATTTCGCGATATAATTTCACAAATTCGTCCGCAGTCTTTTCAGGTCGGAAATATTCGCGGTATTTACTTTGATTCAGCGAGCCCATCAAACGGCAGCGTTCATAATTCGTTCCAAGAGCATTCAGTGCTTGATACCAGCATTCAGGTTCGCAACCAGCGACAATAAAACCATCTTTTCCATTGTCAATGTATTCCGCGTGCCCACCATTCTTGGAACCTATTACCGGCAATCCAATTACTCGCGCTTCCTTAACAACATTGGGGCTTGTATCTGCCCGGGACGGAATCACAAATGCCCAAGCTTTTGACATCTCTTCTTGAACTTGATTGGTTTTGAGCATGCCTAGCAACTCTACAGAAGGGTGATGCAAATTCCTTAACTCTTCTTCAAGATACCCACTTCCTATGAAAACAAGCCTCCAAGGCAAAGCCGGATATTTTTTTAAAACATTGATGAGCAAGTCAATTCCTTTGAGTCGATTCAAACCACCAACGAATAAAATACGTGGCTTAGCAGCATCAGGGCACCATTTGACATCAAAAAAACTAGGACTTACACCATATTCGATGCGCCGCATACACTTTTGATCTACAATACTAGCAACCTGATTCATTCCCCATTTCGACTCACAAGTGATCACAGTGGCTTTGAGAATTGATCTAGGCTCCCAAAATCTAAAAAGTCGCCAACGCCATCCCGTTAAATCACCTGTTTTGAAGTAGGTGGTAATGATCCCTTGCATCGAGAGGACCGAGTGGCCATCAAACTCCTGCAAGGCGGCTCCAAAAAGATTCTCGGTACCCCAAACGTGAATCAGGTCAGGCTGAACATGACGGATTAACGACTTTGCCGCTAGACGATGTGGCCAGCGAGCGAGAAGAAGACTCACACTAATGCTGGGGCAGGGAAGACGGTGGAATGTTTGATTCAAAGCCGTGATAATTTCAGGCTTGTCCGCATTACGGTCGAAAACCGCCCAATGGATTTCAAACTCGGAACAGGTTTCCCATGCACGCGCCAGCTGTGGCAGCCAAGTAGCTGCCTGTCCGCCGCCCCTGCCGCTCGACTCACCGGAGAGCGCACTCAGAGGAAACTCTGAAAAAATGATAATCTTTTTTTTCAAATTAAATTAATTTTTTGATAAGATAAAACAGTGATTACACTTCCTACATCTCCGCCAAGCGGCACGCATACTCATCAAGCAGGCGTTTGGTATAATCAGCCCAAGTGTTCGACTTTGCTCCAGCAAGATAAGCAGCCTCGCCCATTGCCATATTCTCTTCCGGCTGAAGAACCATTTTCAGCATGGCGTCCGCCATGCCTTGGATGTTTCTAGGCTGGATAATGATGCCCTCAACTCCGTCACGGACAACGGTGGTAGCACCACTTTCGTAGCTTGCCAGGATTGGTAGCCCTGCTGCCATCGCTTCGGAAAGAACACGTGCAAAACCTTCTTCCAACGAGGGAAGAACGAATGCGGTGCTATCCGACAGCATTTTAGCTAGTACCGTATGAGAGACTCCGTCGTAGTGGGTGAATGTGCCTTTCCATTTCTCTATTTCATAAACAAAATCAGGTCGCTGACCACCTACACAAATGAGCTCCGCTTCCGGAATAACCTCTTTGACCTTTTGAAATGCGCGGAACAGATATTGCTGACCTTTACGAACTGTGAGAGAGCCGACTGAAATGAAACGAGGTTTCTCGGGGAGCGACTCACGTTTCTTGAAGATCTCCGTATTGACACCAAAATGGGAAACAAAGCACTTTTCAGGAGGCACTCCATTTTGAATCATCGTGTCACGCACAAAGAAACTTGGACATAAGACTACGTCAGCCATTTCGATTTCTCTGTTGATTCTAGAGCGAACCCATTGCGGCACAGGTAGATAATACCCCGGTGCATACAAGTCACACTCCCTCTGCCAATAGCCGAACTGTGAAGTAGGATGACTGTTAGGCGCATCAAACACCTTGAGAATGGGTTTCTTTGACTTAAGTGCGAGTTTAAACAGTGCTTCACAGGAACCCATGGGAGCTTGGACCACGTTTACTTCTTCCGGTAATGCTTGCTGGGCCATCCAGATATCGTAGAATGGTAGATTGTGCCAGCGCATACGCTCCTCAAAATCAACGAAAGGAAGATGGTAAAACGCTTTCTGAGCTAGGTGATATGGCCATATTCGTTTATAAAGATCACGACTTACACCATCAGGACAGGCACTTCCCATCCAATATCCGCCGAGGCAGCCAAATTTTTGGGCTTCACGAGCTGTATGGTTGATATACCATGGGTTCATACCCGCTGTCAAAATACAAGGATTATGATTACTTGTCATGATTTAATAGATATTATGATTTGCAATAAGAAACTTTGAAGTCTAGATGACATATACTTCAATTAAAGTATTTATGAAACTGGGATACCTCGTATCCACTTTTGGATAGGCTTGCTGAAGAATCTGTAAACAAAATAAGCAATGATAAGACTACCCAGCAAGGGTGTTAATACTTTAATTAAGTATCCTGTCACACTGCCGTGGGGGGCGAAAAACTCACATAAATAAATTAATGGATAGTGAAATAGATACCATTCGTATGAAATTAAACCCAAAAACGTCAGCAAACGTGAAGAAAGAAATTTACTAAAGATGGAGCTAGTGTCGAACACAACCCAGAGTAAAGAAAATGTGGAAAAAGTAATCCCAATATAAGCAATCTCAAGAAATATCCCTTCGCATCTCATTGATGACAGGTATGGAAGCATAAAGGACATTGCATAGAATATATATGTTATTATTAATCCGAATACACCGAATGAACAAATATTATTTGTATAAATCGGTGATGTCTTAGAGAAATTTTTCTTTAAGTATATAACCGAAAAAAATAATCCTAGGGCAAAGGAATCCATCCTCATTGGAAATACTGTCTGAAACGCAGTCCATCCATCTGAATAGTTGTCAACGAAAATGAAATTCCATAAACGAATAAGCGGAGGAACAGACACAAAAATTACACAAGTAATAAAGGCTGCGTTGTAAAAAAATTTACGAACAAAAAGATACAAAACAGGAAGTATTATATAAAAATGAATTTCAATTAATAAAGACCAAAGAACTTCATTGATTTCTCTAGCAGGATGTAACCAATTTGCGATAGTAGAAAGATATAGCATGCTTGAAGAAAATACTTCAAGTAAATTAGCCTTACATAGTAAAGCTATTATTGATGAGAATACAATTGAAAGAATGAATGGAGGATAAATTCTTGCAAACCTCTTTTTTATATACGTTGCGACAGGAAAACTTCCACTTTCACCAAAAACAGCACAGCCCATAAGAAAGCCACTTAAGACAAAGAAAATTCCGACACCAAGCCTGCCAGACTGCAACAAACAATTGATCTGCTCGGAAAATGGAATGGCCGGCGGCGCGTAGAAGCAATGATGAATGATAACTGATAAGATCGCAATTCCTCGAAGCCCGTCAAGCGCGTAGATATTTTTACCTAGATTAGGATTAGAATTAGATGACATAATTTTGTGTTAAAATAATAAAAAAATATTTCCCAACCTTTAAGTAATAAAGAAAAAATGAATTTTTTATAGTTAAATTAATCATTTAAAAAAGAAATCTGCCGATTGACAACAACCTCCCATGAAAGATGCGTAACTGCTCGCACTCGTGTTTCAAGGGATAATTTTTTCAGTCTTTCAACATCATATGCTAATGATAAAATCTTATTAAATGCTTCATCAGGATCACGGCCATTTAGGTATTCAGCTGTGTCTGCAGCGTATGCTCTCGTTGCAGGAAAGTCACTTAGAATCATAGGCAATCCGCAGGACATAGACTCAAGAACAGCATTATTGGCAGTTGCATTCAATAGAGGAAGGTATAATAAATCCGCTTTATGATAAATATCTAATAGCTCCCGATCATCCAAACCAGTTAAGGGGACGAAGCAAGATTTAGCAGTAGCCGACAGTTTATGAAAAATATAATCAAGATGATTTTGACCGGTAACAACAACAAATTTCCAGGGCATTTTTCTAGAAGCAGCAATTTCAATCACCTGCACTAGGGTATCAAAGTCACGAAGCATACCCCCGCACGTTAGAATAGTAATTCTGTCTAATATACAAAATTTTTTATCAAGGATGGGCTTAAAATGATGGGTATCAACGCCGTGAGGGATAAAGCATGTCTTTGAATTGGGTGCAATGCTTGAGTAAAAATCCAAATCATCGGGAGACATTAAGATGAGAGCATCAGCTAAAGAGAGACCGTTTTTTAAATTTTTAAAATAGTCCCCATATCTTTCAAAAGTGTCATAGGGTAAATGACAGGACATCGCAATTTTAAGATTATTAGATTTGAGCTTATTCCCTCGAAAATATCCTTGCTCTGGATACAGATAATGAACCCACTCTTGATTGTACAAACTAGCCTTGCAGAAAGCCTCACGCTCTTTAAAACACCGCCAAAGAGATTCAGTCCAGCCGCGTGGATTAAATATTTTGCGACGAGCCAGGCCTGGCAATGTTGCATCAACGCGATAATCAGTATCGCGCAAGTAGTTAAGTAGCCGATGATAAGCTGAGTATCTTCCGTGGTGTGAAAAACTAAAAGATAACGCAATCATGACGTAATGATACTATGAAAATAAGTTTTATAGACATTTATAATTAAATTATAAATCAAATATTGATTGTAAATGACAAAGTGAATTATCTCGATCATTGACCCAACTCTCTTTGATGATATCCC
Organism: Verrucomicrobiota bacterium; assembly: GCA_004293285.1. GTDB lineage: Bacteria > Verrucomicrobiota > Verrucomicrobiia > Verrucomicrobiales > Akkermansiaceae > UBA956. Next base: position 17,105 of record RDYF01000043.1, on the reverse strand, counting down.
AATCGATATCAGTATTTAATATTTCTACATCTGAAGCCTTTTGAATGCAGTCATTCAAATTGTAGCGTAGTTTTAGATCCAGTAATCTAGGAGCACGAACCGCTTCAGTGTATGTTGCAATAAATGGGATTTGATTTCTCATGGCAAATAATACAGCGTGAAATGAGTCAGTGTAAACCACACTAGCATTTTTTATTACATCAATCCACTCGTAAGGATCTAAATTCCAAAGTATTTTATCATACCATTCTCGAATGCAAATTGCAAAACCAGTAGGCATTATGCATAAAACAGGCAGGTTTCCATACCGCTGACGCAGCTGACGTAGCGTTCTATTGTGATTGGCACCATTATCATCTCCTATTAGATAGGCCGCTATATAACGATCAGGCAGCTCCATTTGAGGTTTTGGATAATCATCGATCAATAGAGTAGGATCACAAACAGTGATTGGTTGAGCTTTGTTATTCGTGCATCGGCGAACCCAATCTGCTGTGAATGGGTTTCTGACTGTTAGATTATCAAATTTTAGTAATGCTTTGGCAGCCCATTCAGGGCATCCTTGCGACGGATTCCCGCAACAAGCCGCGTATGAAATCCTTTTTCCTCTGTAGTCATCAAAATCACCGAGATAATAATTTGAATCAGGGTGATATTTTAGATTCCAAACTTGATCGCTACCAACAACTATCGCATCTAAATTTTTGATTACCTTTTTAATACCATTTGAATCGTAGCAACGATCTGTCCAATCAAGCCTCGACGTCTTGAATTTATCGTATTTATCTTTGAATGATGGCAGGTATTTAATTTCGAACAATCTCCTTCGAACATTAGAAATAATACTCTCATTCATTAAACCCCATCCACGCCACAACGGAATATTTTTCGGTGGAGTTGGCCAGTAGTCAATGACTATAGGCTCATGCCCGAGCGTTTGTATTATTTTACTGAGAGCGATGGTTTGCAAAGTACCACCGAAATTATATCCCGATGTAAGGCTTAATATTCCTACTTTCATTGTTAAGTAATATCTTTCTTATTTTTATTTATTCTATAACGGCTACGCATGCCCATAATAGGCAGCTCTAGAAAGTAATATGATAAGGCTGCTACGCAAAGAGAAACGGGAAAGCCAATGTAAATCAGTAAATTTTCACCGTCTCCAAAATACCTTCCAGTAAGAAAGACTGAGTGCCAAAGATATAATGAATAAGAAATTGTGCCTAGCCAGACAACTGGTGCGTATTGCAATGGCTTAAAATATATCAAACTTGGATATGAAATACTTAAAACCAGTAGCAATAGAAACCCAAATGCTTGCATTGTTGGCCCAAAAACTGTTTCTATTCCTAATCCTTGAATATTCCTGGCAGCGTAAGGTATTGTCAGCAACATGATCGACAGAGGAAGTACTAACCTCCATTTTGTTACAAATAATGAAGATATTTTGGGATTACGCCATATGATGATGGCACCAAGACAACCAATTGCTAACATGTCCATGTGATGAAGAAAACTAAAGCGATGACTTAATATCGTCCAATCGTCAAGTTTTTTAGTTATAGTCAAACCACGAAAGACGGGAGCGATTATGATCGCACAAGCTAGCAATAATACTGGCAAAACCTTTTTATTCATAAGATTGAATCTTACAAAGAGCAGAGGCCAAATTAGATAAAACTGTTCCTCGACTCCTAAGCTCCACAATACTCCTGTAGGTCCAGTGCACTCACCATAGTTAGCAAGGAATATAATGTTAAGCAACCATTGATGCGAGTTCGTTACCTTATTAGCTACTCCTGACGTTTCTAGTAACAAACATACGATTATATACGCAAAATAGACAGGAAAAATCCGTAGAAGTCTCCTGATATAAAAATTTTTCAATGATATTTTTCCAGTTAAATTGATTTCTTTCAACATTAACAATGTGATAAGAAATCCGCTTATCACGAAAAAAAATCTAACACCATAGCTCCCTCCAGATCTTCCTAGATCGCCTGCCATTGACACAATGTGTGAATGAGAGAATACTACTAGAAAGATACTCAGAGCTCTCCAACCATCAAGGCATTTTATTCTGCCGCTGAAATTTTCATCACCTGACATATTCATTATGTTTTTTTAGCAATAATTTTTATTTTCTAGCAATTAAAAATAGTATTACACAAAACTATTTTAATTTAATTAAATTAAATTTATTACTTATTATATTAATCAAATAATCTTTTTCTGTTTTGTTTAACAATATAAACCATCCTATTATCATAGTTGAAATAGATATAATTACAATATTTAAACAAATTCGCAAGAATCCAACTTCTATATTTTTAACTATTATTAATCCAATTAACATATTTGAAAATAATATTATAAAAATAGGAATTGCAATTTGTTTTATCCACAAGCCAAATGATAACTTGACTAAATATTTTCCAAAAACTAATCTAGCTACACAATAAAGTAACATTGAGATGAAAAGCGCATAGCCTATAGAATGCGCACCGTATTTTAATGAAATGAACAAGTACATTAGAGGAACTGATAGTAGAATTAATAGTCCTTGCACTGGATCGTAAACTGCAACTTTGCCATGCGCATTTACGGCAAGCATTGCGCCAGAAGTCATTTTATCCAAAACTAAAATTGCCAACATCCAGCGACACAACATGCCAGCATAGTCAGGAGGATTAATAAGCCAAATCTCCAGTATATTATCCATTTCAACCATAATCGGTGTCACAAAGAACAGTATTAAAAAAGTTCCAAATTTTGAAGCTTGCATTGCCATAGATAACATTGAACTCCGATCTCCGTTACCCTCTACCGAAGTTAGAGCTGGCTGAAACGCATTAGTCATTGCCGCCGACAACGCGTTCGCTTGATATGAAACTCGTCCAGCTACACTGTATGCGGCATTAACAACTGGACCGAAATATAAATTAGTGATAACTATGCAACCTTGATCACGGAATGTGGTACAAGATGCAGTAAAAATTTTCCAACCTACAAAACTAAATAGATTTTTTAAGTATTTTCTATCGTAAAGATACGAACGCTTTAGTCGACATGCTTTGAATTTTATAACAGCACGGTAGATTTGCACAGCTGATATAAATGCACTAATACTAGCCATAGACGATGCGTAAAAAATTAACCTATCTCCTTCTACAAATGAAAGTAACCATGCGCATACAAATGTTAAAATTGTTTGTAGTATTGCAAAAAATGATAATTCTGATATGTATTGATGCGCTGAATACATAGAAGTGAACGGCACCGAAATAACGCTTACAACAGCCATTAGCAATGATATACGAAATACCGTTAAACAAGCTTCTAATCTTTCGCCTGGTATTGTCAGCCAATTCAAAACTGCGTATTCACCGAGAGGCCATCCTACAATTACTAAAATTAGTGGCAACAACATATGTATCGATAATGCAGTGTTGAACCATTTTTTCAAATCTTCGATTGCATCCTCCTCTGTAAGTATATTACCCCGTCCAACTGAAAATGCATAGAATCTGGCTACACCTATGGACATTGCTGTATTAACAAAATTTGCAAGAAATATTATACTACCTACAACACCAAATAAACCTAAGTCCACTACGCCTAAGGAATCCAAAACCCACCTAGTGCTGAATAGACTTAAAATTAAAGCCAACAAAGATTGGCCATATGTGGTAATTGTATTTATTATTATCTTATTTGGACTATACATTTTTACTGAATTATTTCTTACGCAAATATAAAATTATTTTTTCTCCATATCTTGAAATTTACTTATCTTTATCAAATTATTTATTTAACTGCTCAGTCATTGATTGCCATCTTCTAAATCTTTTTCTTTAAAATTTGATTCCGATTGTATAGTAATTTCTGACAATAACTTGATCATTCCTGCAAGTGCAATATAATCTGGAAATTCTACTTTATAAGATCCAAATACAAACCAGTACCAAAATGGATGAATCAAAAATGGCATACAAATGAATAGAACAAAACCCCAATAGTGATGATTTCTCCATCTTGAAATTACACGACCTGAATTTTTCATGAAAACAATCAGAGTCAGCGTTGCAAATGTAAGGCCTATAATTCCGGTGTTTCGTATAGATTCTACATGGAATCCGTGATATGCACCTGTTTCCAATGCGGCCTCTGTCCAAGATTTATATAGCTGAGGCCCGGATGCAGTTTGACTTTTCATTGCCTTTAGTTCACGCGCGCTCATGTTGAACCCATCTCCTAGCAATTTATTACTTATATATAAGTTTGATGATAGCGCAATTTTCCACATTTCAAATCTATCTTCTGAACTGCCTTCGGCATCAGCAGCCGCCCGCGAATCAACTTCTATAGGCAGCGCGGAAAGTACCCGCTGGAATCCATATGGAAGTGATTTAACACTGCCGCTTACTACAAGTGCCATTAATATTAACATGCTTATTACAGCAATAACTAGTATGTCGACCCATTTTTTTCTCAGGGCTGATCCTAATACGAACTGCACGAATAACCTCGCCACGCCACCACGAAATCCGCCAAGAAATATTGCGATCAATGCGCCTAATGCAACTAACCCACGCCAGGGTTTTGAAACCCTGAAGGCTGATAATGGACGCCACAGAGAACATGCCATTAATCCTAGCATACTACCAAGTTGTGTTACCTCTCCAAACCTATTTTGGCTAATATCTACACCATTTACTTGAACTAATGCCATGTCATAGCTAACGTTAGAGTAGATTGGTAATACCAAAAATGCGAATTGTGGAAATATGCCGGAAAGTGCATTTATCAATCCATCAATTAAACCGAATGTAATATACAAAATCACTGCCCATCGCCATCCTTTTATATCCGTTTCAGCCATTGCTATTATGTAGTAGGCGATAAAAGCAACTGCGAATATAAAATAAGGCTTTCCACCAGCAACATCTGTTGAACCTAAAAATGACAATCCTACCGGATTTCGAATAAGCGCTTGTATTATAGATAATAATACAAGTGCTAATGATGTTTCCATCCATGTCCAACGTATCGAGATTTTCTGTCTTCTTGTGGCCACTCTCATCAAAAAAAATGCCAGCGCTACCGCTGTCATCAAATGCCATGGAGCCGGATCACCAGGTAGAAAATTAATGTTTCCTTTTAGTGAAAGAGTTGCAGGAATCAAAATCCATATGTTGCGACCTAGCAGCAAGCAGATTGTAAAGAACGTGAAGCCTAGGACCCAAGCTACTGCCTCTTTTTGGGCTAGTGCGGCAGCTATTCCTAGGTAAAATGCTGCGGTTAGCGCGACAACAAGCAATATAATTGACTTTATTCTATTAGAATCCATAAGATATGTTTGAAATTCATATTTTTACCACTTAATTTTTAATTATCCTTAACTTTCTTTACATACTACTAGATTATATTTATGTAAATTTATTGAATTTTAGTACATTATTACACAATTCATTAAATTACTTCATTTTGCTATTTCTGGAGTTCTTGTAATACTTTTTTCTTATATATAATCCATGTTTCAGCCCCAACGGCTGCTAGAGATATAATCTTTTTTTCAGATACCTTATCAAAGCGACCTTTCGCCTCCCATTCCTCAGAAGTTTGATTCATTCTTTTCTCGAGCATTTCAGGAATTGCCACCACCCAGTCGACTTGATCTTCGTTCGCAGGTGTCAGACTTTTGACTTTTCTTGTGCCGTAGGGCTTAAAGAGACCTAAAGCAGAGTGGTTTCCCGACCCAGCGAACCCAATCGTAGCCGATGTCGGAATGCCTTCCAGCAGTGGAGCAAGAATGTGAGCACGCTGTTGGTAAGCTTGGTAAACCGTCGCGATTCTTTCCTGATATGACTCAGGCACGTAGGGGGAATGAGTTAAGGTGTCGAGAGGAAACAACGGGCGATTTGGATTGAGAACCAGAGCAGGTAAGATACAGGCAGCTGGAAATAATCTTACTTTTTTAACAAGCGAATCTTTTATTCCGAAACCTGTTTTGAGACCAAATAGCAGATTCATAATTAATAGCGGAATGTACGGCATTGATAATCTTGCCATGCCTCCCGTTCCCATTTTGCTCATGACAAGCAAAATGCTAAAAATGCTGGAAATCAATATGACCCATTGGATCCGACTTATGGGCAATCCATAGCGGCGCTTAGAAAATTTTATTATTATTGAGACAAGAATCATCAACCCCAAAGCAGCTCCTAAGCCTGACAATTCCTCCATGGGTAGTTCACCACCAAGAGCTATTGATGAGCCCGTACACTGATGTGACAACCACTCATACCAACGGTCATTTTCTAAAGAGGAACGCAATTTTGCTTCTAGCTTATTTGCAGCGGGAAACACGGGAGGTTGAATAACGCCGAAAATAATTTGTAGCGAATTGCCAACAATGCCCGCAACAGGATGCCCCGCTTCAGCGCCATAACGATTTCCGGGATTTCCTGACCAATGACCCGTGTGGATGATGCACGCTACTGCCAGTGGGATAATGCTGGAAGGAATCGCCCATGGAAGCGCAAGAGCGATGCTCTTGAACACACCTCGGACTTGAACCGTCTGCCATGCCACCCAGATCCAATAAAGCCCTATGGGCAGCGCTAATGGAATGCTAGTGGCCTTCGCACCCGTCATCGCAGCTGCAGAAAGTAAGGAAAAAGCAAGGCAGAGAATCGGATATGATTTTCTAGCCTGCGCCGCAAACGCCAATGCCGCTAGACCCAGGGCCATGGGTAGGAGATCGTTGCCAATACTGCCCGCCTGAAGGGTGATGCCGTAAGCGAGTGGAACGATGCACATCCACCATGCGGCTACACGTGAGCGAATCCCCAAGCCGCATGCGGCAATATAAAACAGCCCTGGCAGCAGCAGATATGGCACAAAATTGATCAAAAACAGTGCGCGGTCGCTACGAGTGATCGCAATGATTGGAGTAATCATCCACTCATGACCCAGCCCGCTCACATTTTGTCTATGATCTAGCCCCTGAATCCAGTGCCAACGATTTTCTTGAAGCCAATAAAGCAGCCTTGGAAGACGATACGTAATGCCGTCATAATTGCTAGGAGCGTGGCACAGAGCGCCGATCAGGACCAGAATCACCACCACGCACCAAGCCATCCATGCCGGAGATGTCTTCATACGCTTGAACCACTTCCTCCATGGAACGTAGGAGGCGCACGCCTCCGCTGCCGTTTTCCGCCAAAAGATTACGCAGGCAAGAACGAGTAAAGGCAGCAAAAGGAGATAACCACGAGCATGCAGTGCGCTGAGTGCAGATAGCCCCCAACCAGCCAAATGAGCCCAAATACACCATATGACCCAAAGCCCTGCGAGCCTAATAACTGTTGGCATTTGTTTTGTCTGCGCGACTGATGGACACATAGAATTCATAGAAAAATGGGAGCAAAGACGTAACTGGATGGCAACCTAACATCGGAAGCAGCCGCAGAACTAGCTAACGGACTTTGCTGACAACGTATCACTCACCGACTCCTTGACTAGACTAGAACGAACCGTGTCTTCGAGCAAGACAGAACTCGTTGATTCCTCGGCCATGAAATACAAGGGACGCCCCCTCACCTCCCTCAAAATGGTTCCGAGATACTCACTCATCACGGTAAGAATCGCACAGATGAGGAAAAACATCCCGCTGAGCTGTAGCGATGTGGTTGTCCATCCGGTCGCGACATCTGGCTTGGTAAAAAAGACGCACACGACATAAATGGCATAGAGGAGATTCAAAAAAGCACCAAACATCCCAATACAAGTAATCATGCGCAATGGATGACGCGTGTTGGAAGTCAGCAACTCGATTGCGGTCGCAATTTCTCCTTTGGCGTCCTGATTGCGCCGATTCTCCTCCCGATTTTCCATTTGATATCGGAAAAAGGCGTGATGATAACCCAACATCAGTGTAAGAACGCGCAAGTGCCGACTTTGTTCGCGGATTTGCAACAGGGCATTCACGGCCTGTCGACTCATGACCCTGAAATCAGAAACCCCGCGCTTGATATCCACGCCGAGATGATTTTGGCAATACTTTCGAAATGCCCATCCAGCGATACCGCGGATGATCCCTCGATCACGAGGATTTTCAGCGAGACCATGCACAATGCCGCCTAGCTGTTTGCACTGTTGGATCATTGAAGGAATTACAGCAGCAGGATCAGTGCGAGGATTCAATGTGCAAACATAATCCCCGATGGCCGACTCGATGCCCGCAGAAATGCAGATGTCGCGGCCGAAAGAACGAGACAATCTTTGGTAGCGTATCCGTTGGATCGATTTCAAGAGCTCCGTGACAACCGAACGGGTTTCGTCAGTCGATCCGTCATCAACCAGAATGATTTCATAAAAACGGAAAGACTCCCCGATGACACGATCGATGCCACGTACTACTGAATCAACGATATTACCGTCTTGTTGAAGTGGAATTACGATGCTAATGACAGAGTTTTGATCCATGGAAGTTAAAATTGAAATTTGAAATTTGAAATTTGAAAATTGAAAATTGAAAATTGAAAATTGAAAATTGAAAATTGAAATTGAAAGTTGAAAGTTGAAAGTTGAAAGTTGAAAGTTGAAAGTTGAAAGTTGAAAGTTGAAAGTTGAAAGTTGAAAGTTGAAAGTTGAAAGAAGATGTTACGATTTACTACCTACTCGGCGAATGATCGTGGTAATGATTGCGATCAGCTCATTGCATTCTATTTCGATAGGTTTTGTATTTGATTCTTGAATCCCGCACTCCTCTCTCAGCAACTCAAGCCAGAGTTGAGATTCATCGGCTTCTTGAAGCGCACCTCCTAACTTTGAAACAAATTCTGCATCGCTGCGCGCACGCGATGCTTCTCGCATGTGAGCTGCAACCGATGTACCCGACCGTAGCAATTGCTTCCCACATACGATCACCTCATCGCGGTTTTTAGGAAGCTTGACATAAAGCCTAATAATCAAAGCCGCAAACTGCTTCGTCCTATCCCGCAACTCAACCGAAACCCGCCCTTTATTTGCACCCTCTCCCATTTCAGCTCTCCCATTTCAGCTCTCCCATTTCAGCTCTCCCATTTCAGCTCTCCCATTTCAGCTCTCCCATTTCAACTCTCCCATTTCCCATTTCAACTTTCCCATTTCAGCTCTCCCCATTTCCCATTTCCCATTTCCCATTTCCCATTTCCCATTTCCCATTTCCCATTTCCCATTTCCCATTTCCCATTTCCCATTTCCCATTTCCCATTTCCATTCACCTCATCATCAGCTGAATCTCATCTTCTACATCAAAGATGTTATCAATCTTTCCGCCCATGACGTGGATCAGATTAGAAATCTTAGCATCCCTCTGAAAGAGAATAGGACGGCCATCGTCGACTTCACTCAGCGGTAGTAAGGTTTTGATGGTCCAAAGCGAATCTCGATAAATGCAGTCACGCAACGCAGGCATATAGCGAGAGGCGTCTGCCGCCATCAACTCAAAAGCAGACCTCTTTTCGATCGATTGCAAAATTTCGTAAGGATTTACTGCTCCTGTACTTTCATTTTCATGCCAATGCGCATGGGGGGTGTAGCGCACGTGACTGAGTGTCGTAAGGTTGCGCGCAGGATAGGGCATGAAGGAGAAAAATGGACCACACATCATGGTGACAGAAAGCCCAGATAGCGTCTCGGGCAACTCGACAAGCGCCATTTCTGCGAGTTCATGCTTCAACGGAATCAGAGGTAGACCAGATGATACGGTAATGCGGTTTAAACCCGCATAAGTTGCATTAAACACGTAGTCGCATACCAATTCAGCACCAGATGAGGTTTCTACTCGGATAAATCGTTGATTGCTCTCGACGCGTGTCGCAGTAGTCTTAAGTTTCACCTCAATTCCCGCATGCTGGATGTCGTGCAGGACCAGATCACGCAGGATAGAATAATCGAAAGCGCATTCCTCCGCAATCCACACTCGCTCAGTGAGGTGTGGGTTGAATTGACGAGCGATGTGAGAAGGCGCTTCCCGCAAGGGAGCATCCACTCGTTTCATAAAGGTTGCGAACTGATCCGCAGTGACTTTGGAGAATTTGCGACCGACCGCATACACTTTGGTGAATTGATCAGCAATCGCATCGCGATAGGTCATCTTGAAACGCTCGTAATTTTGTCGCGAGCGATAAGCTGTCAGCAAACTTCTGGGATAGTGATATCCACCGTGAACGCGTGCTTGATTGACGCGCGATGCATGGCGAAAGAGCTCTTCCTCCGCTTCAAGAATGATCGGCACAATGCCTCTACGATGGAGCATCAATGCAATCGCCGTGCCAAAAAAGCCCCCACCAATGATGACAGCACGTTGAGGATGAGAAGTGGACATGCAGAATGAAGGCTGTTCTCCTTGAACATAAGCTCAGAAGCCCATGAGTGAGTTTACCCCAGCACAGGTAACAGAACTCCCTCGCTCTTAGGCAATACTAGATCACTGTGAACGTCGCGCTTTTCGATAAATAGGCGCTTGGTTCAAGCCCATTCGGTGAAGGAGGAACTTGAATGCCGATTTGAAGATCGTCAATTGACAAGCTACGGCTTTTCCGAAAGGAAGCTGCGAATTTTCATCGCTGTAGCGCGTGGGATGCGGCACTTCTCCAATTTTTGCTTGATAGACTACACCTTGAATCATCATGTCAAAGTCAAAATCAAAACGATTACTCAGCATGTCAAAAGGTACCGACTTAAGAAAAGACCCGCTGTAAGCGCGATAGCCATCATGGTAATCTGTAATTTTCGTGCCCAGCATGAGATTCTGAATCAAGGTCGTCGCCCGAATCGGATAATATTTCCAGACAGGCATGTTATTTTTTAATGCATCCCCCAAGACCATACGAGTTCCCGCCACAATATCACATCCATCTTCCAGGATTTTACGGATGAACTCTGGTGCATAAGATGGATCGTATTGATTATCGCCATGCACAAGAACTACCGCATCTGCTTCGCTAGCAATGGCAGCAAGATAACCCGATTTCTGAGCGCCACCATAACCGCGATTTTTGGGATGCGTAATCACAGTAGCACCTGCTGCTCTTGCTGCTTCGGCGGTGCCATCGTGACTGCCGTCATCGACAACAAAAATCTCATCGATCGCGTTAGGGGGAAGGGATTCTATGGCTTTTTTTACTACAGAAGCTACGTTATAGGCAGGCATAACCACGACGACTCGTGGTTTGTTTTTCGCGGGGTGCTGTTGATGGTTATTCATAAGTCAAAGTGTAAAGAATAAATAAAATTAGTAAGGCGCGCAAAGTTGCTGTTGCTTCACAAAAGTGCGTATTTCTTCAAGTGCGGTTGATTTGTCGTAAAGGTATCCCTTCGCTCCTCCAAAGTTCTCTGCATACTTCGTGCGAAAGTCATAGGCTGCAGGTGTAACGGGAGGCTGGCCACTAAGATGAATTCCGAAGACTTCGTTGGCAACCTCCTGAATGCCTAATGGTTCAGTAGCTAGATTGATGATTCTCAAACCGAGTTGACGCGCTTGCTGCAAATCTCTCCATAAATGCTCCAGCCAATAAAACTGATACTTTGCGTCAGGGTGAATTTTTTCCAGTTCGTGGCGATGCATCAAGTCGTAAAGGGCGTTTTTTCGTAAATTCCATCCATAGATCGCTGGAAGTCGGGCAATATGAACATTCGGGAAAAGATCGCAGACATCTTTCTCAAATTGATAACGATGCGTCCCATATGGGTGGAGACGAGAAGTATCGATCGCACTGTCTTCATCAACATTAGAAGGCTCCGCATAGACATCCACAGAAGAAATCAGAATCACCTCATCTGCAGTGCACTGCTTCAATTGGGCCAATAGCGATGCGATCGCAGCGCGATCTTCGTCAGGTTTCTGATTCGCCAGCCATTTGGTTCCTGACACGCCACTACAGACCAACAATTCATGATGTTTTCCGGCAATTTCCTGAATATTGGAAGAATTGTAGCAAGCATCAAAACGAAATTGACGCATGAGGTTACTGCCGACAAGGCCGGTGTGTCCGATGAGAGCATAGCTAGTAGACATGATGATCAGAGAAGTTAAACAAAAATGAAGAAATAGAGGGACTTAGCCGTGAAAAACAAAAAATTTACGAAACAGAAAATTAACAACAGTAGAAATCACGATTACCGATAATGTAACAATCATATCGTTTACATGAGAATAGCGGATCAAAATCGCTGCAACCAATTGACAAACCACAAAGCTGATAGCCGCCCCCGCTGTGAAAAGGAAAAATTCTTTTCTGGGTCCATGCTTGCCGTCAACAAATACCCACCGTCGATTTGTATGGTAGGTGAAAGAATTGGTGGGAATAAAAGCGAAAAAAATGGCAAGCAAATTCCATAACATTCTCTGGTGCGTAAATGCGCCTGGTGAAAGCAATTCCACGAGAATTCGGAAAGCGCCATAAGTCCCATAAAAAATCAATACAGCCGTGCAACCTATGATAAGATATTTTGTAAATTGCCAACTGGGGCTCGCGTCAGGTCGAGTAACGTAAGCAAGTGCTTTTTTCCACCCTCTTAGCGATGCTTGCTGCTTAAGTTTCGCAAGGTCTCTCCATAGCTGTATTGGGTATGCAAGCATGATTTTGGCTCTGAACTTTTTCAATTTAATTTGATTGAGAATAACAATTTAACAATTGCTTGAATTTTTCATACAATTTGTGGCCTTAACGATAAAAAACTATATTAGCATTATGCCGTTCATCTTGCTCAAAATGAACGCAACGGACAAATATGGCATCCTTATTTGATACAAAGAAGAAACTGCTGATATTCGGCGGGAGTGCCAAGGATCCAGTGATCGCGGCAAGGAGCGATGCGAAACTTCGCTCCACGGGCGATCAGTTGGTTATACAGCGGAGCTACGTAAAATTCACCCATTTCACGTTCGTCTTGCTCCAAAGCTTTGCCTGCTACATCGAGGAAATCTTGGGTCGACGAAAAGTGATAAAGCCCCGTCAATGCATGGGAAGATATGGCGACTTTTTCTCGTACTTCGGTGACGTAGCCATCTTCCCCCACACGCGCGAAGCTGAATCTGGGCTCGATCGAGCCAAATGAACCTAGCAGTCCATCATGCTGATCATCGATCAATAAGGTGCTCAGATCAGGCGCAAAGAAAGCGGTGTCGATATTAAAGATCATCAGCCCTTGCTGAGGATCCATCAGCTCACGTGCCAAATAGACTGTTTCTGCCTGTCCTCGTGTGGTTTGATCAAGCCAGAGAAAAACGGGATCATGCGCAGCATAGATTTTGCGAATCATCGCTTCGAGATCATACGCATCACGATGCTCCTTCAGACCGATAAAAATCAGGCGTGTGGCCAAGGCCAGAGGCAAGGAATCAACACTCCATTCCAGCAATGTTTTTCCATGAGCTTGCAGCAGCGGTTTCGGCAAGGTGTAGCCTGCCTCGCGGAAGCGACTGCCTTGACCTGCCATGGGAATGACCACATTCATGAGATAAGAATTCGCTTGAAATCATCCGACATTGCCACCAGCACCCGCGATTTCTTCACGATTTCCTGGGAGACTGCTCGCATCTCCGGAAATTTGCTGCCAGTTTTCAAAACGGAAGCCGTTATCATCGATGTAAATTTGCGCCCATGGTTTGCCAAAGAAAATTTCATCGTAGGGAATGCCATGCTCCTCTAGCCAATCGAGCGTATCTTTGGCAATACGGGCATTAACCAGCCCCACATTCGCCCCGCAGGTTTTCATGTGGCGCGCCGTTTGGATGATGAGGTAGTGTCCGGCAGCCTTGAGAGCTTGCATTTTTTCCACAGCTCCAGGAAGCGGTGACAGATCACGGTAACTTTGGCCGGGCTTTTTGAGTTCGGCGATGACGCCGTCGAGATCGAAACAGATGCGTTTTGGATTCATAAAATTTAGAGTGATTTTTGAAGAAGTTGTAAGCCGCGAAGGAAGAATGCTAGTTGGCGACTGGAATCATCGGCATGCAATGGGCACATCGATAAGAAGAGTAGAGCTGTCATCACCGCAATTTCACGCGGATCAGCTTGTTGTGATTGAATGAGCCAATCCGTCATCTCCGCCAACCATGCTGCATTACTACGCTGGCAAAGGATGAGATCGAAATGAGCATCCGCTTGTCGCTGCACGGTAAAAAGACCATTTACCATGAAATCGTAGCCACCGATCGAAGAATGCGCTAGCTTTGCCAAATCGTAACGTCGGTCTCCCCATGTGCCTGGGTAGGTAGGTCCAAAACTACCGCGCGGATCGATCAATCGGATGATGCCTGATGAAACATCGAACAAAATGTTGTTGAAACAAAAATCGCCATGAACCACCGAGAATTCACTCTCGCGGTAGCCACCAAGAATGACTTTTTCTGCCTGCTCCAGCAACTGGGGAAGCGGCGCGCAGGTCTCATGACCGATCCTCAGTGACGAAGAAGAAAGGGCATCGCGCAAACTCGGGTCTGTGATGGAGCTCAAGTATTGATCGATGCGTCTGATCGTTTTTTCCCAATGAAAATCCCGATAAGACGCTATGCCTGCCGTCGTGCGATGAGCGCGCAGAAGTGACAAAGTGCTATCGAGTGAATCAAAACAACGCCACCAGCTTTCTTTGCTAAGACTCCAGTAAAGGAGATACTCGGCTAGGTTCGGGTAGCCATAATATTCCATTTCATAAGAATCGACCTTCCCACGGGTACCGGAGACGGAAACTAAACGAGGATAAAGAACGCGCAGATCAGCGGGCAAGGTCTCTAGGTAGGCAACCTCATGGGCGAGCTTTGTTTTCTCACTAGAGGACTTAATGATCGTTCCGCGATGGGTATCGACGTGAAGCTTGTTGAAAGACCGACTGTTGATCAGCGCGGCGCGGCTCCGGTAGTAGTTGCTCTCGTGGCCGCAATCGATCCAATCGACCTGCTGAACATTCAAGTGGCCAAAAAGCGAAGCTTGTTCGAGAACTGAAAGCAGATCATTGACCCGCGGAGCAGCGAGTATTGCCTGATGTAAGGATTCGGCGCGCAGTCGGAAGACGCCAGTGAAAGCTCTTGCATCATCTGGGCGAGCTTCGCCTTTGGCATAAAACTGCAGGTAGGAAGAAGAATCACCCAACAGCGCCGAACAATCGAGCGCATGGTGGAGAGGCAAATGAGCCACCTGAACTTCACCCAAAGTAGGTGCTGACACGGGTACCGTGGTAACCAAATTCACAATGATGTCTTCGGCTTCAGGCACCGCTGCCATGGCCATGCGAAGCGTCGCTACCACCCCATCACTGGGGCCGACACCATGCAAGGTGTAGCCATTACGTAATGCAGGAATTTCTTGGGCCACGAGATCGCGAAACTCCTCATTCACAAAAAGATGAACGTCATGATTCGCTCGGTAAAAATCGATAACATACGAAGCCAGCGGACGTGTGTGCAATGGAAGCAACGCTGGGCACCGCGATTCCGTGCGCAAGTAAGGCAACTTCTCCGAGATGTCGCCTCCTGCCATAATAAATACTGTTGCCATGAAAAGATATCTAAGTTTTTAGTTTGAAATCCCTGCTAATCTCATCCTTCCATGAAAAATAGCCGAGCAGGGAAAATCGTTCTTTGTAACGGTGAGGGAGAGAAGTCGTAAAGTCTGAAAGATTAAATGTTGAATTTTGAATGTTGAATGTTGAATGAAAGGCAGTGAGCAGTGGCAGCCCAATCTCCAATCTCCAATCTCCTTCTAGCTTTTTTTCATGATGGTGCGGATGGCATCCGCAAATGCACGAAACTCATTCATTCGCTGGTGAATGATGACGAACACTTGTTCCCAATCTACTTGATCGTATGCATGGACGGAAAGATTGCGGAAACCCACTGCCTTGCGCAGGGCGACTCCTGTTTGTTCCGTGATGATCTTCTCGTTTGATAAAATCTCGAACACTTGCCCCATGGTTTGGGGAGGCGGCACCGAAAGTCCGGCTATCAGATGAGCCCCGATATCCACGGATACTTGGATGGCGCGTTCTAGGTTGATGCTGAGAATGTCTTGCAGGTCGATGTTGGTCACCAGCTCCTCAAACTTCTCGGGTCTTTTCTGCTCAATACGATTCACGCACCTGGCGAGCGAATCCAGCTTTCGCAGTATGATGTCATGATCCATGGTGAGATGAAGTAAAACGTTCTAAGCGCGATTGCAACAGTCCATTCAATTGTGGCTCGAAGTCTTCCTGCCAAGCCAAAAGACGTGCGGTCAGAGTGCCCAAAATCCCCGGGCTTTTGTCAAACAAGACCTGCCCGGAACGCAAGACCTGCCTAAGGAGTGCGCCGTTGGCTTTTGAGAGATCGATCAAGTCCACGGTTCTGCCCGTTTTGACGGCGATATCGTCAGAGAGTTTCTGCCGGAGAATAGGTCCCATGTGGCTGCGGCAATAGACGGCAAGATCAAGATCGCTGTCAGGCCGCTGGCTCCCATCCGCCGCGGAACCAAAGATGATGGCGAGCAACAAATCTGGTTCTTCCGCGAGAAAATCGAGCGAATCAGCGATACCATGGCTACTATTGATCATGACGGAAGAAATGACACGGAAGATGGGCAATTAGGGTGGGAAAGTCTTAAAGTCTTAAAGTCTTAAAGTCTTAAAGTCGAAGGTCGAAGGTCGAAGGTCGAAGGTCGAAGGTCGAAGGTCGAAGGTCGAAAGAAGGAGAAGGTCGAAGGTCGAAAGAAGGAGAAGGAAATGAAGAGTGAATGGTGAATAAAGGCAGTGAGCAGTGAGCAGTGGCAGACCAATCTCCAATCTTCCAACTTCCAACTTCCAACTTCCATCTTCCATCTTCCATCTTCCATCTTCCATCTTCCATCTTCCAACTTCCAACTTCCATCTTCCATCTTCCATCTTCCATCTTCCATCTTCCATCTTCCATCTTCCATCTTCCATCTTCCAACTTCCAACTTCCAACTTCCAACTTCCAACTTCCAACTTCCAACTTCCAACTTCCATCTTCCATCTTCCATCTTCCATCTTCCATCTTCCATCTTCCATCTTCCATCTTCCATCTTCCATCTTCCATCTTCCATCTTCCATCTTCCATC
>RDYF01000042.1 GCA_004293285.1 Verrucomicrobiota bacterium | reverse complement strand
CTGCCCTTGCTCGAGCCATTGCGTGCGGCGTCGGTAGCAAACCCATCGGCGCGACCTCTGCGCTTGGCGTACATCTACCTGCCCAATGGCGTCAACACGGCGCGCTGGTTTCCTCAGGGATCGGGGAAAAATTATCAACTTTCTTCTTCTCTTGCCCCCTTGGCATCGCATCGGGATGACTTTCAAATCATTCGTGGGTTGAGTCTCGACAAAGCTCGCGCAAATGGCGATGGCGCAGGCGACCACGCGCGGGCGAACGCGACTTTTTTGACGGGTTGTCAGGCGCGCAAAACGGCGGGGGCCGACATCCGCATTGGGGTTTCGGCGGATCAAATTGCGGCGCGACAAATCGGACATTTGACGCGCTTGCCTTCGCTCGAGCTTTCCACCGACGAACCACGTCGTTCAGGCCACTGCGATTCCGGTTACTCTTGCGCCTACCAATTCAATCTCGCTTGGCGATCCGAAACCACCCCAGCGCCGCCCATTCGCGATCCGCGGGCGGTGTTTGAGGCGATGTTTGGTTCGTCGAATGAAAAAGGCAATGCCGAGCGGATTCAGCGCAAAAAATCGGTCTTGGACTTTGTCATGGAAGATGCCAAGCGCATGCAAGCGCGGGCCACGGGTGCGGATCGCAACAAGCTCGATGAATACTTTACCTCCGTTCGCGAAATCGAACAACGCATCGAACGCGCGGAAAAACATCGCAAAGAGCGTCCGGAGATCGATGTGCCGAATGGTGTGCCGGAAACCTATCGCGAGCACATTCGTGCGATGTATGATTTGATGCTCGTGGCGTTTCAGACCGACTCCACGCGGGTGGCGTCGTTTTTGTTAGCCCACGATGGTTCCAATCGGACCTTCCCCGAGATTGGCATCAACGAAGCGCATCACGGCATTTCCCATCATCAAAAAGACCAGAAGCGCTTGGAATTGATTGCGCAGATCGATGCATTTTACGCAGCAGAGTTTGCGCGTTTCTTGCACAACATGAAGCAAGTCAAAGAGGGCGATGGGAATTTGCTCGATCATTCGATGATCGTTTACGGTGGCGGGATTTGCGATGGGGATCGACACAACCACGACGACCTTCCCATCCTGCTCGCTGGGCATGGTGGAGGAGCGCTGGAGACCGGTCGATTGTGGCATGCGGGCGAGGACACGCCTTTGACCAATTTGCATCTTTCCTTGCTCGACCGCATGGGCGTCAAAGCCGAGCGTGTTGGCGATTCGACAGGTCGACTGGCGATCTAAAGCGCATCATTCGCGGAAATCGGGCATGCCGATGATGCGCGGGGCGATGACACCGGCTTCCTGCATGACAAACATCACGCTGCGTGAGCGAGGATCATGGATCCAGCGCGTTTCGCAGAGAGGTTCTCGGACCTTTTGTCCGGCAGAAAAGTAACCGATCGAGACAGGGTAATCGCCATTTTGGTTGGTGGGGGCATCCACGACCATGCGCGACATCGGCGCGAGCTTGAGGGTGCGTTCTCCGACCGTGCCGACGATGCGATGCTGGGTGAGATTGAACCAGAGCATTTGTCCTGCGCGGAACTGCGTGGAGTTAGCATTGATGATTTGCAGGCGCACCGGCGCGATGGCATTGCTCGGGTCACTGGTGAGAATCAGATAAAAATCTTGGCAATCGGCCGGCAGAGAGGCGCTGGGCGCTTTTTGGGGCAAAGCCGCAGCGGAATTGGCAGGGCGCTCGGTGAGGATGGTGATCGAGGTCGCGTCCTGAGCGATGGGATAAATCGGCGAAAAGCTCATGCTGCCCGGTTCGATTTCTAGCAACTGCCTGCCGTCGTGGAGAAAGAGTTTCTCCGGCGTATTGGCAGGACGAGCGAGAAATAGGGCGCGGCAAGTGCGGGGCTTGTCCTCGGCGTGACCGAGGGCAACAAAGAGAGTGGTGAGAAAAATCAGCAGGCGCATTTGAGGGAAACGTTAGATTTCTTCGGGAGAGAGCCAGCGGAACGAGATGATTTGCATGCGTCGGCCGAGAGCTTGATTGATCGGAGATGTCGGCGTCGTGACGATGTCAGCGGCGTCGATGGGATTGACGAACTCGCGGGTGCGTCGGACAACAGCCTCGCAGATCGCGCGGGCGACGATGCGCGTGCCGCTGGCATCGCGGGCATCGCCATAAGCGCGAATGACAAAGGTATCATCGCGTGCCGAGAGGATGGGGGCGATGGGGCGCAGGACATCGGCCTGGCGGGTCCAACCGGCGATGCCGTAGGCATTAAAGCCATTGGCAGCAGCGGGAAAGGCATACATCGCATCAGCAGTGCTAGGCGGGTTAGCGGTCGAAGGTCTTGAGCCATTTTGCAGCACTTGGAACGGGTTGCTCGAAGAGCTTTGTGCTAGCGTATTCAGAGCGGCTTGGATGGTGCCAGCGAGGGCGAGATCGCCGCTGGAGAGTTGGCGGTTGACAAACTCGGCGAGCGAGAGAAAAGGACCCCGACGTCGCACTTGATTGACAATTTCCTGAGCAAAGCGATCGAGCGTCGCGGCATCGAGCAAGCGATATCCGGCGAATTGCGAGCAACTGGAGAATTGGCCTGAATTGCCGCGGGTATTGTGATCCGTATCGCCGGAGACAGAAAAGCGCGTGAAAGCAAAATCTTGCGGGTTGGAGAGGCTGATCGAGCCGAAATTGCTCTGAAAAGGAATGCGTTGGCCGCGGGCATGACCGAGCAAAGCGCGCCAAGCGGTGACGGAGGTCGAATTGACATTGAACATGCCTTCGACTTCCAGACGAGAGGCGATGGTGCGCCAGGAATTGGCGGGGCTCACATGGCGCGTGAAGAGGTTCGCGGGACCGCCCGCCGCACTCGCGGCGCGAGCATCTTCCAGCAGCGGACGGTAGGCCGTATTGGGCAGAGGTTTTATTCCTGAAATGAAGTCGAGATAGGTCTGGCGCAAGGTTTCCGCGCTCTGTGGTCGACCGAAAGAAGTGCCTGCTTGCGGAGTGATCGACGAAACAAACCAGTCATCAAAGAGCAAATGATTTGCGCAGTAGGAATCATCGTGCTGCAAGTCTTGTTGCGCCTTGATGTAGTTTTCCGATCGAATGACCTGGTTTGCTGGCATCAGTGGGCTGGCGTCGCTATTGCCGACGAGGTTAAAGGCGTAGGGAGGGATGGGGTTTTCGTAGCGCATGTCCCAGTTTTGCAGTTCCGCCAGCGACTGCACGGGCCGGGTGGGGAGCTCGGCCATCACGCTGCGCGATAAGCCATCGGCGGCAGTAAATCCGGTGACGATGAAACTGCGACCGCTGGCGTCAGCATTGGGAAAGAGGCTATCGCCTGCGCCCGACAGAGCCGCAAAGCTGTAGTCAAAGGGCGAGTTCACTGGGTGAGCTGAGCCAGGGTAATTGTGTCGAATCGTTTCCTCAACCGTATCCTTTCCGCCCATGGCGGTGTAATTCACCAATGGGCTGGTTTGTACAAAACCTTTTGCGGCCAAGTGAGTGCGACTGGCCATGCGTGCGCCAAAAATGGTAGTCAAGAAGGGTCGCGGATTCGATCGTGCTTCCGAGAGAGAAGCGGAGGCAAGGCCGTTGATTTGGGGATAGGTTTGCCGTGCAACCGCGGGGTCGTAGACCATACGATAGGCCAAGTGACGTTTGTCGGGCTCGGGGTCATCTTGATTGTTCATGTCGAGGTAAACCCCGACACCCAACGAGCCGGCATCGTTGTACGTAGAATCGAAAATCACATCGGCGCTGAGTGCGGTCGACCCTGGGATGGTAGGATGTTGACCTTGGTCATCAAAAATCGGGTAAGAAAAGCCAGAGCGCATGCGCAATCCCAAGCCCAGAGTGATCGGCGTGCCAGCGGCATCAGGGGTGGGATTGATCGGGCTAAAAACACGCGTTTCTCCAGGGAAAAAACTTTGCGTGGGCAAGTTCATCTGCATGCTGGGGTTGGCGTTGTTCATCAGCGCGGGATAGTTCGCGCATTGATGCAAGCTGTAGTATCGGGTATTTTGCTGCGTGCCGATGCGGAAGCGGAAGGCATTGGGAAGAGTGTGATAAAAATTCAGCTGGAGATTCGGCGAAGAGAGTCGGACATTGTAGGGATTCCACATCGTAACGACAGGCGTGACCAGCAATCGGGGTTGAAGGTGACCAGCGGGAGCGGGAGGAGTAGTGGCAGGCGGATCGGAGGCGAACCAAGAAAAGACCCACTGGACCCGTGCGACGACCGGCAGGATGCGCACACGATGATGGAAATTGAAGCGTGGGTCCGGGTTGATGGGGCCGATGCTTGCGGAGAACGACGACATGCTTACCATGTTGGCATTGGGCGACATGGTTTTATACAACGTGGCCCAGTTTTGCAAATTGGCCCAACTGGCGACCGCGCCGTGTTCGTAAATCGGCATAGTGCCGGCATTACCGCGATAGCCCGACCAGGGAAAAATCAGCGATCGGTCGGGTCGGTAGTCTGAGGTCGTGGGGCGGGAGTATCCGAGATGATTGCCGGGAGAAACTTGAAAAAACGGCAAATTGCGGGTGCCCAAGCTGCTCCAGTTTTCCGTGGCGAGGGAAAAATCCTTACGCCATCCGCCGGTCGCGGTATTGGTCAGCAAGCCCACCGATTGAGCGGAGAGGTCGTGATAAAATTGCTGAGAATTCTTCAGACCTGAGGTCATCGGGGTGGCAACGAGATCGCATTGATTTCGGCTGACGAGCCGAGCCGTGTGCGCTGGAGTGTTCACCGCGGGAGGCGTGAGCAATGCATCGAGCCCAAACACCGAGGGGTCAGAGGTCGTGGTCGATTTGCGACGCAGCGACCAAGTGGCATTCGAAGAAGGTTCAGGCGGCAACACATCCGACACCCTGGCCTTTTGGTTTTCGCCACCGACCCACCAAGCGAAAGCACCGCGTTGTCCCGATTGCAAAAACGGGGTTGGGCTGAGGTGGACCTCCTGATTGATACGCCCCGTGCCCACGGTGCCTGGACCAATCAGTGGAACCTTTCCCGTATCGGGAGCCAAGCTGGGTGGTGGCGGTGGAGTGCTGGAATTGCCGACAACGGGTGCGCCCGAGACCATCCAGCCAAGGAAGCGTCGACGTTTTGCGTCGAGGTAATCTCCGGGATTGATGGGTCGGCCGGCGTAGGGACCACTTTGCTCGTGATTTTCTCCCTGCCAACTCCGCCAAACTCCGAGAAGCGGCGGGAAGTCATCGGCAACATCAGGCAAAATGTCCGCTCGCGCCGTGACTCGCGTATCCAGTCCCGCTTGACGCTGTAGCTCGCCAATCGCGAGCATCAATGAGGTGCGAGCATTGGCCATCGCACGACCGCGCTCCATGGCTGTGGAAGAGGTCCGCAAGCTCACGCTGCTCAAACTGAGCATCGCTACCGCGAGGATCATCAACAAAACCAATAACGAGATCGTAACGATCAAGGTGAAACCACGCTGATAGAAGAATCGTTTCTTGCGCAAGGGCAGAAAAAAACGAAAAACCGATGAATTTTTCATTGGAGAAATGGTTGGAGCGGGCTTCCGGCGGAATGTAAACACATTGTGATGCGCCTGTCAAGCAAAAGATTTTTTGCTCTGATTGATCAAGACAGGGCGTTGGGGTGTCGGCATGCGACCGTTCCGCGGGCATCAGGGAGTGCAAAGCCGCCCACCGAGCCGCCCGACGAGACAAAGAAATCATTTTGGCTGCGCAGGACCAGCATTTGCGTTTGTTCCTGGGGCGAGACGCGGACGATGTTATTTTCTTGGTATTTCCATTCCTTTTCATGGAAATAAGAGAGTTCGTAGATCAGATTGCCGTCTGCGGCGGGGATGGTGAATTGTTGATTCGGGGCAATCTGGATCGGTTTTTCCACTGTGGCGACCTTGATCGAGATGGGGTATGGGCTCAGATTTTGAATGCGGAGTTTGCCGGGAGGCAGTTGCGAGGGGTCGTCATTGATGACATAAGCCTGGTAAGTGCCATTGCCGAGCGACTGCAGGAGGATCGTAGCGCGCGTGCAGCCAGCGGGGATGCGGGCGAGAGCGACCAGGGATGGGTCTTTTTCCCGGCGTTTTTCCAGTTCTTGAGCGAGTGCTGATTTCGGTTTGGCATCCGCCTCGGTTTTGGCAGGGCCGTCCTTTTCCTCAGCCGATTTGGCTTCAGGAGCGCCAATGGCTTCGCCTGGTTGTTTGGGTTCAGCGTCATTGCCTTGGGCGGCGGATTGGAAAATTTCCAAAATCGCGGGCCCTCGGTACGGGACAGAGTCCGAGTAACTAAAAGATTCCGCACGAAACGTCGTGCCGGCGCCCTCGGATTTCAGCGACAAGCCAGCAATCGCATCGCCCCAAGCAACAAAGTGAATTTTGGCCGCGACCGCAGCTTCGCCTTGGCCGTGAGCGAGAGAGCCGAGAGCCAGGGCGATGCAGGGACTGAGAGCGAAAAAGTGCTGCTTACACTTCTTCCGGAGTAAGCCAACGGAATGAGACAATTTCGAATTTTCTGCCATAAGTGAGATTGATGGGGGTGAGTTCGTTTGCGGTAGTGCTGAGGTTTTCGCGTTCGTGAGCGAGATTCTGGGGATCGACGTAATCGGGGAAGCGTTGCACAATCGCTTCGCAGTAGGCGCGTGCGACGACTTGTCCTGCGGCATTGATCGATTCGCCGTAAGTGCGGATGCGGAAAGTGTCCGAGCGAGCGGTGATGCTGGGGCCGATGACTTGAAGGACATCGGCCTGAGTCAGCCAACCAGGGATATTGGTCGAGCGGAAACCCTGTTCCGTGCGGAAGGCGGGGTCGTCGAGGATTTGTCGATCCGAAATGATGCTTGCGACCGAGCCATAGTGGCCACCGTCCGAGGTATTGCCCCAATCGGGCATGCTCGACAAGGCATCCGCGGGGCGGAAATTGCGTCCCCATAGAGTTTCGATCGGTCCATCGAAATCCGAGCGAGGCAGGCCGTTTTTCGTTTGAAAAGTGACGCGATCGCGGGTGGGGTTGAGTGCGGCGCTAAAGATGCTGCGATTCCCGGCGTTGTTGATGTTTAAGCCGCCTTCGTCAATGGCTGTTTGCAGGGCACCACTGCGACTGAGCGCGCGAGTGCGGCTGTCGAGAGTGGCGAGCGTGCGATTGACGAATTGAGAGACGCTCGTGAAGGGTCCGCGGAGTCGGACTTGTCGGCAAATTTCTGTGGCCAGGGCATCGAGCTGCGCGTCATTGAGTCGGCGGAAACCCGAAAACGAATCATTTTGCGTCCCCGAGGGTGGATTGTTGGCGAGCGAAATCTGTTCAAGCGAGCGAGGGAAGGTGGCCTGACTGGAAGGGCTGCTATCGGTGCGATGTTGCAAGTGCTTCGCGCTCGCAAGAAAGGCTTTCCAAGCATTTTTGTCGGTCGAATTGACATTAAAACCGCCATGGACCAGCAACTTCGTCGCCGCCAGCACAGGATCTTTGAGGTCGGGATCGTCGCTCCGCGTGATCGGCATGATGGCGGGGATTTGCGGCGTAGCTGAGTTCGAGTTAGAAACGATGGTCGAGAGGAAATACGTATCCCAGACCGAGGCATTCAGCAGGTAGCTGATGTCGTAAAAGCGTTTCACCTCACGTCGAGCGCCTGATTGGTCATTGATGCCGATGACGATGTAATTGGTGCGGTTTTCACTGCTGAGATTGCGTTTGATGAAAGGGCTGGCGTAGGAATTGCCAAACGCATAGGCAGGTTGGTGACCGATCGAACCCTGATCATTGTCGCCCGTGAGGTCGGCGTGTTGGAGCTGAGCAAGCGAAGTGACCTGAGCCGGGATGGTGAAAAGCACCGTGCGATTGACGCCGCCGGGGCTGTGACCCCAGCGATGCGGATTGCCTAGCAAGTTGCTGGTAAAGCGCGAGCCGGTTTCACCACCAGGGGCGTTGCGCGGCAAGGAAGCAGGGCTGTCACTGGTTTCTGAGAAATACGGTGGTGGGTTGTAGCAAGTGATGGGCTTGGTGAAGCGCGTGGCACGGATGTTGAAGTCGGCAAAGCTGCGGATGGTCGAAGAGCGCATCCCCATGTCAAAGCTGACTCCGCTAAACAGGGTGGAGTAGTCGAAACCGGGTTGGCTGATCGACAAATTGAACAGCTGAATGCCAAAAGGGCGGGTCATTTCACGGCATTGCTGCACGTTTTCGAATACGCGCTGGCCTTTTACGAAGTCCGCTGCTGCCTGCGAGCCGCATTTCGACTTGCGCGAGAGTAGTTTGCCAGGATTCGCGGACGTCGAGAATCAAGCGCGGTGTGCGGGCATCGGCATCGAGTGCTTCCATTTCCAAGCAATTGTCAAAAGAGCCGGGATTGGCGGTGGCGAAGGGAACGAGAGTGATGCGGACGGGATTGCGGTCGCGGGCGGGGCGAGTGACGCGCGAGCCAATGGTGAAAACACGTGCTTCGCCGGGAGGTAGCACACCAGAGGGGATTTGGAAAAAAGTATTGTAAAACAGCGCCGGCTCTGGATCAGAAGGGTTTGGATCATCGCGGTTAGGTCGAGCTGGCAAAAAGGAAGCAGTGCCATCGGGCGACGGTCCTTGGGGGCTGTTGTTTTGGCTCAAATAAATGCGTGAAGGACCATTTCCTGCAGGCGTGCGGTTTTGGATGGTGAACTCCAGATTGGAGTTCCAGCGCAGAGGGACCGAGTAAGGATTGGCGATGGCAATGGCGATTTTGCCACAAGGCTGAACGCGGAAAGCTGTCGCGGTTTGGGCCGCGGCAACACCACCCTGAGGCACCAAGCGAGCACCCATGAGAAGGCGGAAATCCGTGATGAGAGGAGCGATGGAGGGTTGATTGATGCTGGTGCTGGGAGCTACGAGCAATTCTCCGGAGCTGCTTAGAGCCGCTGCGCGATTGACAAAAGAGTGAGCGGTGGCCCACAGAGGCGCGCGCAGTTGACTGCTCCAGGGATAAGCTGTGCCCACGGGAATGATGCGCGAAGTGGTGAGCGGGTAATTGGCAATGCCCGCAGCATTGGCGGGTGCTGTCGACACGAGCGGTTGACCGAAGATGGCGGTGAGGTCGACTTTCGTGCCGCCACTCACAGGGTCTGTCAAGACAGCCAAGCTATCGGTCGTCGCCGCATGGAAATTGGCGCGCAGCGATTCCATGGCATCGGGCATCAGCAATTCTGCTTGCTTCGCCGATGTGACGCGATCGAGCGCTGCGTGATTGGGATTGGTTGCTGTGGGGTAAGAGCTCAGGCCGTCGACCGTTTCCCAACCGCGTCGTTGGCTGGGCAGGGAAGTGTAGCGATTGCCATCGCGCGATGTTTCGGTCGAATTGATGCGGGCCTTAACGCCTTCGTCACCCACCCACCAGGCGTAGCGTCCGGCAAGTTGATTATTGCTGGATTCGCGAATTTCCACCAACGGTGCGGCGACATAGCGGTCGGCGGGGTTGGGCAAATTGCCTGCGGCGGTGTTGGTGCCGACAAGCACCACGGCGCGCGTGGCGTCCGCGACCTCGCCGGAAGGATTCACCACATAGTCGGGGTTGGCGGGGACAAGGCGATCCGCAGCGGTGCGCGATTCATTGCCGCTGACAAGCCACTGCAGCAAGGTGGGTGAGGGAGTGGCGGTGAGGATTTCGAGAAGCGGATTCGGCGCAGGATTTCTCCAGACGCCGGTCCAGTAGCGCGTGCCGGGTTGGACCGCAGAGAGGCCTTTATCGACACCGCGCACCGAAAGCGCATTGGCTGGCGCGGCACCTGGCGGACTGGCATTGCCTTGCGCATCGCCGGCGATGTTCGCGGGAGCAGTCACGCGCTGATCGGGACCCGCGTGGCGTTGCAATTGGCCAATCGCCAGCATCAAGGCCATGCGGGCATTCTGACGAGCTTTCAGCATGTCCGAACTGGCTGCCGACGAGCGCAGTGCGGTCGAGCGAGAATCACCAACAAAATCATCAGCGATACCGTGACAATCAGCGTGAAGCCTCGACGCGACGAGGAGACGAAAGAAATTTGGGGTTTCATTTTGGGGATGTTTTACTTCGTAAATACTTTATTGCACCAAACAGGCTCGTTGACAAGAAGATATTGTCAAGATGACAGTGTTTGCTGAATCAAAGCATACGACGTCCCCTCATGCTAATGATGGGGTCGATCTTGTCAAGGAAAGCCTTGGTAATGAGAACAGCTCGCAGGAATGCTAGGGAGTGCGGGGGGAGGGTGCGAGTGCTTTGACAATGGCATTGACGTTGTGACGCACCATTTTCTCGTAAGAGTCGACATTCGTGCCATCGGCCACCAAAGCCTCGGCGAGGGCGATGCCGGTATCGCGGGTCAGGCTGGCGAGGATTTTATGGTTGGACTCCTTTTCGGGGAAAATCGCGCGGACATTCTGTTCATGGAGTGTTTTCAGGAGTTTGGCGAGCTCCGTGGTGCTCGGAAGTTGTTCGCGGTTGAGTCCTTGGACAGGATGAGCGGTGAACTGGTAGTCCTTGCAGAAATAGCCAAAGGCATCATGAGCCGTGGCGAGGTGGCGTTGTTTTTTCGGGATTCGAGCGATTTGTTGACGCGTCCAACGATCGAGATCTTCGAGCTGTGATTGATAGCGCGCAGCATTTTTCTGCCACAGATCGGCATGTTCCGGATGCGCGGCGGCGAGGGCTTTGGCGACCGACTGCGTGGCGCGGCGAAAGTGGTCGATCGAATGCCACCAATGGGGGTCGACGCTATGATCCGAGTGATCGTGATCGTGTTCCTCGCAGTGCGAGCAAGCGCCCTCCAGCGAGGGAACCGTGGCGCCGACATCGATGATCTTTGCTCGATTCCCCACAATGCTTTTCAGTGCTGGGAGGTAGGATTCCAGGCCCTTGCCCGAAATGAAAAAAAGCGAAGCATCCGTTGTGCTGCGGAGCTGCTCCGAACTCGGCTCAAAATGGTGGGGGTCGCCCGTTTTGCCGATCAGGTCAATCACTTCCAACTGCGAGCCACCCACCTGTTGGAGCAAATCCGTGAGCAAAGGATGAAGGCTCACGACCTTGACCTGCGCGGCAAGCGGGAAGATCGAGAGAGCGAAGCACAGCAACCATTTCATGTCCCAATCATGGCATGAAATCTGAGGTGTTGCAAATGAATTGCAGAAATTGACAATCTCTGAAAAAATGGATCTCCGATTACGGGTTCCAGCTTTTCGCTTTGATGCCGATGACTTCAATGAAAGGGCGAGCTATGTCCTCTTGGGTATTCCACTGGAGAGTGAGAATGACGGGGATGGGATTTTTCCAGCGGAGACCGCCGAGAGGGTCATCGAACTCTTTGCGGACGGCCGATTGTTCATTGGCATAGGCCGTGACGATGTCCTTACCTTGGATATGCGAGCGTAGGAAAAAAGTGCATTTTTTATCGGCATTCGGGATCTTGTGATCGAAGCACTTGACGCGCGCGTCCATGATCACGAAAAAATCCTGAGGACCGTCAACGGGGTTTGCTGCAAAATCTTGGAGTCGGCCGCCGATGGTATCGAGCAGAGGGTCGACGAGGATTTTCGGCGGTTCATTGCCGTGTTGGTGGAGTAAGAAAGTCGCGAGGCGCGGGAAGCCAAAACTATTTTCGCCGAAGCGGACCTCGTAGTAGTATTCGATGAGTCCTTCTGCGGGATGAGGAATTTGGGCACCGGGGGTCAGTTGAGCGATCGGCCATGGTCGGGCGAGAAAGGTAGTGGAAAGTTCATCGGGCGTCTTAGAACTCGCCAAGTATGGCAAGCGTTCGGCGAGTCCGGGAGCGGCAAGAAATTTCTCCATGATCTGACCAGCCAGCAAGCCAGAGGGAGGGGGAGTTTGGTCATCCGGCGTCGTTGCTGTCGGCACTTGGGTTTCGGCGACCGGAGTGCTGCGCGAGCTCGGGGTGGTAGGTGGGGTGACAGAAGGGGTGGTCGATCGGTTCGGCGGCGTGGCGACAGTTCTCGTAGAGGAGGGCAGACGACCCGGTGTTGCCACGGCTTTGCGCTGAGGGGTATCGCGATGTTTCTGCAGTGTGGTGGAAATTTGCCAGTAGCCCACGGCAAGAATCGAGACAGCGCACATGGGTATGAGTATGCGCAAGAAAGCATATTTTTTGCTCAGCGGGCGATAAGGTTCCGTTTTGCGCGGGCGGATGATGGTAGGAGCAACAGGCTGGGCACTGGTAGACAGATCGGAACTGATCGCAGGGCGAGGTTTTGCCTCTTGGAGGGGAGGGATGGGGCGATCTCTGATGGGATGAGCGGTAGGGCTGCCGGCAGGCAAAGTGCGAGGAATCGCGGGCAGGGAAGAGAGCGGAGGAACCGTCCGTTGGTAGCTGATTTCCTGAGGCGGAGTGACTTCCCGAGGCGACGTAATCATTTGCCCGCAAGACGGACAAGGGCCAGTGACTCCTGCCATGTGGCGAGGAACTCTCAGCGTGCACTGGCACTGGGGACAGGAAAAAGAGATGGAGGAGGGAGGGCTCACGAAGTGGATCGCAAGGGGTGAGGGGGGATGGGAAGTGACGGAGCGACAGTAAGAATTTTCGGGGATTTGGTCAATCTTCGATTCATCCATGAATGTTTTTCTTCATCAAGTCATCGAGAGATGAGGCGATGACCTGGTGTCGACGCAATCAACCTTGGGACAATCCTTGACAGCAAAAAGTCAACGGCTAGGGTTGCTGCCCCGTTATGAAAGCGTCTTCCATCACGAAATATCGTCCCTTCGCTCCGGTCGCTTTGCCGGATCGCACGTGGCCGGATCGATCCATCGAAAAAGCTCCGATTTGGTGCTCGGTGGATCTACGCGATGGCAACCAAGCGCTGCCCACGCCGATGTCGGTGGAGGAGAAGCTGGAATTTTTTGACTTATTGGTGCGCGTCGGCTTCAAGCAGATCGAAGTCGGCTTTCCCTCGGCATCCGATACCGAATTTCATTTCGTGCGTCGATTGATCGAAGAGAACCGCATTCCTTCGGACGTGACGATTCAGGTCTTGGTGCAAGCACGCGAGCATTTGATTCAGAAGAGCTACGAAAGTCTGCGCGGAGCGAAACAGGCGATTGTGCATTTGTACAACCCGACCAGCACTTTGCAGCGTCGCGTGACCTTTCATGGGGCCTCGCGCGAGGACACCAAGGCCATCGCGGTGCAAGGTGCAAAGTGGGTGGCGCAATACGCGGCCTTGGCTTCGGAAACGCAGTGGACTTTTCAGTATTCGCCGGAAAGCTTCAGCGACACCGAATTGGACTTTGCGCTCGATTGCTGTCACGCGGTGATGGATGTCTGGCAGCCGACACCGGAAAAAAAGATCATTCTCAACCTGCCGAACACCGTCGAGTGGTGTTTGCCCAATGTGCATGCCGATCAGATCGAGTGGATGTGTCGGCATGTGCGGCATCGCGACAGCGTGATCATTTCCTTGCACACGCACAACGATCGCGGCACGGGCACGGCAGCGACCGAGCTCGGCTTGCTGGCAGGCGCGGATCGCGTGGAAGGCACCTTGTTTGGCAATGGCGAGCGCACGGGCAATCTCGACATCGTGACGGTGGCATTGAACATGAACAGCCACGGCATTGAAACAGGCTTAGACTTTTCCGATCTTGCGGCGATACGCGAAGTGTATGAACGCTGCTGTCGATTGGTCGTGCCGGAGCGTCAGCCTTACGCGGGCGAATTGGTGTTCACCGCCTTTTCGGGGTCGCACCAGGATGCCATCAAAAAAGGTCTCGATTTGCGAGATCGCGAGTGCGCCGAGCGCAGCGATGTGCCTTGGGCGGTGCCGTATTTGACCATCGATCCGCAAGATCTGGGTCGTAGTTATGAAGCGATCATTCGCATCAATTCGCAGTCGGGCAAAGGCGGTGTGGCCTACATCTTGGACCGCGAACACGGCCTCGATTTGCCCAAAACCATGCATCCGCAGGTTGGTAAGTTCATTTACGATCTCGCCGACCGCTGGGGCCGCGAGATGACTGCTGAAGAGATTGGCGCGGCTTTTCATCAGCACTTTGCCAATGTCGCTGAGCCGCTGGACTTGGTGGAGTATGAACTGGTGCATTTGACCGAAGAACGCGGAGTGGTGGAGTGTCGGACCACGATTCGTTATCGACAGCAAGAACAGCAATTGGTGGGTCGTGGCAATGGACCGATCAATGCCTTTGTGCATGCGCTGGAAAGTGCGGGATTGAAAGATTTCAAAGTAACCGATTATCGTTCGCACGCGGTGCGCGGTGGTTCCGATGCTTCGGCGGCGGCGTATGTGCAACTGCAAGCGGCGGATGGTCGATTGCTGTGGGGTGCGGGCATCGATGACTCGATCGAGATGGCCGGATTGCGCGCGCTCGTGAGTGCGTGGAACTTGTTGCACGGTGAAAAAGACGGCGCGGCGGATTTGACGAAATGATTTTCCCTAGTAGAAATACGAACGTATGAGCGAAGAACCAAAGACAACGACAGAAGCAGAAGTGCCCGAAGATCCCACCGTCGATCCGACGGAAGAGCAAGAGGCCGGAGAAGCCTCGCAAGCCATGGCCGATGAGGTAGCGCGCTGGCGTGATCTCGCAGTGCGCACCGCCGCCGACTTTGATAACTTTCGCAAGCGCGTGGCGCGCGAACGCGAAGAAGCGGTGCGATTTGGCAATCAGGACTTGCTCGAGCAATTGATTCCCATTCTCGACAATTTTGAGATGGGCATGATGGCCGCGGCGCAGGATTCCAGTTCGATGATCTACATCGGCATGGACATGGTGCGCAAGCAGTTCAGCGAATTCTTGAGCCAGCAAGGCGTCGAGGAAGTGGTGGCTTTGCATACCGCCTTCGATCCGAATTTGCACGAAGCTGTGAGCGAAGAAGTCAGCACCGAGCATGCTCCCGGAACCATCGTCCGCGTGTTGCGTCGGGGTTTCCGTTTGCGCGAGAGATTGTTGCGTCCCGCCAATGTGGTGGTTGCAAAAGCATCTGAATCATCCGAAGGATAAAACGATATGGCGGAAAAACGCGATTATTACGAAGTGCTCGGCGTCAGTCGTTCGGCCTCGGCCGATGAGATCAAGAAAGCCTATCGCAAGTTGGCGATGAAATGGCATCCTGACAAAAATCAGGGCGACGCTGCGGCGGAAGAAAAGTTCAAGGAATTGGGTGAAGCTTACGACGTGCTGAGCAATGAAGACAAGCGCGCGGCTTACGATCGCTATGGACACCAAGCCTTCAGCGGCCCGGGTGGCGGTGGAGGCGGTGGTGGCTTTCACGATCCGATGGATCTCTTCCGCGAAGTCTTTGGCGGTGCCTTTGGTGGCGGCTTTGAAGACATGTTCGGCGGTGGTGGCGGTCGGCGCAAGAGCGCCAAGCAGCGTGGTAGCGACTTGCGTTATGATCTCGAGCTGACTCTCGAAGAAGCGGCTCGTGGCGTTGAAAAAGAATTGCAGATCGAGCGCTATGTTTCGTGCGAAAGCTGTCATTCGACGGGATCGAAAAGTGGTTCGGGTACCAAAAAATGCCATACCTGCGGGGGCCGCGGTGTGGTTGCGCGACAAGCGGGCATTTTTGTCCAGCAAATGGAATGTCCGACTTGTCATGGTACGGGCGAATTGATTTCCGATCCCTGCGATGCATGCCATGGCGAGGGTCGCGTGCAAAAAGAAACGCGCGTGAAGATTCGCATACCGGCTGGTGTCGATACCGGCACGCGCCTGCGTTCCACGGGTCACGGCGATGCCGGACTGCGCGGCGGTCCCTCGGGCGATCTCTATGTGTTTGTGGTCATCAAGCGTCATGAAATGTTCGAGCGCGATGGCGATGACTTGCTCTGCGAAGTGCCGATTTCCTTTGTCACCGCCGCACTTGGTGGCGAGGCGAAAGTGCCGACACTGGACGGGCAGGCATCGATTAAGGTGCCTCCTGGCACGCAGGGTGATACGACATTCCGACTGAAAGAAAAAGGCATGCCGCGCTTGCAAAGCGGTCGTCGTGGTGACTTGCACGTGACCTTGCAAGTGGAAGTGCCGACCAAGCTGAATGCAGAGCAACAAGAGAAACTGCGGGCTTTCGGGGAGTCGATTGGAGAAAGCAATAAGCCGATGGAAGAAGGATTTTTCCAGAAGGCGAAACGCTTTTTCGAACTCTAACGCGAGCGAAGCAGATGGCGCGATTTTTTTTACCCGCAGCATCGTGGCAAAGCGCCACGCACTTGCCGGACGAAGAATCGCGCCACTGCGCGCAAGTGCTGCGTTACCAAGCGGGCGATGTGATCGAGGTGTTCGATGGTCAGGGACGTCGAGCTCAGGCGCGTCTGACGCAAGTGCGCAAGCAAGAAGTATCGTTAGAAATTGGTGAGATCCAGCACCTGCCGCGACCGCATCCTGCGCTGGTGCTGGCGGCGGCAGTGCCGAAGGGGAAGACCATGGACTGGGTGATCGAAAAGTCGGTCGAACTCGGCGTCTCTCACATTGTCCCCCTGATGACACGTCATACGGTCGTGAAATACGATGCATCAGAAGCCGAGAAAAAAGCCGAGAAGTGGCAGAAGATCGCGCTGGAAGCCTGCAAGCAGTGCGGTCAGACGTGGTTGCCTGAAGTGGCGACGCCTGTCACGATGAAGCACTTTTTAGCGGAGTCGCGCGCAGGGGCCAAGGTGATCGCCTCCTTGGCCGAGGGTGCACGGCCCTTGCGGCAGGTGATGGAATCATTTGCGATGCCGGAAACCGTGACCATTTTGATTGGTCCAGAAGGAGATTTTTCCGAAGAAGAAACGGCTGCGGCGCTGGCTGATGGCTATCAGCCTGCGACCTTAGGACCCTTGGTTTTGCGTTGCGAAACGGCAGCGCTGTTGGTGCTCTCGGCCCTGCGCTGCCATTTTGGTTAGAGCGGTTTATTCCATTTCCTCGTCCATCGGCGCGGGCTGTGGAGCCGGCTCGGGAGTGGGCTTGGTTTTTTTGCCCTCGGCAGCAGGACGCTTGGGCTTGCGATCGGGGCCGCCCATGGTTTCGAGATGCTTCTTCCACTCGGGGGCATCGATTTTGCCATCGCTGTTGGCGTCGATTTTCTGGAATCGGTCTTCCTGTTCGTCCTCGCTCAACTGGGCGACGGGAGGAAATTTCTGGAACTCGGAGAAATCGAGTACTTGATCCTTATTGACATCGAGACGCTCCAAAACTTTCGGTCCCATGGGAGGTCCGTCGCGGCGTGGTCCAGGACCTTGGGCGGGTCGGTCTTCGGGGCTGAGGAAGCCATCGTCATTGCGATCCATGTTCTCAAACATCTTGCGCTGACGTTCCTCGGGCAGCTTGGCAATCATTGGGGCTTTGGTGAATTCTTCGAATGAAATTTTGCGATCTTTGTCGAGATCCAGCTCGGCGATGCGAGGCATGATGCCACCCCGTTTGCCGCCGCGACCCTCCTGATTCTTGGGTCCATGAGGTGGCTGAGCGGGGCGCAGTTCTGGGCCTTCGAGCGTGCCATTGCCATTTTTGTCGAGTCGGCCAAAAATTTTGTCTTGTTTTTCTTGCGGCAATTTTGCGATGCGCGGCAGGGCGAGAAACTCCTCGCGGGAAATGACTTTGTCGTCATTCGCATCGGCTTTTTTCCAAAAATCGCCACCTGGCTTAGGGCCGCGTTTCGCTTCCTGCTGTGGTGGGCGCTGGGGGACTTGAGGGCGCTCGGGTTCTTGGGCTCCGGCAGTGGCGAGAAGAACACCGGTGAGAGTGAGGATGGATGCTTTCATGGTGAGAAGATTCCCTTTTTCCAACCGAAAGACGCGACAGAAGTTGCGGAGCTTTTACAAAATTGTCGCTTTATTGCCGATGCGACCTGTGCCATGCTCGGGGCAGACATGCACATTCGCGATATCCTCCAACAGCAGAAACCCAGTTTCTCTTTCGAGTTTTTTCCTGCTCGCACCGAAGCGAGTGCGGAAGAATTGTATCAAACGATTCGCGAGCTCGAGCCTTTGGCACCGTCCTTTGTCTCGATCACCTACGGCGCGGGCGGAGGCACGCGCGAGCTGACGCATCAACTGGTGGCGCGGGTGAAAGAAACCACGGCCATTCCGCCGATTCCGCACTTGACCTGTGTGGGTCACACCAAGGCCGAGGTAGAGCAAATTCTCTTGCGCTACGCCGCCTTGGGCGTGTGCAACATTCTGGCGCTGCGTGGCGATCCTCCGCGTCAGCAGGTCGACTACGATTGGTCGCAGGGCGATTTCCGTTACGCCAGTGACTTGGTGCGTTTCATTCGCGAGTTCAATGAATCAGGCCGTCATCCGCTCGGCGGATTTGGCATTGGTGTGGCGGGTTTTCCGGAAGGACATCCGGCAACGCCGAACCGTTTGTTGGAAATGGATCACCTCAAGGCCAAATGCGCGGAAGGTGCCGATTACATTTGCACGCAGTTGTTTTTTGACAATCACGATTTCCTCGATTTTCGCGATCGCTGTGCGCTTGCGGGAATTGATCTGCCGATGATCGCGGGCATCATGCCTGTGACCTCGCTGTCGTCGATGAAGCGCATGGCCGAACTCGCGGCGGGTGCACGCTACCCGGCGAAATTGTTGCGCGCGTTGGCACGAGCTCATGATGAACCCGAGGCGGTGGAAAAAATCGGCATCCACTATGCCGCGCAGCAGTGCAGTGAATTGCTCGATGAAGGGGTGGATGGCCTGCATTTTTACACGCTGAACAAGAGCAGTGCGACCAAGCAGATCTATCAAAGTCTCGGCATGGGCTTGGGGCTCTGAGGTCGATTTGCTTGTCGAGGCGTGATGCTGCCACTTTGCATTTGCGATGTGGAATGCGGGATGCTTGAATGGGCATCATGTTACTCGACGTCCGCCACCTCAGCACTCGCTTTCACACTCGGAATGGCATGGTGCGGGCTGTGGAAGATGTGTCTTTTTCGTTAGAAAAAGGCAAGACGCTGGGCATCGTGGGAGAATCCGGTTCGGGGAAATCGGTGACGTGTTATTCCCTGCTCGGTCTCATTCCGCAACCTCCGGGAAAGATTCACTCAGGCGAAGCATGGTTCGATGGCGTGGATCTGTTGCGCGCGGGCAAGCGTGAGCTCGCCAGCATTCGCGGCAAGCGCATTAGTATGATCTTTCAGGATCCGATGACGTCGTTGAATCCGTATTTGAAAGTATCGACCCAATTGATCGAGCCCTTGGTTCAGCACCTAGGCATGAGGGAAAAAGACGCGTTGCAATGCGCGATCACAGCCTTAGCAGAGGTGGGGATTCAGCAACCCGATCTGCGGGTGCACAGCTATCCGCATGAGTTTTCCGGCGGCATGAGACAGCGCGTGATGATTGCCATGGCCTTGATCACTCGGCCTGAATTGTTGATTTGCGATGAACCCACGACGGCATTGGATGTCACTGTGCAAAAGCAAGTGCTGGATCTCATTCGCGAACGACAACGCGAGCTGGGGACATCGGTCATTCTGATCACGCACGATCTCGCTGTGGTGTCGGGGATGTGCGATCACATCCACGTCATGTATGCAGGCCGTGTGGTGGAATCGGCTCCGCGAGAGAGGCTTTTCGCAGCTCCGCAGCACGCCTACACCAGGGCTTTGTTAGCGAGCATTCCTTCGAACAAGTCGAAGCAGGAAAAGCTCCACACCATTCCCGGATTGCCGCCCAACTTGGCAGAAGAAATCCATGGTTGTGCTTTTCGTCCACGCAACACCATGGGATCGCGCCACAACACTGGGTGCAAAACTGCCCCGGTTGCTTGGCGCGTGGTGTCCGTTCTATCAAGCAATCGGCGTAACTCGGTCGAGAGGCAAGATGGTGGTTTTTTGAGTTAGGCAAGATGCCTGACATCGCATTCGTACAAAGAGAAAGGCGAGCCCCAGAAACCCATAACGGAGCTCGCCTTCCAGAGTGCCCCACCTAGGGCAAAGTTTTTAGCTTAATTGCGACGTCGACGGCGCAGCAATCCAAGGACACCCAATCCGCCCAGCAAGGCAGCCGATGGCTCAGGCACAGCGGTGATCGAAAAGTTGTCCACATAGCCTCGTCCCCCTGCCGCATAGTTGCCAAAGCTGATGGTTTCAGCAGTAAAGTCCGCATTGAGATTCGCGCTCCAGGAATTGGTGCCATCTGAGATGTTGACCATCGTGCCATTTCCAGCGAAGGGCGAGCCGGTGCCGCCAAGTCCTGTGAAGGTAAGAGTCAGCGTATTGATGCCAGAACTCGCAAGGGACACGTTGTTGATGTTGCTGAACACACTACCATTGTTGAATGCTTGAATCTGTCCGTTGGCACGAATCAACATGCCGAAGTCACCCGAGCCGACAACTGGATGCCACAATCCTGGATTGGAGGATGGGCTTATCATAAAACTCATCCACTGGTCGCCATCGCCGACCGCGTCTGCATCGAACTGAATGACAAGCTTGTCATTTGCCCCGACGAGTGTGGAAGACAGAGATAAGTTCTCTAGGCGAGCATTTGCCGCGCCGTCTGCGACCATCAGGTAGTTGCCATCTCCACCAAACACACTATTATTGCCAATTTGGACATTGCCAGAAGAAGTCCAGCTTTGAGTCGCTTGGGAGCCTGACTGTCGAGTAGCGAGGTTTTCATTAACAATGTAGGTATCTCCCGGAGTCGTATCCGTGAAGTTATCGGCAAACAAGACTGCGGCTGAGGCTGTGTGAGAGAAGGTGAGGCCAAAGGCCACCCACAGGAGGAATTGATTTCGTTTCATGGTTGTATGGATGATATTTTTGTCGCCGGTTCATAGCGGCTGTCTTGATTTTAGCAAAAAAATGGAGAGCGTCATGTCGCATAAACATGCTACATGACTGGAGCACCAGCAGAAGCACCATAAAAGAAGAGAGGAAGGGAACAGGGTTTGCAAAAAGGGGGCAAATGGGAGCGAAAGAAAAGACAATCTCTGCCCATCTTATGACCGTGATGCAACGCTGAGGGATGAGGGGAATGCACATCAAAGAATGAAAAGAGAAAGGTGGACCCCAGAAACCCAAATCGGAGCCCACCTTTCAGAATTGCCCCACCTAGGGCAAAGTTTTTACGCAGCGTTGTGACGACGACGGCGCAGCATTGCTAGCACGCCTAAGCCGCCGAGCAAGGCAGCCGATGGCTCGGGAATCGCGCGTAGGGCGATGTCGTTGCCACCGGTGAAGGTGTTTCCAAAGCTGTCTGCTGTGTAGCTGATGACCCAGTCAAGGCCAGCGTAGTTGGTCACGATGTCACCTTGGTTGAAGCCGGTGAAAATGCCGTTTCCTCCAATGGCGTCGCTGCTGTCGTTGACAAGCAGGAAGACCATGTCGTTCAGGCTGTAGCCGGTTCCGCTAAACTGCACGTCCAAGCTTCCTGTTAGATTCACAGTGCCATTGACGATGAGCTGGTCGTATTGACTTCCCGCAGTAAGTCCGGCGATTTCCGCAATCAGAGTACCTGCTTGGCTATAAGTGCCGTTGACAGTCAGTGTTCCTGGGCTGTTGCCGGGATTGATGAAGCCACCCGAATTAATGGTGAGATTGCGCACCGAGCCACTACCCGAGATGGTCGCACCAGATTGAACTGTCGTCGTGCTGACGGTGATGCCACCATTGACGACCAGAGTGCCGGCTTCCACGGTGGTTGAGCCGGTGTAGCTGTTAGCACTTCCCGACAGCATCAATGTGCCTGCACCGCGTTTGGTGAGCAAACCACCTGTGCCGCCGAATTCATCGGTGATCACACTGTTTGTCACAGTTGTGGTGCCACTGGTGATGTTAAAGACACCGCTGTTGGCATCGGCCGCGCGTGTGGAAACGCGTGAGCCAATCGTATTGGTGCCTGTGCCAACAAAACCTCCGCGCGAGAGCAGAAATCCCGTGTCCGCGCCAGCAATCGTGCCGCTATTCAGCGTGATCGCCGAGTTGACACCTTCACGGAAGCCTGCAACGTCGAGCGTGCCCGAGTTCAAAGTCAGGCTGGTGATACCATCGGCGATTTGGCCGTGATTGCCGAGACGCAGTGTTGCGCCTTCGTTCACAATGACTGCGTTGCCCGCTGCGATCGAAACGACATCGGCCCCTTTGTTCATGAACAGCACACCGCCGTTGACCGTGACGCCACCCGTAAGTGTGTTCGCATTGCCCGTCAGCGTGACAGTGCTAGCAGTATTTTTGGTAAAGCCTCCGGTTCCTGCCAGAACAGCGCTGATGGCTCCCGATTCCGCGGTAAAGCTCGTAGCTGTCCATGTACCAGTGCTACCAGTCATCGAGCCACTGCGCAGTGTCACGGCTCCAGTGCTTTGATTGAAGGTCGAGATGCCAGCAGCAGCCGTTGCGCCATCGATCAAAAATGCGCCTGAGTTCGCCACAGCGTTGGCGACGCCCAAAGCAAGAGTCCCAGCGGTCACTGTCGTGCCACCAGTGTAACTATTTGTAGCACTGAGGGTCAGAGTACCCGCGCCCGATTTGGTGAGAGCGCCGGTGCCTTGTAAGCCCACCCCGAAACCGATATTGAAGCTGTTCGTATCGATTCTAGCTCCGCCGGACTGGATAGACGGGTTAAAACCTGAATCTATTCCACCATTGGCGGTGATGAAGTTTGCAATGTCCTGATTGGCTTTGACCAAAGTGCCATTGAAGTTAAGATTGGTTGTGCCGTTGAAGCTATGTGGGCCGTATTCAATGCTTCGAGTCGTCAGCGTGCCGCCATTGAGGTTCAAGCCCCATGCCGTCGAGCCTCCTACGATGCCCGTTGTTGCGGTCACATCTGCGTCACCAGCAATGGTCACCTGCCCCCAAGCGCCATTGGTATCTCCGCCCGGGCCACCGATTGAGTTCGCCGTCACGATACTACTGCCATCAATGACGAGACCAGCGCGCCCAACTGTCAGTGCGCCAGTGCTGGTCAGATTCGTGCTTGTGAGACGCGTCGTGGGGTAAGCAGCAGTTCCCAAATCGTTTGAGGTGAAACCTTGCACCGCAAAACTTGTAGCACTCAAGCTGCCGCCTGTGAAGGTGTAGTTCGCGTTGTTCGATGATATACTACCTACTGTTACAGCTCCCGCCGTGAGTCCACTGGTAAGCGTGACGGTAGAAGCTGTGGCGGTGTTCGCGAACACGGCCGCAGAGCCGTTGACCCAGACACTGCCTGTGCCGGTCCAATTGGATGACGTTGTGTCCCAAGTGCCGGTGGTGGTGTTCCAGTTGTATGTTTGGCCCATAACTCCCGCGGTGAGGCTGAGTAATGTGCTGAGGGTCAGCGCTGAGGCACTGATCTGTTTTTTCATTTTCCTGTTGAATTTCATGGTTAGTAGGGGAATGCGCTTGAGTAGTAGCAATTTTTTTAGCGGTTTGTATGTCGCATGAATATGCGACACAAGAATCTCACGATGAATCATGTTTCTGTGTTTTGTTGATTTTTTCATGGAATCATTTTCCCTAATCAGATCGTTCTTCTTCGGCGATTTTTGTTTTTCCCCGCGAGGCATTGAGAATGATTTGGAGAATCGACAGCAGATCAATCAATGATTCGTTAGGGTTTGACGGCGCGCACTTGCACAAAGAGTTTTTGTGGCGAGGGGGTGCCGACCTGGCTCGAGAGGGCGATCGTGACGGTCTGGATCTCTCCCGCAGTGACGACCGCCGCTTCGGTGGCGAGCGTGTCTCTGGTCCAGTTGACGAGGTCGGTCGAATACCAGACGCTGTAAGCAAGGCCCGAGAGAGTGGGCGTGCGACGTGTGTATGAAAAACGCAGAGTGCCTTGGTCCAGAGGACTGCTGATCGGGTTGACGGAGCCCGCGTTGTTCGGGAGTAGTCCGAAGGCGTATTCCATGAAATTGCTCAGTCCATCGACATCGTCATCCCCTGCCGCTCCGCCTGCCAGAGAAAATGATTGTCCCCAAGTGGTGAAGTCATCGGCCGATGGAATCGTTAGAGTGACATTCCCGGTGAGTTCCGAAAAAGTCCATTGCCCCAAGGCATCCGATTTCACCCAAGTGCCGTCATTTTCCGGATCAGTAAAGCCCGTGACAAAGAAATTCGGTCCATAGGTGACGAGTAGTCCATTGGTATCGATCAGCGGCCATTCGCTAGCAGTCGTAAGAGTCACAGCACTGGTATTGATGTCGATGGCCCCAAGAAACTCCACGGCTCCCGCGCCAGAAACGCGGTTGGAAGTGGCATTGGTGAGGCGAAACTCAAAGCTTGCATCACTGGCGGAAGTGACAAGGCCTTCATCGATTTCCCAGCTCACCGGAAATGCGGTGCCCGTGGCACCAGCGGCGAGCTCGACTGTGCCCGCGCCACTTTTGATCAGCGTGCCCTGCGCCATGCGGGCACTCACGATCAAATCCGGTGCAGCATCGCCAGTGACGTTATCGACAATCACAAACCGAGTGCCACCGCCCGTGGTGTTATTGCCACTGCCGAGCTGAAAATTGGCAGCGGCACCTGCGCCTGCTGCCGTGGTGATGAACGAAGGCTGAGTGCCTCCGACAAAAAGATCCCCGCCAAGATTGAACGCGGCAAACCAGCCGAAGGCGTTCAGACCATTGGTGACCTCGATCGTGCCCCCGTTCAGGTTGACTTGACCGAGTCCCGTGATGCGATTGACCGAACCGCGCAATGTACCGCCCTCGTTGATCGTCACCGAAATAGCATTCGCGCCGCCAGCGGAGATGTTGGTATTGCTGAGCCAATTGTTGACCGTGCCATTACTGCTCAGCACCCCTCCTTGATTGATGGTCACTTGATTGCTTGATGTGATGGGTCCCAGCGCTGTGTCGCCCGCGCCAGCTTGTTCAAAGTTAAGCAACAGCGTGCCGCCCTCAATCGTCGTGCCGCCCGTAAATGTGTTAGGTGCTGACAAGCTCAGGGTGCCCGTGCCATTTTTGACCAAGGCCAGATTGTTTTCATTCGTGCCCGTGCCACCGAGGTTGCCAGAAAACGTGCTACTCGTCGCGCCATCGATCGTCAATGTCGCCAGTGTCTCCGATCCATTGACCACACGCCCACTACCGCTCAGGGACGCCACTGTCTGATCATGCCCTGCTAGGCGTAGGGTACCGGGATTGACAATCGTCAAGGCCGTCGACACGGGAAGTCGGTCAGCTCCGCCAGAAAGAGCGAGTGTTCCTGCGGAAATCAACGTCGTGCCAAAGTATGAATGTTCCCCCGACAATGTCAGTAAGCCGCTGCCGGACTTGATCAAATTCGAAGTGCCCGTGAGGCCATTGGCATCGGCACTGGCGAGCGTATAGGGCACGTTCGCATTGTCGAAAATGACATTCACCATTTCCACACCGCCCGCGGCGATGGTGACATTGGCGTTAGCGACCGGATTCAGTGAGGCATCGATATCGCCGAAGAGGACATCCGTGCTACCGGCATTTTTGATGGCAGCGAAGGATTGACCGGAAAAATTGAGGGTATCCTCATCCCAAGAGCCATTGACCGCACCACTCCACCGAGCCACAAAAGAAGCTGATGTAGTAGCGGTGATTGTGAAATTGTCCACCGTGGCTCCCGCGCCACCATTGCCATTCCAAGTGGTGAATGCAAAGCGGGCATTGGTGGCATTGAGTTGGTCCAGCGTGAACGTGCCGAGATTCGTCGTGCCACGCCAAAGCTGCGCCACCGAGCCCGTGCCGTTGAACGGCGATCCCGTGCCGGCCGTGTTGCGCAGTTCGAGCGTGATCAGGTTAGCGGTATCCGTGGCGGTAAATGCCGCCGCCACCCCATTCACCCAGCGGGTGCCGCCGCCTGCGCTGTTAAAAATCGCACTGAATTCCGTGACCACACCGCCGCCGCTATCGACCCATGCATTGCTGGTGCCGATGACAAAACCCACCCAATCGGCGGGTGCGGCATCAATCGCAAAAGTGATGCGAATCGGTGAGTTAAGCGTATTGGCCACGCTCACAAAATCGGCATTCGTAAAAACCCGCGATGGGCTGGAGGAAGTGGTGCCGTTAGAGCCTAGTTCCAGCACCCCATTGCCACGAAGTTGGAGGCCGTTGGGAAAACCCGCAACCGTGCCGACATCATACGAGGCAGGTGCGAGAGTGCCCGATTGATCCGCATTCGGGCTTGCCGTGAAGCTCGTCTCTGCATCGAACGAATCTTGCAACAGTAGCGTTTCGCTGTGCGCCATCGTTGCCAGCAACAAACAACCGAGCGCGCCATAAAGATGAGGTACACATTTCATAATGATAAACCGGTGGACAGAAAGCGAAATCTCTTTCAACTTAAATCCATTCTATCAAAAAAATGCGGCGTGTATTGTCGCATAAACATGCGACATGAGCCTTGCTACGATCCATGTTTGCCCTTGCGGTAGTGCTCAATCGCTTCCTGACGCGAGTGCACTTGCAGCTTGCGGTAGATGCGTCGCACGTACTCGCAGAGTGTGTTCACGCTCACACCCATTTCATCCGCCGCCTGCTTGTAGAGCAGACCTTGTGAGAGCAGCGAGAGCACTTGATTTTCGCGCTCCGATAAATCCTCGGCTCCGGGCGATTGGGATTTCGTTTTCACCTTCGGGCGGAAGGCCGCCACCACGCGGCGGGCGATGCTACTGGTCATTGGCGCACCGCCTTGATCGACATCGCGCACGGCGGCGAGAAGCTCCTTGGCGCGCACGGGCTTGAGCAGATAGCCCGATGCTCCTGCCGCGAGGGCGTTGAACAAATTGTCCGAATCCTTCGCCACGGTAAGCATGATGAACTGCGTGTCTGTCATGCTCGGAGCGAGCGCACGGACACAGTCAATGCCTGTCATCTGTGGGAGATGAATGTCCATCACCACCACGCGCGCGGGTTCTTGTGCGAGCCCGGATATCGCCGCCTCGGCCGAGGGATATTGACCGATGCAGGTGCAGTTCGGATCTTGTTGAATGATCTCGACCAAAGATTCGCGGACCCGTGGATCGTCCTCGACGACCGCGACGGTAAGTGCTGGAGATTTCGATTTCATGGTGGAGAAAGACGCGCTGTGCTGAGTGGCACCTGAATCTTGACCCTGCATCCATCGCCGATTTTGCTCTGGATGTCCAGCGTTCCTTCCATCTCGATGACACGCTGACGAATGTTCGCCAGCCCATGGCCGCCACCTGGTCGGCTAGGCCGAGGTGATGCCGGGTCAAAGCCGCAGCCGTCATCGACGAGCTCGATGGTGAGTTGTTGCGCTTGATACTCGATGCGCAGAGTGACCAGCTGCGCCTTGGCATGGGAGACGATGTTATGCAGCACTTCCTTGATGATGAGAAAAAGTCCGTGCCGCGTTTGAGGGAGCAAGGCGCGCCCTGGCAGGTCATCAGGGATCGAGAGTCGACAGTCGAGATTGACGCTGTGCAAAAAATCTTGCGCGTAATCGCCAACGTAAGCGGCAAAGTGATCAATCGTATCATTGGCCGGATTCAGTGCCCAGACAATTTCATCGACCGAACGAGTCAATTTTTTCGCAGCGCGGAAAATGTCATCCACATGCGAACGCGTGACATCGGGATGATTGACATCG
The DNA here is from genome assembly GCA_004293285.1 of Verrucomicrobiota bacterium. GTDB lineage: Bacteria > Verrucomicrobiota > Verrucomicrobiia > Verrucomicrobiales > Akkermansiaceae > UBA956. The sequence continues at coordinate 27,434 of RDYF01000042.1, read as the reverse complement.
TGTTGAGCCAACTCGCCCAACAACGCGATGTGTGTCAAGCTCGCGCCGAGGTCATCGTGGATATCGCGGGCGATGCGGGCGCGTTCGAGATCGAGAGCGCGAGCGCGTTCGTGCTTCAAGCGATGCAGATAATTCCAGGTCGAGAGAGCGATGCTGACAATCACTAGAGCAATCAGCGCCCAGAACCAGGGTTGGTAGTAGAGCGGCAAGAGAATGGTGAGATCGATGTTTTGTGGTTTGCCAAGCTGACGATCGTAAAGACTCACGCACCAGACATTTTCGCCAGCACTAGTGATGCCACTGATGTTGCAACCGCTGGCACTCGCGAGCATGGGCTGCCAGCGGCTGTAGAGAAAAATGGCACCTTCACGCGCACCGGCATCATTCACAATCAAGATCGGCGCGGTGGGGTTGGTGGGCAGCGGTGTGAAACGCAAATGCTGCGAGGCCGATGGCCCCAATCGCGGCGAGGTCCAGGAGCCATCGGCCACGCCAAGGTAGCGATCATCCCAAAAAGACCACACAGCATAGCGCGTGCCTGCTTTCAGTCCTGATGCGGCAAAATCAAGTGTAATGGCATTTTCTTTCGCAAGAGGATTCCACAACAGGGCAACATGAGCATCTCCCCAAGGTCGCTCGACCTTGCTCACCAGGCGAGGCCATTCGTAAGCCGTGCCGATGTCGAGCACCTGCGTTCGCTCTCTCGCGGGTGGTGAGAGAATTTCCACATTCCGCCAATATGGTTGAAAATCACTCCAATACCACGGGTCTGAAGTAATGGCACTTCCGCACGACAGGCCTACCATGCTCAACCAAGTGCGAACAAGCGGCCAACTGCCATCGATCTGACTGATGTTGGCAATGTCCGTGCCGGTAAAATACGTGTCAGCATCCATCGTGAACCAACGATCATGCAAAGCAAAGGACCGCAGTGCGGGCATGATGGCAGGACGGATTTTAAGACGTTCGGCATCGGGGCCCACGCGGCTGGCATCGACATAACCGACAGCGGCGCGATTGGGTTCGTAGTCGCAGTAGAGCAGATAACAATCTTCGCCCGCAGCTTCACGGATCAGACGCCAGTGATCCCGATAGGTTTCAAAGGCCGTGCGTTTGCCATCACTGATCGCACGCTGAGCGGGATAAAAGACCTTAAAATACGTCATGCCCTTTTTGACAGCGAGTGCGACCGTATCGGCGATTTCTCGGTAATCCCGCGCGCCGGGCCACGATTGTCCGGCGACCCCGATATTGCCACCGAAGCGCGCGCCTAACGATTGAATCTCTTTCTGCCGCAGCGGCAGCCAATCGGACGATAGCCGTTTGCTGAGTGTGGGATCGAGATAGGTGTAGTCCATCTGAACAATCGCTGGGCGCAGGCGTTGCTCGGATTTTCCCACGGTTTGGACGATTTCCACCAACTCTTCATTGATGTCCTTTTCCGCGAGCTGGTTCCAATTATTCCAACCATGCAAAGCACCAGAAGAAGGTCGGGCGCGGTGCGACTGTTGAATCGCCTCTGCCCATTGCTGCAGTGCCGCTTGGGGGCGGTCGTGGACGATTGCCACTTCTTGGGACCAACGCGTTTCGCCGGGAGCAATGGTGATACGATCCATGGGCACCGATGCGGTTACCTCGTACTGTGCTTGGGCACCGCTCTGCCTCCAATCAAATTCCACATAAGATACAGGCTCGCCCGTGGGGCCAAAGACAAAGCCGCGTCCGCTGGGATCATACAGCGTTCCATGCTCATGGATGATCTGGCTTTGCATCTGAGCCAAATCCGTGATCACTCCCGTGGCCATCGTTTGCAAGCGACCGTGCAGCGGTTGGGCATCGATCCAGCGAATCGATTGATTGCCATGATTGCGCAATCCGACGCGCTGGCAGAGTCGTCTCTCTTGATCGAGATGCGCGGTGAAAATCATTTCCACACGAGGCTGCGGAAACATCATCCGCACGGTGAGTCGCCCCTCTTGATGACTCACCACAGCTCCGTCGTGCTCCTTTTCATCGATCGAACGCAGCGGCCATGTCAGTAGCCCGTCATCGATGGTGGCCGACCAGTGATACTCCATTTTCCCAAACTCCGCGAAATCCACATGCATGATGCTGGCATCGCGATCGTAGCTCATGCGAACGGGTGGCTCCGCTCCCCAGCATAATCCATGGAAGGCCATGGTAGCCCACCACAAGCCGCAAAGCACACGGAATGGAATCGAGAAGATCATCGGCACAAATCAACAAAAATCAGACACATGCGTGACGCAGCACGAGAAAAAGGCAAGCAAGAAAGCGGTAGTTGTGGCATCTAGCACGATTTTCGGGCAACAGCGAAAATCGACTGAAAAAAATCAACAATTGTCAATACATCGGAAAATCAATGAATTTATCGGATAAAACAAGCGTAAAAAACGACACTGCCGCCATTTTTTGTAAGATGCACACGCTCGCCAGTTGACAAGAATCAGGGGAACGCGCACTCTTTCTTCTCCAACGTGGAAAATGTTCTTTCCGCGATTTCTCTGAACCAAAAATCCATCCCCGTGTTTTCCAACGAAGACTATCTTTTGCAATTGCTCACAGAGGCTGGCGTCGCGAGTGCCGAGCTGATTGAATCTGCGCGCCACAGTGGCTCGGGTTCCGTGATCGAAAAGCTCATTCACTCTGGTCACCTGACTCAAGAGGACGTCGCGCAGGTGCTTGCATCGAGCAATGCGCTGGAATTTTTTGATCTCGCCAATGCCTCCATCCCGCCCCAAGTCGCGACTTCCGTAAGTGACGAAATTGCCCGTCGTTACAAGGTGGTGCCGGTGCAGGATGATGGCTACATGCTGACGCTCGCCGTGGCGGATCCGTTCGACTTCGAAACGCTCGATTCTCTGCCTCATGTGTTGGCGAGGGAATTGAACTTTGTCGTCGCAACACCGCAAGCGATCGATCACATTCTCAAAACTTTTTACCACGCCACAGAAGTCGCTACGACCAGTGGTGATACAAGCATTGAGACCACGGATAACGATGCGCCGATCATTCGTTTGGTCATCAACATGTTGGTCGATGCTTTCAATTATCGGGCATCGGACATTCACATTGAACCGCTCGAAACCAGTGTGCGCGTGCGCTATCGGGTGGACGGCAAGTTGATTGAGGTGGCGAATCATCCGAAAAAATTGCTGCCCGCCATCATTGCGCGTCTCAAGGTGATGAGCACGAGCATGAGCATCGCCGAAAAGCGCCTGCCGCAGGACGGTCGGATTCAGATCAAGGTCGCGGGTAAGGAGGTCGATCTCCGGGTTTCTTCGGTGCCATCGAATCACGGCGAATCGATCGTGATGCGGATTCTCGACAAATCCGGACTGGTTCTCGGCTTGCCCGAGCTCGGATTTTTCTCCGACGACCAGACCACTTTCGAGCGCCTGCTGGCTCTGCCGGATGGCATTTTGCTAGTGACTGGTCCAACTGGTTCGGGCAAAACCACGACACTTTACGGTTGTTTGAATGTCATCAACCGACCCGATAAAAAAATCATCACGGTGGAAGACCCTGTGGAGTATGAAATGCCCGGCATCAACCAGGTGATGGTGAAGTCGGATATCGGCATGACCTTCTCCAACGCCCTGCGAGCCATGCTGCGACAAGCGCCGAACATCATCATGATCGGGGAGATTCGCGATGCCGAAACGGCGAACATCGCGATCAATGCTTCGCTCACCGGTCACTTGGTTTTTTCCACTCTGCACACCAACGATGCCCCTTCGGCCGTGGCGCGTTTGGCCGACATTGGCATCAAGCGTTTCCTCATCGCCTCGGCGGTACGTGCCGTTCTTGCACAGCGACTCGTGCGCAAGCTCTGTCCGCACTGCAAAGTGGAAATGCCACTCACCGATAAGGAAATCCGCGCGCTTCGTCTCGATGCCACGCGCACCAATGAAGCGGTCGTCTATGGTCCGACGGGTTGCGAAAAATGCCGCAACAAGGGCTATCGCGGTCGGATGGGCATTTTCGAGATTTTCGAAGTCGACGACGAAGTGCGTCACTTGATCAACGCCGAACTTTCCTCGTCGCAACTCCGCAAGCGGGCGCGAGAAATGGGCATGCGTTCGATGCGCGAAGACGGCATCCGCAAAGTTCTGGCGGGACTCACCACTGCCCAAGAAGTGCTGCATGTGACCATGGCGGACTTTGATTAAACCCCTCTCGTTTTTGTTTCTAGCCTCAAAAAACTTTACACCATGGACAACCAGCAGGTTCTCGACCTTTTCATCAACCGCGGCATGATCGATCAAGCTCTTGCCAACGACATGCTCGCGGAGTTGGAGCAGAGCGGCAAGGAGATTGCCGAAATTCTTGCCGACTACGAAGTGATTCAGCACCGCGACGACATCTGGCCGATGATCGCGGCGGAGCTATCGACCGAGATGGTCGATCTGAAAAACTGGTCGCCCCCTGAGGAAATTTTGGCATTGGTTCCAGCAAGCTTGGCGCGACTGCATGGTGCCTTGCCGCTTGGGCTAACCGCCGAGGGTTTGCAAGTCAGCTTGGTGGACCCACTCAATCCACAGACAGTAGAAGACTTGCGCTTTGCGTTAGGGCGCGACATTCAAGTGCTGATTGCGCCGGGCTATCTGGTCGAAGATCGGATCAGCGAACTCTACGGTGGCAGTGGCAATGCCATGGAAGACATCCTAAGCCAGTTGGAACTGGGAGGAAGCAATGATCCGAATTCGATCGATGTCGAAGCCGAAGCCAATTCCGCGCCCATCATTCGCTATGTCGATCTCGTGCTCTATCAAGCGATCAAGGAAAAGGCCTCGGACATTCACTTTGAACCTTTTGAAAAGGAGTTCAAAATCCGCTATCGAATCGATGGTGCGCTTTACGAAATGGCACCACCTCCGGTTCACCTCGCCTTGCCCATCATTTCGCGGGTGAAGGTGATGTCGAACATGAACATCGCCGAGCGACGCATCCCGCAAGATGGTCGGATTGTCAAACAGTTCGGCGACAAGCAGGTGGACATGCGTGTTTCCTCGTTGCCAACCCAATACGGCGAATCAGTCGTGCTGCGGGTGCTCGATCGCTCGTCGGTGAATCTTTCGTTAGAAAACCTTGGGTTGCCGCCGCACATATACGAATACATTGGCGAGACCATCGAAAAGCCGAATGGCATTTTCATCGTGACGGGTCCTACGGGGGCGGGCAAGACGACCACTCTTTACGCGGCCTTGCGACGCATCAATACGATCGATGCCAAATTGCTGACGGCGGAGGATCCGGTGGAGTATGACATCGATGGCATCATTCAAATTCCCGTGCAAGAAAGCATAGGCCTCGATTTCCCGCGCATTCTGCGTGCGTTCTTGCGACAGGACCCCGATCGCATCATGATCGGGGAGATGCGCGATATCGACACCGCGCAGATCGCCATTCAAGCGGCGTTGACGGGCCACTTGGTGCTATCGACCCTGCACACCAACGATGCTCCTGGCGCGGTGACGCGTTTGATCGACATGGGCTGCGAACCATTCCTCGTGGCGGCATCGCTCGAAGGCGTGTTGGCGCAACGCTTGGTGCGGACCATTTGCAAGGACTGCAAAGCGTCCTATGAGCCGAACGAAGCCATTCTTTCCCAGCTCGGGGTGTCGTCGCACGAGATTGGCGACAAGAGCTTTTTCACCGGACGCGGTTGCGATAGTTGCGGTCAGTCCGGCTATCGTGGACGCCAAGGACTTTATGAATTGCTCGACATCACCGATCCGATCCGCGACTTGATCATCGATCGTGCGCCTTCTGTCGTGATCAAGCAAAAGGCGGTTGAGCTCGGCATGCAAACGCTGCGCGAAGACGGTCTGCGCAACATTTATCTTGGCAATACCACCATCGAAGAAGTCCTCAAATACACCTGATTCCTCGCCCGAAGTTCCAAAAATTGACGTAGAATTCCATCGCCATATCGCTGATTTTCTGATAATAGCATCAAACATTCACCTGAATAAATCCCATTACCCATATGCCTAATTTTCAATATCTCGCCATGGATGCCAAAGGAGAGCAAAGCTCCGGTGTCATCGAAGCCGCGAATGAATCGGACGCCTTGGCCAGGCTGCGCCAGAAAGGTCTCTACCCGACGCAGATTTCTGAAGCGGGTCAAACTGCCAAGAAGACAGCCAAAAAGGCTTCTGCCAAAAGCGCTGGCAAAGGGTCGGCCAAAGGAAAAACAGGTGGCACGATTAAGCCCAAAGTCTTGATGATTTTCACACGTCAGTTGGCGACCTTGATCGACTCCGGTCTGCCGCTGCTGCGCGGTCTAACGGTGTTAGGCAAGCAAGAGCCGAATCCGGTGCTGCGCGCGACCATCGATTCTCTCGGTGACTCGGTTCAAGGGGGCTCGACCTTTTCCGAATCGCTGGCACAGCATCCGAAGATTTTCAACAAGCTCTACGTCAACATGGTGAAAGCCGGTGAGCTGGGTGGTGTTCTGGAAGTCGTGCTCAATCGTCTGGCGGAGTATCAAGAAAAAGCGCACAAGCTGAAAAACAAGATTGTTTCTGCGATGGTCTATCCGGTGATCGTATTGTTCATCGCCGTTGCCATTCTGCTCTTCCTGATGATTTTCATCGTGCCGAAGTTTAAGGAAATGTTCTCCGACATGGAAGGTGCGGAGCTGCCGTTGATTTCCGAAATTGTGTTTGGATTTTCTGATTTCTTGATTACCTCGAATGTTTGGATCATTCCCAACATTGTGTGGATCTTGTTCGCAGGCGTCGGCACCTATCTTGGCACCGTGGCCTGGGGTCGCACGCCGAAGGGTCGTGATGTGATCGATGGCATCAAATTGCGCCTTCCGGTCTTTGGCGATATCCAACGCAAGAGTGCTGTCTCGCGTTTCACTCGCACACTGGGCACTTTGGTGACATCGGGTGTTCCGATTCTGCAAGCGCTGAACATCACCAAGGAAACGGCGGGCAATGTGGTGATTTCCAAAGCCATCGGCGATGTCTATGAAGCGGTGAAAGAGGGTGAATCCATCGTCACTCCGCTGCAGGGCTCGGGTGTTTTCCCGAACATGGTGATCTCGATGGTCGATGTGGGTGAAGAAACCGGTCAGCTCCCGGAAATGCTTTTGAAAATCGCCGATGTTTATGACGATGAAGTCGACAACGCGGTCACGGCTCTCACCAGCATTCTTGAACCGATCATGATTGTTTTCTTGGCATTGGTCGTCGGCTCGGTGGTCTTTGCCTTGTTCTTGCCATTGATCAAAATCATCAACCAAATGGGCGCCCAGTAAGGGAGCCCGTGCTACTCTGTCTTGCTCATGAAACTCTCGCTCACACGCCATAAGGTTCGACATCTTCGTGGATTCAGTTTGATGGAATTGCTGATTGTGATTGCAATCATCGTCATCCTCGCCGCCCTGACCATGGGCGGCCTGGGTTTCATGCAGCGCAATCAGGCCGTGCAGAAGTGTCGGGCGCAAATGGGCATGCTCAGCACGGCATTAGAGGAATACAAACTCGATTTCGGGGTGTATCCGGTGGCGGACGATACCGGTGCGGCAGGCGATCAGGGTTCGAATGTGTTGTTCCGCGCTCTCTATTGGGATAGCGATAACAACGGCAATGCGGTGGGCTCTGATCCGAATCAGCGTGTCTATCTCGCCGAGCTTGATCCTGTGAGCACCAAGCAAGGCTGGAGCAGCAATCCTGTCGCTTCCGCAAACAATACGATCATCGATCCTTGGAGTTCGAACTATCGCTATCGCTCGGGAACCAATGCCACGGGCGTGGTAAATCCGAACTGCATCAATCCAGATTTTGATTTGTGGTCGAATGGTCCCGATGGCTTGCCCGGATTGAGCAATGGCACTGACCCCGCCTCGCGCGACAACATCACCAACTGGCGCTAAATCGGTCGTGCGACGATTTGCCACATTCTCAAAGATGTGGTGCTGGGTATCATGGGGCCGATGACTCGCTCAACTCCCTATCTATTGTTCGCACTGGTGCCTTTTTTCGCGTCGGCGCAGCAGCAAAGTGAAACGCTGGCCCCGGTGGTGGTCAGTGCCAAAAAAGAAAGCAAAACGCTGACGGTTCCGCTGCCCGAGCAAAGCCGCGAGGAATTGCAGAAAACGCCAGGTGGCACCGAGGTGATTGAGTCGGAGCGCTATTTGGTGGGTCGCTCTTCGACTCTTGCCGATACCTTTTTTCTCTCGCCAGGGGTGATTGCTCAGCCGCGCTTTGGCTCTGATGAAGCGCGCATTTCGATTCGGGGATCGGGATTGCAGCGCACCTTCCATGGTCGTGGCATTCGCGTGCTGCAAGATGGCGTGCCGATCAATCTGGCTGATGGCGGTTTTGATATGCAATCGATCGAGCCGACGGCAGCGCATTTCATCAACGTCTGGCGCGGCGGCAATGCACTGGCGCGATCGACTATGTCTCGCATACCGGCCACACGGCACCGGGAGCAAGTCTTCGCACCGAGGCTGGTTCATGGAACTACCAGCGCACCACCCTTACTGGGGGTTGGCACGATGATTCGCACGATGCTTTTTCTGCGCTGACCTACCAGCGTCAAGATGGCTTTCGTCGCAATGCGGAACAGGAAAATTTGCGACTGTTCCAAAACTTCGGCTGGCGCATTGCGGAGGATGTGGAAACACGATTTTATCTGACGGGAGTGCAAGCGCAGTCAGAACTTCCCGGTGCTTTGACACGTGCGCAAATGTTCGCTGATCCACGTCAGCCGAATCCGATCAATGTCTTGCGCGATCAACGTCGTGATTATGACTTGGCGCGTTTGGCGAATAAAACCACGGTCCGGGCGGGAGCAAATACCTTTGAGATGTTCAGTGCGGTCACTTACAAAGATCTAGATCATCCGATTTTTCAAGTGATCGATCAGGTATCGCGCGATTACCTCTTGGGTGCAAATGTGACGCATCAATCAACGCTATTTGGCCGCGAAAATCGGATCAAAGCCGGCGTGATTGTTACGCATGGCGAGACCAATGCGGCGCAGTTCGGTTATGCTTCGCCGACATCTTCACGTCGGGGTGCCTTGATTTCCGATGACGATCAAGTCGCGACGAACTACGAGGCCTTTGTCGAAGACCAGTATGAACTCGGTGCGGGATGGACGGGCGTATTGGGAGCGATTGCTTCGCACAACAAGCGCCAAAATACTCGTCGATTTGGCGCGACCACGGCAGCGACCAATTACGATCTGAGTTTCGATGAACTCGCGCCGAAGCTCGGACTGCGTTGGGAGGGCGATGGCGTGCAGTATTTCGCCAACGTCTCGGGCAGCTACGAGCCCCCTTCGTTTAGCGAGGCGATCACGGCCAACATCGCACGACGTGCGCAGACGGCTCTTACGTATGAAATCGGCACTCGTGGGTCGAAGGCTTTCTTCCGCTGGGATCTGGCGCTTTATCACTCGGAGATTCAAGACGAATTGTTAGCGGTATTGGATCCGGTGAGCAACCTCAGCACCACGACCAATGCCGGCGAGACGACGCACTCGGGTGTTGAACTGGGCGCAGAGATTGACCTTTTCGGTCAGAGCTGGGACAACTCTGTCGATCATCGCTTGGTATGGAGCACGGCGTGGACCTATGGCCGATTCAAGTTTGAAGATCATCGCACGACCGGCTATGACTACTCGGGCAATACGATTGCTGGTCTTCCGCCGCACCTTGTCCGCAGTGAGCTGATGTGGCGTCATTCCTCGGGGTATTATGCAGGTCCCCTCGTTGAATGGGTACCGCAGGGAGGATTCATCGATCACCGCAATACGCTGAAATCCGATCCCTATGCCCTGCTCGGTTTCCGTTTTGGACGTCGTGTGCCCGATGGCGTTTCGTGGTTTGTGGAAGCACGCAATCTTACCGACAAAGTCCACGCGGCGACGACGGGTGTGATCGACAACGCGAATGACTTGGATGTCGCGCAGTTCTTGCCTGGTGATGGCATGGGTCTTTGGTCGGGAATCGAGATACAGTGGTAACAGGAAAGTTGGTGCGAATGAAACAAGCAAAATGGATTCGTTGGGCCCATCGTTGGGTAGGCTTATGGTTTTCGGTGGTGGCCTTGATGGCGAGCGCGAGTGGCTTGATCCACTTATGGATGTCGCACACGCAGCCACCACCGCCCAGCGGTCCACCGTCGGTAGCGGTGATCGCAATGGACCAGGTGACGATCACGCCCGCGCAAGCTGCTGCAACCGCCATGGAAAAAACAGCATCCTCGGGTGTGACGCAGATGCCGTTGCGGATGATTGAAGGCGAACCCTGGTATCAGATTTTCCTCATGGGGCGGCAAAAGCCCGTGTATGTGCATGCGCAGAAGGGACTGATCGATGAGCAGTGTGATGAGCGATTTGCCAAAGAAATCGCGGCGAAGGCTCTCGCGACGAAGCAACTGGAGCAAGCGAAGTATCTCACGGAATTTGATCGCGAATACATCGGCATCTTTCGGATTCTTCCGGTCTATCGATTCGACGCGCATGATGAACAAGGAAACCGAGTGTATGTTTCGACCGTGACAGGATCTGTAACGCGTGCGACCGATGATGCCAAGCAGTGGGAGGCCAATGTTTTTTCGCTGCTTCACAAATGGATGTTCATCCCGAACAAAAATGCACGAAATTATTCGTTAGGCATCGCTACCTTTGGCATTTTCGTCACTTCTTTGTTAGGTTTATGGCTGTTTTGGGTCACAAGGACGAAATCACGCAAGACTTCGCGGTGACAGCGCCGCTGTCTTACGACGGCGGCACGAAGGCAAAACGGTAAAAGCGATTGCCGGACATGGGCACGACCTTTTCACAGCGTCCGGTGGCATCGGACGTGAGAGTTTCCAGTGTTGTCCATTGGATCAGGTCGGTCGAGGTTTGCAGCAAGTAGGGAAGATTGGGTGCGGCTTGACAGCGGATGGTGAGTTGGTTCGAGGAATCGGTCGTGATGGTCACGGCCTGCGTGGGCAATACAATCAGCGAAAGTTGATTTTGTGCATCGAAGGGATTCGACCAGAGTTCGCTCGTATAAACGGAATTTCCCGATAGAGTGAGCAGAAAGGCCACGAGATCGCTTTGTTGATTCGCTGTAAGGCCTAAATTTTGCACTCCGCCTCCGGGGCGTCGCAAACGAGGATCGAGATTCGCATTATCGCCGGGGATGGCATTGTAGTGAGCCACAACTTGAGCGAGAGTGGCAAGACTGCCATCGTGCATGAAGGGACCATTCGAGGTTCCATTCGGATGGACCAAGTCGCGCAGGCTCGCCGATCGTGTATTGGTCAAATCGTTGCCGCCGCCTATTTTGCTGATGATGCCGTTATTGCGACTATTGGGATCGATATCGAATTCGGGTGGAGCATGACAACCCGCGCAACCCGCACCGTTTTGTGGTTGGCCGGGAGGAGCGGGTGGATTGAGAAACAAGGCTTTGCCATTGTTCTCGCGCGCTGTGTAGTTGGGAAATGGCGCGGCGTTGTTGGCGACCTGCGCGCGGCCGATATCGAATTTTGAGTCAAAGGACTGAATGCTGCGAACAAACTGTGCGAGAGCATTTTGCATTCGTGCTTCGGAAATGGTCGATGAGCCAAAGGCCATGGAAAACAGCACGCGGTATTCGGGAATGGCGGCGAGCTTGGTGGGGAGTGAAGTGAAGTCGGGATCGCCGGAAGCGCCACTAAAGCCCATTTCAACATGATCGCGAATCGGTTGTGTGGTTTGTGCTTCTAACGTGGCGGCCCGTTCATCCCAGAAAAAGCGGCGTTCGTTGGCGAAGCGAGAATTGATCAAGCGCATCGCGTGACGTCCGGTCGTTCCATTGACTCCTGCACTCGCGATGGCAGCATCAGAGAACGCCCGAGATTGCGAATGGCAACTCGCGCAGGAAACGGTATCGTTGCGAGAAAGTCGTTTGTCGTAGAATAGCACACGTCCGAGTGTTGCTCCGGCATCGCTGATGCTATTGCCCGCTGTGGTGTTGTCTTTGGTGATGTAACTCGGAATGGTTTGGCGAGCGTAGTTTGAGAGTTTGCTGAGATCGATCATGCCTTCCGTCGCATGGGACAGAGCGGGAAGAACGCAGCAAGCGAGAATGGATCGGGGGAGCAAATGGAGTTTCATGGTGAGGAGTGAAGGTGCGTCGCTGCGCGAGCAGATGCCCAGCGACGCGTGTGGAATCATTCGCCGGGATTTGTTCCTGGTTCGGGTTGTCCTCCGGTTGTTCCGGTGGGCTTGCGATTTTGCTCAGGAGCAGGTGGTGGGCCTTCAGGGCGAAGTTCTTCGGGAGAGAGTTCACCATCTTGATCGCGATCCAATTCACGCAGCGACTCTGGAGCGGCGTCGAGCTCTGTTTCGGAGAGTCGACCATCTTGATCCTGATCCAAGGCGGCAATGACGGGAGGTGGGCGATGGCCTTGTGGTCCTTGAGGGGGACGGGGCGGGCGCAGTTCATCGATGGTCAGTTTGCCATCGCCATCGGCATCGAGCGTTTGCAGTGCAGAGCTTGCGGCTTCGATTTCATCGGCACTGATGGCACCGTCTTGATCTTCATCGAACAAGAATAGCAAAGGCGATGGTGGGCCACCATGTCCTTGGGGTTCGGGCTGTTGGGCGAGGACGGGTGACTGGAGCATTGCGAGAAATGCAAGGATGGTCGTAGTGTGGATGGTTTTCATATGAATCAATCAATTCTTCCTCCGGGGAAGTTGCGATGATTTGATCAGGCCATTGTGAAGCCTGTGTGTGCTGTGACCGACAAAATTGTGAAGTTTTGGTAAAATTTTTGGTCATTGGCTCGCCAAATGTGATACGAAAGGCATCGTTCATGAATGCACCTGCCAAGCCCAGATTGTTGATTGTGGATGACGACCGCAAGCTGGCGGGCTTGTTGCGCGACTATCTGGTGCCGATGGGATACGAGGTCGAACTGCGCCACAATGGGCCCGATGGATTGGCGGAGGCTCTTGGTTCGGAGTATCATGCGATTCTCTTGGACATCATGATGCCAGGAATGGATGGGATCGCCGTATTGCGAGAATTGAGGAAAAAATCCGATGTCCCTGTGCTGATGCTTACGGCACTAGGAGATGAGGCTGATCGCATTGTCGGATTGGAAATGGGTGCGGATGATTATCTGCCCAAAACCTTTTCGACCCGCGAATTGCTGGCGCGACTGCGTGCTGTGACGCGACGGCATCGCGTGCGAGTGGAACATCCCGTTGCACCCGAGTGGGTCTTTGGTCCGATCCGCCTTTGCGAAGAGACTCACACGGCGATGATGAATGGCAAGGTTCTTGATCTAACGACACTAGAGTTTGCCATTTTGACCTCTTTGATGAAATCGCGCGGTCGTGTCAAAAGTCGCGAGGCTCTGATCGAAGAAGTTTCGGCGCGTCGGTTCGATGTGTTTGATCGATCCATCGACGTGCATGTTTCTTCGCTGAGAAAAAAGTTAGGCGATGATGCGAAGAATCCTCAATTCATTCACACCATTCGTGGCGTGGGATATTCGTTGCGCGAAGCCTAAAAAGAACTGCAATCCTATGACAAGAAACTGGCATTTTCCCTTATTGATCAAAGTCTGCGGATGGCTGGTCTTGCACCTCATCATTCTGGCGCTGGCGTTTACAGCTTTTGTGCGCTGGCAATTGCATTTGGGCTTGGATTCTTTGTTGAGTGGCGCTGCGGGGGATCGTCTATCGTCTTTTGGCGATGAAGCCGTGACGCGCATGAAAGTCGTCGCTCCATCGGCATGGCAAGAATTGTTGGATCAGTTGGCTGCGGAGCATCGGGTCGAAGCAAGGATCTTGCCTCAGCAAGCAAGAGGGTCAGCAGAGGAGGAAATCCCTGCAAATGTTTGGGAGCGATCGCGAGCATTGCTGCCTCCACCTCGGGGCGGTCCGCCCCATGAGGGACCACCGCGTCCTGCACCTCCATGGGAGGATGATCAAGGCAAAGTCGAAGAGGACTCATTGCCCGTGCAGAAGAGTCGACCCTTGTTTCTGATGCGTGGCGACGATGATGCATACTGGGCGGGAATTTTCCTGGAATTGCCGCACCGAGCAAGAGCTCCACGTCGACCGCTGCTGTTGTTGGTTTCCTCTCCTTCGTTGGATGGTGCGGGAATGTTTTTTGATTTCAAGCCATGGCTGTGGGGTGGGCTCGCCGTATTGGGGTTGAGTGTTGTGGTATGGGTGCCATTTGTTTGGAGCATTAGTCGCTACTTAAAAACCTTGCGCGCTGCGGCGCACGACATTGCGGCAGGAAAATTCCATTTATCCTTGCCCCAGCGGCGTGATGAATTGGGACAATTGGGAAAATCCTTGGAAGCCATGGCGTCACGTTTGGATCTTTTGATCGGCGGGCAAAAACGATTTTTGCGCGACGCCGCTCATGAGCTCTGCGCGCCGTTGGCTCGTATGAGAACGGCCTTGAGCATTGTCGAACAGAGCGCCGACCCCGCCGACCCAGAGTTGCTGCGCTCGCTCGATGCCGATGCCGCAGAGCTTGCGATGCTAGTCGAGGAAATTCTCTCGTTTTCACGCGTAGGAAGCACACGCCCGGTGTGGCAAGAAATCAATCTAACGGAATTTTTGCGCGACTTGATGGCTCGGCATGGATCACTGCTTGAGGGGAATCTGAATGTGCCGCCATCTCTAACCTTGATGACCGACCCCAAGCTTCTTACCCGGGCATTGAGCAATTTGATTCGTAATGCGCAACTTCATGCGGGAGCCGAGATGCCGATCGAGCTCGATGCTCAGCTCAAAGGTCATGAGATCGAACTGCGCATCATGGATCGTGGACCGGGAGTACCCGAGAGCGAACTAAAACGCATCTTCGAACCCTTTCATCGGCTTGATCCTGCCCGTGGAAGAGAAACGGGAGGAACGGGACTAGGCTTGTCGATTGTGCGCACTTGTGTCGAATCCTGTGGTGGCGAAGTCAGCGCCAGCAATCGCGCTGGTGGGGGATTGTGTGTCACTCTGCGATGGCCGATTTCGCGTGATCGAAAAGGCGACGACATTTCATCGGCAGAAGACGAGGTGTAGCGCTTGCAGGATCGTGCTCATTTGTTCAAGCTCGGAGCGTCATGCGATCAAAATGTTCCTCCCTTGCGCTTTCCATGGTCTGCTGTGGGACCATTGCTTCATCGGCTGCCGACCCTGATCCGTCGGCAGCTGCGTTTCGTGGTGTGAACTGGGCGGATGGTCGTGACAATTTTGTTGATGGCTGGATCATCCCATCGGGAATCGATCATCAACTCACCGAAGCGCAAGTCGCGAAACAAGCTGCTCAACTGCTCGCGCAATTTCAGTCCCTGCTATCGATCAATACGATCCGATTGGGGATCAATCCCGATACCGTTCTTGATGCCAATTGGTGGCCCAAGTATCGTGCGTTGATTCGTGAAGCCGAGAAAAAGAATCTTAAAGTGATTCTCGCTTGCTGGGAATCGAAAAGCAAAAAGGATGGCAAGATCGATGACGAAGACAGGTTTCAGCAAATGTGGCATCAGGTCATTCGGGAGTTCGATGACGATGAGGCAATTCATTTCGAGATCTTCAACGAGCCCTTCGGGTATTCGGACGAAGAATGGCGAAACATCGCGCACGATTGGATGAATCGGTACGTAGGAGCCATCGCTGATCACGATAAAAGTCGCATTCTTGTGAGTGGTTCTGGTTACAATGAAAATCTTCTCCACGTCGGCGCCGATCAGCGCTTTGCAGGATGTCGACTTAGCTTTCACCTCTACTCCTGGTTTGGCGGAAAACATCTTTCTCCCGATGCCTGGAAGAAGGAATTGCAGCAAAGAATCGGTCAGGAAAATGTCTCTCGCACGATCGTAACCGAATGGGGCGCGCCGATGAAAAATCGATCGATTCCTTACCATCTGGGCCAATCTCCGATGACTGTGGATCAAGCTTTTCTGTTAGGAATGTCGGAATTCATTCGCGAAGGGAAAATGGGCAGCATCTACTGGCCGGGGCTGCGCGATGGTGATGAATTTAGCTTACTCGAACGAGTCAGGGAAACGTCGGAACTGCGCCTCACGAACGAATCAGGAAAAGTTCTGCTGCTCGATTCATTCGGCAAGCCGTGATTCTTTCGTCGGTTGACGCCATTGCAAAAGATACTCTGTCACCGCCTGCGTTTGTTCGTCAGTCCACGTTTCGTGACCCGGCATGTCAGTTCCAGGGATGCCGAAACGGATGACGCGTGCGATACTGACGGCGTGCGATTCACCCTCGCGCGGCGATGACCAAATCCACGGCCCCTGCGCGAGGTTGGCGGGCGCTTTGTGCCATTTGGCAGCGAGAGCACCCTTTCCTTGACCATCATTTCCGTGGCACACGGCACAGTGTTCGTGAAAAAGTTTTTTTCCTTCTGAGAGGTCACCGCGTTTCCATGAATCGGGTTGCCAGTCTTGCGCCAGCTTTTGCACCACGGGAAACGATTGATCGAGATCTCGCTGCAGATACGCGATCAAATCATCACCACGACCATCGGTGAAAAGATGACGATACGAGGGCATCACGCTATCGGGCACGAGCGCACGTGGATCCTCAAAATGTTCTTTGAGCCACGCAGCAGAACGACGCGCACCAACATGCGTGAGGTCGGGCCCTTGTCGGCGATTACCGATTAATACAGGTTGATTTTCTAACACTTTCTTCGGACGAGAGGCCTTACCCCACAGAGTGGTATCGATCGAATTCGGACGCAGGTACTGCGAATGACAATGAATGCAACCTTCGGCGAGATAGACTTGTTTGCCTCGCTTCACTGCGGAAAGTTCTGGTGGGGCTTGCGTTTGTTCATGCGCGACCAAGAAAAGGGCCAGGACTGCCAGCGACCATCGTCCTGCATGCTTTCGAAGTGTCGACCCAAACAACAGCGCGATCACCAAAGTCAAAGTCGACAAGATAAACCACGATGGCACGCGATGAAGATTTTCCGCCATGCCAATGCCGAGCCCCGAGCCGATCCAGCCAGCGAGGGCAAAGACCCAAGAAGCGCGCTTCCAGGAAGATTCGCGAGGCGACAGCAGACCTGGCCAGCAGACTAGTGCGGTGGAATAGAACGACACGCCGATGGGGTAGAAAATCGCTGCGAAGGAGCGAGTGTTGGGATCATTGACCCACCAAGCAGCGGTACCCAGAATGAGAGCAGCGCTGAGCAACAAGAGGCGAAAGCGACCTGAGGCAAGAGTTGCGCCTGCGATGACCGCTGCCGCAAAATGAAGTCCGGCATTCCACCACAGGCGATCTGCACCCCAAGTGGCTTTTTTCAATTCTTCTGCATGCTGAATGATGTAGAAGGCACCCGAGTCCATCCACACTAGGGCAAAGAACATCACGACAACTGCCGTGGCAGAGCGCATGGGCACCGATGTCTGCGTGCTTGTTTCATGAAGAGCCGGCCCCAGAAGATGTCGACTCAGCAAAGCGAGCAACACAAAGCCGCAGGAGATCCATGCTTGAGTTGGAGGCGTCGCCTGAAAAATGCTAGGCACATTGCACAACGCATAGCCTGCTCCCGTGCCGCAGCCCACCCACCAACAGCCGTTTTGGGAGGAAAACCATTGCGGCAAAGACGCGGCAAGAGAAACCGTTGCCACCCCTAAACCCAAACCCATAAGGCAGGAAAGAAGCATCAGCGCGACCATGCCTGTTGCTAGACCAGAACCAGCACTGGCGATCAAGCACGCGATCAATCCGTAGGGGAGCCATGCCGATGACTTGCGTCGCGCGACCAAGATGGAGCCCACGATTCCTCCCAACGCCATCAATGACAACACGAGCTTGATCCGACTCTCGACTTCGAGTTCGTGAGTGACGATTTCAAGAAAGGCAAATTGTGAGAAGAGCAAAAAGTATCCATAGATGCCCGCTACCATGCCAGCACCTGCCAATCCTTGCGTAAGAGATGGTCGATTCATCGTTTCCACTTCGATCGAGATAAGGCCCAGCATTGAAGCATCGCTACCGATGCATCGGTCGCGGCGACTGTGAGCCAGCCTGCCGATAGATTTCCGCACAACACCTGTGCGGTCACAAAAACGGCAATGACTGCGCGTGCGAACGCCGTGAACTGCCACAACAGCTTGACTCGTTCTTCATGGCTATGCGGCCCCACGAAAAGATAACTCATGCCAATGGCAAAAACGAAAGCACCAATCCACGATAGATAGACCATCGATTCACTTGCCAAATCCGGCAAACGCATCAGTCGCAGTGTCAGTGAAGGCGCGAACATCAACAGTAGTCCGGTGGTCGCATCCATTGCACCGATGGCTCGATTGGCCCATAAGAAAGTAGTTTTCATACGTCAGAAGATTGGGAAAAGGTACGCCACCAGCACCACGAGACATAGGTCATCACGACGCCACAGCCGAAACGCAAAAAGAAAAGCCCTTCACGCCACCAAGGAGATTCGCTCATCCATGCATACTGCGCGCCCTCGCACCATCCAGCGAGCATCATCGAGAGCACATACACGGCAGTAGCAATATGCCACATGCGCTGTCCATGAGTGAGAGAAATGGCAGCGCGTTTGCCACCCATCATTACCATCATCAGTAGCAAGTACGACGAAGTAAAGCCCGCCATCGCCATGTGCGCATGTGCCACCAAGCCATTGGTGAACTTCATGCGATCCAGGATCCCTGGTAAAAATTCCAACCACCCCGTGAACACCAACAAGCACCACCATAGGTAGGTAAACAGACGAAAGCTCTTGGTCTGCTTCGGCCAAGTGGCCTGGGACCAATATCGAGGAATCAAAATCATCCACGGCAACAACAAGGCCAAACCCACGATCTGAGCCATATCGCGATGACTCCCACCACGCCACTCTAGCAGAATGAAGGCGATCATTTCAAACGACCACAAGATGACTAAGCTACGCGTATGACGCCACGTCGCAGGAAGTCCGAGAGTGTGCGGCAGCGCGAGCATCATCGCTACGACAATCAAGGTGCTGCCTAACAAGCTCGCGCCGGTTGGACCGCCGGTGCTTGGGTCGATCGGTGGGTAGGTGCTGGGTGATGTGGTGATCCACAAAGAAACGGGAACTGTTAGCAAGCCGAGCAACACCAGCACGCGGATGATGCGTTGTGGTTTCGACCACGAAACGCGATTTGCCCGATAGCCCATCGCGAGAGCGAGCCACAACCACAACTGCGTACCGAGAAAAATCCACAAGGCAGGACCTTTCCAGTCGAGAAAAATTTTGCCACTGGTCGTGCCTAGCAAACAAGATAGACCTAATGAGAGAAGCGATGTCGTCCACAGCACCACAGCCCCGCGCGAGAGGCGTGAGCTGGTGAGGCAAGCATCGACGCGATAACAGAAAAACATCCACGCAATCAGTGGCAGACTGGTCCAGCCATAGAGTTGTCCATTCAAATGCAACGGTAGCCAGCGACCATAGCCTTGCTCTCCGAATGCCGAACCCAGCTCAGGCCAGCACAGCAAGGCCGATAGCCACAGCCCGACCCCATTGGCGGCGAGCAACCAGCCAAGCGCATGACGCATCGCCATGGTCATGGGATTTTCTTGGTTCATGAGGCAATGATAGCTCCATCGCGCATGCGCAAAACCCGATCGCATCGCGACGCCATTTCTTGGTCGTGCGTTGCCATGATCAAGGTCTTGCCGTTCTTGCGCGTGAGATCGAGCAGCAGTTGAAAAACAATTTCACGGTTCTCTTCGTCCAACGCACCTGTCGGTTCATCGGCTAACAAAATCTGTGGATCGTTCATCAGCGCGCGCACCAAGGCACCGCGCTGGCGTTCGCCGCCCGAGAGCTCGCGCACGGGTCGGTCGAGCCGATGTCCCACGCCGGTGAGTTCTGCGAGTTCGGTCATGCGGATCTTGGCCTGGGCCATTGAGGTGCCCACCGCAATCACCGGAATCAGGCAGTTTTCCGCCAGCGTAAGGTCGGGCATCAAATGATGGAGTTGAAACACAAAACCAATTTCGCGCCGCAGCAAGGAGACGCGTTCGGCTTCCGTCGCACGCTCGCGTCCGTCGATGACAATGCGTCCGCGATCGCTCGATTCCAAGCCGGCGATCAAGCTCAGCAGCGTCGACTTTCCGCAACCGGAAGTGCCGCAAAGAGCCAGCAGTTCACCGCGTTCGACCGTCAAGCTCACGCCTTTTAGCACCTGAATCTTGCCGTCGTCGAAACTCTTCCAAACATCTTCTACTTCAATCATCGTCTTATTCGTAACGCAGTGCACTAGCAGGTTTTAAGCGGGCGGCATACCACGCTGGATAAA
Source organism: Verrucomicrobiota bacterium (assembly GCA_004293285.1). Taxonomy (GTDB): domain Bacteria; phylum Verrucomicrobiota; class Verrucomicrobiia; order Verrucomicrobiales; family Akkermansiaceae; genus UBA956. Next base: position 7,126 of record RDYF01000042.1, on the reverse strand, counting down.
TGGCACCGAGGATGGCCGTGATCGCTGCAAGCGCGAGCGCGCCGAGCAATTCTTGCCAGCCGATGCGAGGCTCGATGTATCCTTGCAAGGCCGGAACCTCACGCAAGATCCACAAGCCGCTGAAGCTCAGCAACCAGCCGAGCAGCATGCCTAACAATGAAACCAGCACTGATTCGCCAAAAATCATGGTCACCACTTGAGTGCGAGAAAATCCGCAGACGCGTGTGATCGCTAGTTCTTTGATGCGACTGAACACGGAAAGAATCATCGTGTTGGTGACACTGAGACCGCCTAACAAAAAAGCGCATCCACCGACCACCCATGCGGTGGTTTTGAGGATTTTGAACTGCGAGTAGCTTTTGCTAAACTCATCATTTTCGAGAGCTGTGAGGCGTGGTTGATGTTGATTCACCCAATCCTTGACAGCCTTTGGTTCGTGCCCTGTGGCCAGTGCGACAGAGAGAATGCTGGCAAATCCTTCTTTGCGGAAAGCCTTTTGGCAGAGGGTGAGTGGCATGAAGACGCCGCCGTTTTCAAAACCATTTTCCAACTGCACAATGCCGATGACTGGATACGAATGCTGACCCAGTGCGACTTTTTCTCCAGCCTTCACTTTGAGGAAGTCGGCGGCGCGTTCGCCTAACACAATGCCTTCACTGTCGTGACGAAAATTCTCGGCAGTGCCCTGCAACCAAGTGCCTTTTTGCAATCGTCCGTCTTCCGGGCGAATGCCAAAACACGTGACAACCGGTCGATCAGGTGTCGCCACAATCGAAAATAATACGGGCTGCACCGATTTGATGAAAGGCTGCTTGGCGAGTTCATCGGCGATGGCGACATCGACATTGCTGAAAAACAAATCGCTCACATTTTTTTCAAACACTACCATTTCCGCATCGCTGCGGAGGATGCGTTCAAACATCTTCACCGCGCCTCCGAGCAGTCCAACCACGCTGAGCATGGTGGCTACTCCAAGGGCGATACCGGCTGCGCCAATCACGGTGCGGACACGGTGACGGCGTAGGTTGATGAATACGAGTCGAAGCAAATGCATGTTCTGAAACGGTTAGGCGATGGCGCTGTTAGTGACCACCTTGGCCGTCATCGGGATCGTAACGCGCAAGAGACTGAGCATGCCCCAGCGCTCGGGATTTCCGGGAAGTCGACGTTGCACTTCATCAGCGATGCGCATCATCTTGCGGAGTCGTTGCAGAGCGGGTTGGAAACCCTCGGCACTAACCAAATTGGGGCGCCCCATCAGTTCATCCCGACCCGAGCTTTTGCCACTGGCCGCGTCGGCCAACATCACGTCTTTGAGGTCGTCGACAATCTGATAGCTGAGTCCGCGGAGCAAGCCGAGTCGCTCCAAGGCTTGAATCTCGCGATCTGAGCCGCTGCCAATGATGGCAGGGAGCACCAGCGGCAAGCGCAATAAGGTCGCGGTTTTGCGTCGGGCGACTTCAATCACCTCATGAGCCGTTTGTCCTTCGCGCCATCCGCGAATGTCATACGCTTGGCCACCGATCAAGCCGGCTGTGCCGAGGCATTCTTCGACCAATTGTGTTGCCTTGGCGAGCCGCTCTTTGCTGCGTGCTTTGGCAACGGCTTGCCAGAGCAGGGAGTAGCCGCGATTGATCATTGCCAGGGCGGCAAGCATCGCAACAGCTTCGCCGTGCGCTACGTGCAAGCAGGGCATGCCGCGACGGAGTCGAGCATCATCCATGGCGGGCAAGTCGTCGAAAATCAACGAGGCTGTGTGCAGGTATTCAATGCCGCAAGCAAGGCCGCGCGCGCTTTCTTCGGTGAGCCCCATTTCCATGCCCATCAAGTAAGCAATTAGCGCACGAGTGAGCGACCCGGGCTTAGCGAGGACATCGTGCAGCGCGGCGGAAAGTCGTGGTTCGAGTTGGTCCAGCGGTCCCATGCCTTGCTGGTAGGCGGTCGCGACAATGCTTTTCGCGCATGCACAGCGACGTTCCATTCTTTGTTTGGCGTTCATCTACGTAGGTATTCTCAGACGGTTAACGAACGTCGCCTTCCAAGTGGAAGCGAATGTTGACTTTGGGGTTCACAGTAAGCACCACCATGCGAATGATGGGCAAGCTGAAGTCGGTGGTATCGATCCAGACATCGCCATCGAGCGACATACCTTTGTCGGTTTTTTCGGCTTTGACCGGAATGGTGATCTCTTTGGAAACACCAGCAATGGTCAGAGGACCGCTCACATACTGTTGGCCGGAACTGTCCTTCCATTGCTTGGTCATTTTCCAAGAACCTGTGGGATGAGAGCTGGCATCGAGCCAGTCGAGCATTTTTTCATCGCGATCCGCTTCATCGGAATCGATGTCCGAGAATTTCCAAGCAATGTTGGCCGCACTGGGAGCCAGTGTGGCAGCATCGCCTGAGATGGATGCGGAGAATTCTTTGACTTGCGCCGTCCAACTGTGGCCCGTGGCCTTGCAGTCGAGCTTGAGCCAGCTTTTTTGAGAGTCGATTTGAAAATCGGCGGCGGTGGCCACGGCGATGGTGGCAATGAGTAAGATGATTGATTTCATAAAAGATAAGTGGGAAAAGTTGAGAAAAAACAAATGATAGCCAAGTTCGGTTGCATGGCTCCTGCTAGCGGATTCTTCCTGGGAGCGCCATGCGCGGAACTTTCAGTGGTTGGATCAAATCAATAAAAAGACCGTGCTCCATTGCACCTGATGACGTGTCAGGCGGGCGTCGTCATGACTCGTAGCGAGCATCGACGTGGCTTGTGCGTGATACTTGGCTAACTCCCCGTGTTGCAGCATGATGTCGCAGGCATCGTGTGGTTGCGGTCCTTCGTTAGGATGCAATGCTTCGGCACTTGTGACCGGGCTAAGCGCGATAAAACAATGATCGGGGTGGCTGGGCTGACTAGTCCAAAGTGAGGCAGAGATATCATCGCACTGCGCGGAAGGAGCGGGATGATGCAGCACCACCATGCCGTCGATAAAAATGACTTGGTGGTGTTGCGCACCCCATGTTGCTAGAGCGTGTGGCGATAGAGCAATCATGTTCCCCAGCAAGACGATCAGTAGCAACTGCGCAATCATCGCCCATGCCGCCTTGACAACATCAAAGCGCTGCGAGAAACAAAGGTGGGGATGCGCTTGCATTTTCGAGAACAGAAATTACATTAGCGAAGTATCCTCACAAAGTCAATCTATGAAATTATTGCAATCCATTCTCAATAAGGCCCTTATCATTGCCGCCAGCGTGTCCTTGGTGAACGCTCAAGTTTATGAAAAGGGAAGTAAAATTACGAGCTTTAAGGCGCAAGACCAGCATGGTGTCGCGTATGAGTTTGAAGCGGCGAAAACGCAGTACTTGTTAGTGAGCTTCGATATGGAAACGGGAAAAAAAGCCAATGCTGCGTTGACGGCGCAAGGCGCGGAATTTTTGACGAACAAGAAAGCGGTCTATGTGGCGAACATTTTTGGCATGCCAGGAATTGGACGCTTTTTTGCGTTGCCGAAGATGCGCAAGTATTCGCACCGCATCATCCTCGGCGATGACGCGAATTTGCTGACGCCTTATCCGCAACAAGTCGGCAAGGTCACGGTCTTGACCTTGCGCGGTGGGGTGGTGCAGGAAGTGCGCTACTGGGATCCCGCTACAGAAAGTGTTGTCGAATTGCTCAAGTGAGTTGGTTTTCTTCCTGGCGTCGTGCACGTTTTTCTAACCCGTGGTCGCATCACGATCACGGGTTGCTCGATATCCTGCGCTGGAAAAGTGGCTGGCGTCGCACCGAGGCACCTGTTTTCGGAGCGGACGACTCCCCAGCGCAGCGTCGTGAATTGTCATGGGCGGAGATCAGCGAGTGGCCGCTCGACGGGGTAAGAGTTTTCTGGTTAGGGCACGCTTCTTTTTTGATCGTAGGGCACGGCAAACGGTTGCTGATTGATCCCATTTTTTCGGATTACTGTTCGCCTTGGCCCTTTCATTTGCCCAGCTTGAAACGCAAGGTGTCCGTGCCGTGGAGTTTCGCCGACTGGCCGGCGATCGATGCCATTTTGCTGACGCATACGCACTATGATCATTGTGATCTGCCGACCTTACGAAAATTTCCTGCGAGCACACCCATCATCGTCGCTGAGGGGCACGGGCGCTGGCTGCGCAAACAAGGATTTGCGGATGTGACGGAAGTGCCATGGTGGGAAAAAGTTGCGTTAGGCGAGTGGTCGATCACAGCGACCCCCGCTCAGCATTTTACCGCGCGCAGTCTCTTTGATCGGAATCGTGGTCACTGGTGTGGCTGGTGCTTGGAGGCCGCAGGTCAGCGATTGTGGCATGCGGGTGATAGTGGCTACGCGCCCATTTTTCGCGAGATGGGCGAGAAGCTTGGCCCCATGGATCTGAGCATGATCCCGATAGGAGCCTACTCGCCACGATGGGTGATGAAAGGCATGCACATGAACCCCGAGGAGGCGGTGCGGGTTTTTCAGGAAACGCGCAGCAAGCGTGCTATTGCGATGCACTGGGGGACTTTTCGCCTGACCGATGAGCCCATGGGTGAGCCACCGCTACGTTTGGCGCAAGAGATGGCAAAACAGGGCATCGCATCGGAGCGATTCCAAGCAGGTGCGATCGGGCAGGCATGGACTGTGTAATCGGGTGTAATGGAGTCAGAAATCGGTTATGAGGTCGAGCGAGAAAGTCTGGCGCAGCAGCCAAAGGAATTTGGCAAAAAGCACTTCTGGCGGCGATGGTGAAGAAGCACTGCGCCGTGAGCAACGAATGGATTGCCAATCGCCTCGTGATGGGACACCCTGCTGGCATGAGCAAGGTTGCGAAACTCTATCAAGACAGCAAAGAAGGAGTGAAAATCATGAAGAAGTATGAAAAAATACTTAAATCCAAGGACTGACCCCATTATGAGCAATGGGAACTACCATCGTTAAAAGAATTCACTCGCGGGGAGAATGTGTATTTCATGTAACTTCATTTGGAATTGAAGACGAGCGAGATACCAAAGAAACTTCAACTTGGTGGCTACGAAATGGCAACTGGTATGTAGATTACCATGAGTAGTTGTTAAACACCTATTTTTTATCGTAAACGATTGCGTAAATAAATGGGGTCAGCGACTGTCTTTTTAACATTTTTTTAGAATTGCGTTATTTCCTGAGGTTTTAGGGTGGCTAAGTGCTGCTTCATCAAGGCATTGAGGTGGATTAGTGTAAGCAGTCAACAGAACCCTTCGATTCATCATGGGGGCATTTCGGATAGGATGCGCGATTATCTCTGACTCCGATCCGCTATGGCAAAAATGTGAGTGGTCATCTGTTGATCATCTCCGCAAGTCTGGCATCCCTTCAGGATGCTGGATTCCGATGCGTTTTTTCCGGTGGTATCGCCCGATGGGCTCGACCACCGGCTACAATCTGCCATCCCGCCGGGATGAAAAAGTTTCGCGAAGTTCCGCGCTTGAGGGGGGAGTGCTTGATGGGGGTGGTCATGGGGTGATGATGGACTAGACCTGCGACAATTTGCCGCAGGTGCATGTAACGCAAAATGTTCTATTGTTCTTCGGCAGCCTCCTCCCCCGGATGATGTGCACAAAGATTCCCCCCCCTTGCAGTGATCTTTTCGACAGGAAAGATCGTTTCCCCCCAGAAGATCACTGCATTTGTGTGACGTCAGAGAGATCAACCGAAGCTGCCGGTGATGTATTGCTCGGTTTGCCGCTCGCTCGGATTGGTGAAAATTTTTCTGGTGTCGTCAAACTCGATGAGCTTGCCGAGATACATGAAGGCCGTGCGGTCTGAGCATCGACTGGCTTGCGCCATGTTGTGCGTGACGATGACGATGGTGAAGCGTTGCTTGAGGTCGTGAATGAGCTCCTCAATCTTCAGCGTGGCGAGAGGATCGAGGGCGGCGCACGGTTCATCCATGAGCAAAATTTCTGGTCGATTGGCAATGGCGCGGGCGATGCACAAGCGTTGCTGCTGACCACCGGAAAGGCCGAAGGCGCTGTCGTGGAGTCGATCCTTCACATCATCCCACAAAGCGGCATCGCGCAGCGAGGTTTCGACGATTTCATCGAGCTGCGCTTTGTCGGTGATCTTGGCAATGCGCGAGCTGTAGGCGACGTTTTCGTAGATCGACTTCGCGAAGGGATTGTATTTTTGAAACACCATGCCGACGTGGCGACGGAGCTGGAGCAGGTCGATATCGGGGCGATTGATGTCAATGCCATGAATGCGCACCGAGCCCTTCGTCACGCGCGCGCCGGGGATGCGGTCATTGATGCGATTGAGGCAGCGCAGCAAAGTCGACTTCCCGCATCCCGAGGGACCGATCAGAGCGGTGACTTGGTGCATAGGGATGTCCATCGAGACATCGAAAAGCGATTGTTTCGAGCCGTAGCAGAAATCGAGATGTTCAATTTGAATGGCGGGATTCATGGATGGCGATGGGTTACCACTTCAGCTTCGAGCGCATTTTGGCACGGAGGATCATCGAGCCAAACGACATGATGGCGACGAGCAAGAGAAAGACAAAAACCGAGCCATATTGGGCGCGTTGCGTGTATTCCGAGTTCGGGATGCGAGCGGCGAGAGTGTAAATGTGATAAGGCAAAGCTTGGACCTGCGACGAGAGAATTTCAAAAGGGTTCGTGATGCCCTCCCATGGCAGATCATCCTTCGCGGCGACGGCTGCGGTAAACATGATCGGCGCCGTTTCTCCGGCAACACGAGTAATAGCGAGCAGCGAGGACGTGAGAATGCCCGGCAGAGAAAACGGCAGCACGCTCGTGCGAATCGCCTGCCAGCGCGAGGCACCGAGTGCCAGAGCGGCATCGCGAAAGCCCTGCGGCACGGATTTGAGCGACTCCTCCGAAGCAGTGATGATCACCGGCAAAATCATGCAAGCAAGCGTCGCGCAGCCTGCCATCAGCGATGAATTCCAGCCTTGGAAGCTGATCACATAATCACTGGCAAAAAGCGGAATCGTCAGCAGCGAGCGGCTGGCGGGTTCGGTGGTGATGATGGGCACAGCGAGAACAAAAACCGAAAAGCCAAAGAGGCCGAAGACGATCGATGGCACACCGGCGAGGTTGAGAATGGCCAAGCGCACCAAGCGAATGAACGGGCTA
>RDYF01000041.1 GCA_004293285.1 Verrucomicrobiota bacterium | reverse complement strand
GTTTTTTCGTTAGGCGGCCAGAATTGCTTTGCTGCGATTTTTTCCGTCAACCACTCGGCGCAGGCGCGGGCGGAGTCGATGGTCGATTCATCGAAATCGGTCCACGGACGGAAGCCAATGGCGTCGGCGGAGTCGCCTACCTCGATGTAGCCGACCGTGGGCATTTTTGGCGTAAGCCCCGCTGCGGCGTAAAGCGGCAATTGCAGATTGGTCCAACGCGCTTTTTTGTTTTTCGCATCGGTGATGAACAATCGCTCATCGCCTTGCAGATGCTCGGGCAAGACCGCGCGCGTGCTCATGGTTTTGAGATGCGACTTGCTCACTTGCGCATCGATGCTGCCGGTTTTGTAATCCCACATTTGATAGGCATCCAAGCCGGGATGATAGTCAATGCGGTCAATTTTTCCGCTGAGGTGAATCGTCGGCATGGGCAAAAGAAATGCGGTTTCTACCTGCCACACTTGCCAGCCCTCAGCGCGCTGCTGCGCCTGCGCCTCGGCGAGCCAATCGAGCCGCTGACGCAAGGCCGCACTTTGCAAGCGCAGCGGCAGCGGAAGTTTTTCGCCGTAGCGCGACTGCAACATCGTGCTGAGCAAATCATTCCAACACTCGGCGAGATCTTTGCTCGATTCCAACAATTTCATTTGCGCCTCATTGCCCCATGTTTCCATGACTTCGTGAAGCATATTGCCGAAGTCGCGATGGTTCCATTCGCCGCGATCGCCATCACGACCTTGCATGCGCAGGCCGTGTTTGAGGTAGAATCGATAGGGGCAAGCAAGGTAGTCGCGCAAGGCAGTGACCGACAATCGACGCACGCCCTCGCGCTCTGGGGCGACTTCGACGAGTCGAGGCTGCCAGGTGAAGTCTTGCTGCCAGAGCAACTGCGATTCACTAGCGGGGAGTTCGGCAAACAACTGCGCCACGCGCTCGGCGAGTTCCTGACCGCTGGCGCGCAGCAGCAATCGCGATGGCAAAAGGATCTTCCCTTGCAAGTCCGTCTTGCTGAGAAAAACTTCCACACGTCCGTGTTCGCGATGTGCTTCTTGCATCGCAAAAAACAGATAGGCATCGCGGGCTTCACGATGTTGATCCGTGTTCAATCCGAAGAGGCTCCGATTGCTTTGATTGAGCCAAGGTTCGCCACCAAAGCGGGCGGGGATGGCGGTATCGCTCATGCCGCAAATGACCAAGTGAGGCGTCTGATGAAAGGCGATCTCCAGCCACCCCTCGAGATCCAATGCACGTTGTTCCGGCCACTCCGCAGTGGCGGGGGGGAGTCGATCCAGCAGCAGTTGCGTCCAAAAAGCAGGCTCGTAGGAAAAACGCTTTTCCCACGGCTGCCATGCTTGAACGAGGTCGCTGACAGTGGTGAGTTCATCGACCTCCAAGCGACCATCTTGTTGCCAACGCTCTAACAATGCCATCATCTTCGTGGCCCAGCCTTGTTGGAAAAAATCTTTTCTCCAGCGCTGCAAATGTCGCAACGCTTTGACTAGCGTCTCCACTTGCTCGGTCGAAGTGCCGCGCGGCAGCGGACCGTGCGACAGCAAAAGCTCGACATCCTCGATGCGTTCCACCAAGCACTGATCGCGCAATACGCCGAGAGTTTTCAGCCACCCCACCACGCCCGGGCCGGTGATCGATTGCGTTTCGCGGCAAGTCGCCAATTCCGTCACCACAGCGAGGCTGGGCTGACTCAGCCAGCGTTGCCAATGCTTCAACCAAACGCGCCAGTCATGAGCATCGCTCTGAGCACCTGGGTCGAACAAGGGCCAACCCGCACGGGCGAAGGCGGTGACCAGTGGCCGACCTATGCTCGCATCACAAGCCGCAAGCATGACTTGGTCCGACGCGGTACCTTGATGCGCGAGAGCATCCACGACCATCTCCGCCATTTGTCGAGCATCGGCCGCGACTGCGACCTGGCCCTTTGGACCATCGCGACCGGGAAAAGGCAAGGAACGCTCGCGCCAATCGAGCCCGGGAAATCCGCAATCGTCAAACCACTCTGCCGCCGACTCCGGCGCTGCGACCAGAACCGTCGCGTTGGGGAGTCGACGCCACAACTGCGCGACATACGGCGACGTTTCGGTGACGCCAACCATCACCCAGCGGGCAACCTCATCGGGCAGCGTGGGCAAGCTTCCCTGCGCCATCGACCGCCGCAACAGCGCACTGCGACTCTGTCGATTCCAAGTCGCCAAAAGGGCTTCGACTTGATCCTCTAACAGCGCCAGCGCCGACCAGCGGGCTTCGTCGTCGTGCTGCGCCAACCGACGCTGCGCATCGCGAATCAGCAAGCCGTTTTCCTGCAAATGAAATCGCAAGTCCATCAGCGACTGAGCGAGCGACTGCGACCACCCGCGTGGCTCACCCTCGGCCAGAGGATGAGGAAAAGCTGCGAGATAAGGTGACCAATCATCGATCCCCTCCAACACCTCCATCCATGCCAAAAGTTCGATCGTAGGGTCCGCGAGATCCTCCGCAGAAACATCCAAAAATCGCGCGGGTGTGACCGTGCGCAGACCTAACAAAGCAGAGCCTTCCGCCTCGGCCAATCGGGCGACCGCTTCGCGCAAACGTCGACCCGCTTGAGCGGTCGGCACCACCACGCAGGTCGATGCCAACAAATCGCGCTGTTGCCACAACCATGCAGCGGCCGATTCTACAATGGGGCAATCCCAACCAAGGAACAAACGATTCATCTAAGACAAACTAAGCAGCGCCCATGCATCGCACAAGAAAAACGTCAGACAATGCCGAAGAAACGAGTCGACATCGCATGCCGATCGTGGCGACGCTTTCCAACGTCAGCTCCATCATGCCCCATCGTTCGGCTTAGCACCAAAAAAGCGCCGCCACGGTCTGTGTTCGATCATTCGGGAAGAATTTCGATTTCGTCGACCATCTCCTCCTCTTCCTCTGGCACAGGAATGGCGCGTCGAACCGGACCTGGCGAGACTTGCGTTGCCTGATTCTCGACACCTTGCGGCGGGGTGGGCTCGACAAGCTCATCTTCTTCCACCGGTAGCGCAGTGAGTGGCGGTGGCATTTGCTCCGCTTCGGCCTTCTCGACGTCATCGACCACCGCATTTTCCTCAATCGGCACCGCGCGCGGCACGCCCATGCTTTCTTCCTCCTCCGGCAAAACCGGAATCGCACGAATCGCCTCGGGCGTCACCATGGTCGCATCGCTTGGGTTTTCCTCAATCACCATCGCCTTCTGTGGAGGCGCGATGATTTCCTCAATCTCCTTGCGCAGCGGTTGGAAAAAGTTTTTCACCATAGGCGCGGCCATGCGACCACCGCTGACCACTTGACCGGGCTTGCCCTCATACACCACAGCATAGGCATAGCGCGGATTATCGGCGGGGAGAAATCCCGCAAACCAAGCGAGGCGCTGATTTTTCGACGGCGGCCCCCATTGCGCCGTGCCCGTTTTGCCGCAAAGAGTGGTCCAGTCCAAACGCGCCGCTTGGCCGGTGCCGTAAGGTGCATTGACGACATCGCGCATGCCATCGCGCACCGCGCGCAATCCTGCTTCCGAAAAAGCCAATTCATTGCGGATCGAGAGTGCCCCCTGAGAAACCACCCGACCACGACCATCCTGCACTTGATGGACCAGTTGCAATTTCGGCAGAGCTTGCCCGTGAGCAATGCCCGCCATGCCTTGTGCCACTTGCAGGGGCGTGGCGAGGAGCACGCCCTGACCAATCGACATATTCGCCGTATCGCCGCCCATGAAGCGACGTTTGTGATACTGCAACATCCATTCATTCGTCGGCATCAAGCCCGCGGCTTCGCCGATCAGCGGCAGTCCAGTTTTTTCACCATAGCCCAACTTGCGTGCGGTCGCCATCAACGCGCTGGGGCCGGTTTGCATGCCGACCTGAGCAAACCAGGTATTGCACGAGCGCGCCATGGCACGCTTGATGTCGATGCTGCCCTCGGCTTTCCCGGTGGCGTTGCGAATTTTATGACCAGGAAATTCCAAAAACGCCGGAGAGTAAATCTGCGTACTTTCTTCGACCGTATGGGCCTCCATCGCGGCGAGACCGACCACCGCCTTGAAGGTCGAAGCCGGCGGATACTGGGCGGAGAAAGAACGCGCGAACAAGGGGGCAGCGGGATCTTCATTGAGTTCGCGAAAGCGCTTCGAACTGATGCCGCCCACAAACTCCATCAAATCAAATCCCGGGCGCGAGGCCATGACGAGGATCTCCCCCGTGGTGACGTCGATGACCACCATCGCACCGCGCTGGCAGCCCTCGCGCAGAACACTTTCCGCATGCTCTTGCCAGCGCTTATTGAGGGTCGTGACGACATTGCCACCGGCAATCGGACGCTTGACGATTTCCTCTTGCAGCTTCACGCCGTCGTTATTGTAAAGAATCCGCTTCATGCCCGGCGTGCCGGAAAGCTGACCATTGTAAAGCATTTCCAAGCCAGCCTTGCCCTCGGCGTGCTCCCAGAGCGGGTCATTGTAATTGATCGGACCAGTCGGCAATTTCCCCGCACTTCCGGTATATCCAATCACATGGCAGGCCAACGAGCCACCGGGATAAAAACGGGCGTAAACTGGCACCATGATGAGGTCATCGCGCTTGCCCCATTTTTCCGTCAGCTTCGCGGCTTCGGCACTGCTCAGTTCATGGCTCAGATACAAAGGCAGCCAGCGACGATCTTGATAATGCGCCCACAGCGAGGCATCGGAATACTCCTTGCTGCGTGGAAACAGCAGCTTCATTTCGCTCAATCGCTTCTGCGCCCACTCGAGCACGAACTCGCGCGTGGCATTTTCAAACTGCGGAAATTGCAGCGCCGCCTTAAAGCAAACGCGATTTTGCGCGAGCGATCGACCTTCCCGATCGAGAATTTGTCCGCGCGGAGCAGGGATGGCGAGACTGATGACGCGGGCATTTTTCAAGCCCTTGATCGACGCATCATTGACCGCACTCTCAGCGGAAGTGGGCGGAGTCGTTTGCGCCGCCGCGAGACCGAAGCCGATCCCGCAAAGCGTCGCACAGCAGCGCACCCATCCATCCATCACGCCTGCGAGCCCGGAAGCACGCGATGTCGTTTGGTGATGGGGGCGCGGGAACATAAGATTATTCTACGGGATCCACTGCGGATTCAGCGCTGCCGGTATCGTCTTCTGCAGCTGCATTCGGTTCCTCCGAATCGCCCTCTGAAGTGACGCTCCGTTCCGGATCATCTTCGCCATCAGGAATCACTTTCGCGATGTCTTGCAAAAATTCACCGTCCTTCATCGTCAACAACTTCACGCCCTGGGCATTGCGACCCGTTTCACGAATGGTGTTGACCTTGATGCGGATGCTCAAACCACTGTTGGTCATTAGCATCAACTCATCTTCTTCCTGAACAGTCACGGCGCCGACAACATTGCCGGTTTTTTCCGTGATCTTCATCGTGATGATGCCCTTACCACCGCGCGATTGCAGTCGGTATTCTTCAAACGCCGTGCGCTTGCCGAGACCATTTTCCGCTGCGACCAGTAGCGTGCTGCCGGGAGTCACGAGGGCGAGACTGACGACGTGATCGCCTTCCTCGGGACGGATGCCCCAAACGCCCGTGGCGGTTCGACCCATGCTGCGGGCTTGTTCTTCGTGAAAACGAATGCTGATGCCGTGTCGTGTGACGAGAATGATTTCATCATTGCCGCTGGTTTGGCGCACGCCGATCAATTCATCGTCTTCTTCCAAATTGATCGCATTGAGACCCGCTTTGCGGTAATTGCGGTAATCGTTCAGCGGCGTTTTCTTCACCAATCCGCACTTCGTCGCGAACAACAAGAATCCAGCATCTTCGCGGAAAGTGATGTCGTTATTGCCTTCATCGGTAACGCGCTCGAGTCGCAGCAATGCAGCGATTTTTTCCTCGGGCTGCAAATTGAGCACATTGCGGATGCCGCGACCTTTCGCAGCGCGTGAACCTTCGGGGATATCGTAGACTCGTTCCACATACACGCGACCGGTATTGGTAAAGAACATCAAGTAATCGTGCGCTTGGGTCGAGAACAAGTGCTCGATGAAATCGTCCTCTTGATCCCCCGCAGTGCGCGTTTCCATGCCACGCAAGCCTTTGCCACCGCGCGCCTGGACGCGGAACTCGCTGGCGGGCGTGCGCTTGATGTAACCACGATGAGTCAAAGTCACGATCATCGAATCATTGGCAATCAAGTCTTCGATCGCAATTTCGCCTTCGTCGGGCAAAATCGGGCAACGACGTGGTGTGCCGTATTTTTCCCCGACAGCGCGCAATTCGTCTTTGATGATCGTAAGCACTCGCACTTCACGAGCAATGATGTCCATGAAATCGATGATCTCCGCGAGCACGTTGTCGTATTCGCCCTTGATCTTATCGCGCTCCATGCCGGTGAGTTGATAGAGTCGCAATTCAAGAATGGCATTCACCTGGCGCTCGGAGAAAACATAGGTGTCGCCCTGCACCGACGGCTGGGAGCGAATGAGAATGCCGAGATTTTCTGCCGTCGCAATCGGAAAGGTGTACGAGGCCAGTCGCTCACGCGCTTCGTCACGATTTTTCGACGAGCGGATGATGTCGATAAAGTCATCGAGATGCCCCAGCGCCAGCAGATACGCTTCGAGGTTTTCCGCCCGATCTTCGGCTTTGCGCAGGAGATACTTGGTGCGGCGCACAACCACTTCGCGGCGGTGTTCGATGTAGCAATCGATGGCGTCCTTGAGCGTAAGAAGTTTCGGACGTTTTTCGTGAATCGCCAGCATGTTGATGCTGTACGAGGTGTCCATGCTAGTGAGCTTGAAAATCTGATTCGCGACCACCTGCGGGCGGGCATCGCGCTTGAGCTCGATCTCAATCCGCGTTTCTTCATCCGACAAGTCGCGCATGCTCGAAATGCCCGTGAGGATTTTTTCATTCACCAGCTCGGCAATGCGCTCTTGCAAGGTGGCACGATTCACGCCATGCGGCACTTCGCGGATGGTGAGAATGCTTTTACCGTTTTCCTGTTCATCGATCTCAATGCGACCGCGAAGTCGCACCGATCCGCGACCCGTGCGCATGTATTCTTCAATGCCCTTCAGTCCACGAATTTCGCACTTACCGGCGAAGTCGGGGCCTTTCACATACTGCATCAACTCCGGCAGTGTGATGTCGGGCTTATCGATTTGGGCACAAATGGCATCGACAATCTCACGCAGGTTGTGCGGTGCCAAATTCGTCGCCATACCGACCGCAATGCCGGTGCCGCCATTGACCAACAAATTCGGAAACGCGGCAGGAAGGACGGTGGGTTCGGTGAGTCGTTCGTCGTAGTTCGGCACGAATTCGACAGTTTCCTTTTCCAAGTCCTCCATCATCGCCATGCCGAGATGAGTCAAGCGCGCTTCGGTGTATCGCATCGCAGCAGGTGGGTCACCTTCCACCGAGCCGAAGTTGCCCTGTCCATCGATCAGCGTTTCGCGCATGGTCCAGTGCTGACCCATGTTCACGAGCGTAGGATAAATCACGGCTTCACCGTGAGGGTGGTAGTTACCCGAAGTGTCACCGCAAATCTTCGCACACTTGATGTGCTGCTTACCTGGCGCGAGATTCAGTTCGCGCATGGCGTAAAGAATACGACGCTGCGAAGGCTTCAATCCATCGCGCACATCAGGCAGCGCACGGGAAATGATAACAGACATCGAGTAGTCGAGGAAAGAGGTCGAGAGTTCCTCGGCGACTGAGATGGGTTTGATGTGGTCGGTTGACATATCTTTGGTAAAATGGGTTCACTAGTCACTGGTCACTAGCAATGGTTGTTGTTCGTTTTGAGGTGGTGGATTTGCCAATGGTTTTGATGTAGGCGTTCAGGCGTTTTTTGAGAGTGTTGAGCTCGCGATAGAGTTGGCGGGCCGTTGTTTTTTCGATGAGGCCGCGATTGGCTGATTTTTCGATCCAGGTTTGTGTTTCCTCAGTTGAGCCACGGGCATAGTGAAAAAAATGAATGTTTTCCTTGTAGTGATGCCGACCGTAGCCTTCGGAGATATTGGCCGCGATGGAATCAACCGCTCTGACGAATTGCTTACCCACGGTGTCCTTGGCAAAAAAGTCCCAAGCCGTCACCACGCCCCAAACAACCTCCCCGAGACGCATGGCCTCACGGTAGATTTCCAGTTTGTTGATGTCGTTGTTCATCATTACCAGTGACTCGTGACTAAAATACCCAAAACCCGTCACGCCCGTGACAACGCATTCGCAGAAACAAAAAGATTGCGGACGCGGAATGCGGCAGGACTTTCTTGGAGAAGGATGGCTTTGAGATTGGGCGACTTAGCGGCGAACCAGGGCTTGGTAAGGCACCGTGCTGCACCCCGTGTCCATAGAGGCGTCGGCATGCCATGAGTTTCTGCCAGGTATGCTGCAACTGAGGCAATCCAAGCATCAGCGACTCCGTCGTCTTGTAGCGTAGGTTCAAGCAAATCAGGAGCAGTTGCTAGCAGCGAGGGATCCGGGCTTTCATGAAAGCGATCAGCAAAATCGCGAATCGTATACGAAAACTCGTCCGCATTTTTAATCGATGCCATGACTGTGGCGAGAGGTTGTGCAACTGCGATCATAATATTTTTAGAATGGCTCCTGAAAAATCTCTTCAATGAAATATTGAGTGCGAATGGGTATTTGTGATTTTGGATAATAGTTCAAAATCATCTGAAATACTTCCCCAGCATGCTTACAGTTCAGATGTTTGCAAAGTAATTTGATGTCTGTAATGTCGCCACGCTCGCCATAGCCACCGACTCGACTAGCCATGCATTTCATCGCAAGCAAATAAGGTGCCGTAGGTCTAATGACCCGAAGGTGCGAGAACTGCGGCATATTTTCTTCCGTAAAATCTTTTTTATCAGAAACGAATCCTTTCACCCCGTCATTCAGCCACGACTTTGGCAAATTCATTTCGTCGGCAATCATTTCGATCGCCCCAGCAATGACATTTTTCGGCACAAAAATCGCATCCACGTCTCGCGTGGCAAATCTTGCATCAAATGCAAGAATCATAGCAGCTCCTCCAAAAATACAAATCTCACCCGTCGTTTCTTTTGCACGCAGCAAATCATTCAAGCGGCTCAAAGCCTCATGAATGATTTGATTGTTAAACGTGTATTCCATGCTGGTGAATGAAGAAATCGTTTCTACACATCCAAGTTCCGCACATTCAGAGCGTTGTCTTCGATGAAGCGTTTGCGGGGCTCGACGATGTCGCCCATCAGGACGTCGAACATCTTGTCGGCTTCCACAGCGTTGTCTTCATCGAGGCGGACGCGCAGGAACTGACGCTTCGTCGGATCCATGGTGGTTTCGAACAACTCTTTCGCATTCATCTCACCGAGACCTTTGAATCGCTTGATTTGCATGCCGCGACGACCAATCTCTAGCACTTTTTCCAACACCTCGGTGATGGCAAAAATCGGCGTGACGGTTTTTTTGTCGCCTTCCCCTTCGATCAGTTCGAAAATCGGCTTGTCGGGCGAAAAGAAATTCGAGGTGTCGAGACCTTTTTCGCGCAACTTGATCATCAGCTTGTCGATCGCATGAGATTCGTGAAGCTCCTTCAACACAGCACGACGAGAGATTTGATTGGTGTGAGCAGCCAATTCCTCCTCGCTGAGTGTTTCGCCGAACAAACGCAGGTCGCGATTTTCTGCCGCAAAGGCGCGCAAGCTGGCGTCGTCGGTGAAATAGTGAATTTTTTCTTCATTGCCCTGACGAATGCGAATCATGTAGGCGGGCAAGGTGGTGCCTTGACCTGCCGCAAGGTAGTCGGCGAAGTTGCCACCACTGCGTTGAATGGAATCGGCATAGCGGGTCAATTGCGCGATGTTTTCTAACACCATGCGCAATTCATCGGCGCTCAACAGCGCATCATTGGCAATGGAATGCAACGACACGTCACCCGCGCCGAGATCGATGAGGATTTTGTTCAGCTCGTTGTCGTCCTGCACATATTCGGCCCGCTTTTTCCGCGTCACGAGGTAGAGCGGCGGTTGCGCGATGTAAAGATGGCCGCGCTTCACGAGTTCCGGCATGTGTCGACAGAAAAACGTAAGCAAGAGCGTGCGAATGTGCGAGCCGTCGACGTCGGCGTCGGTCATGATGATGATTTTGTGGTAGCGGATTTTTTCCACATTAAACGCACCTTCCATGTCGCCATCGCCAATGCCCGCGCCGATGGCGGTGATCATCGACTGAATCTCCTTGTTTTGCAGCGCGCGATGGAGTCGGGATTTCTCGACGTTGATCAGCTTACCCCGCAGCGGCAGGATGGCCTGTGTGCGACGATCCCGACCTTGTTTGGCCGAGCCACCTGCGGAGTCACCCTCGACAATGTAGAGCTCCGATTTCGATGGATCGCGCTCCGAGCAGTCGGCCAATTTACCAGGCAAACCACCACCCGAAAGCGCCGACTTGCGCACCGTTTCGCGCGCCTTGCGAGCGGCCTCACGAGCGCGGGCGGCGTTGACCGATTTCTCGATAATCTTTTTCGCGAGCCCTGGATTTTCCTCGAAGTAGCTCATCAAGCCCTCATAAGAGATCGAAGAGACAACGCCTTCGATTTCGGCATTCACCAGCTTGGCTTTGGTCTGCGAGTTGAAGCGTGGGTTCGGCATTTTCACCGAAATCACGCAGACCAGACCTTCGCGCACATCATCGCCGCTGAGCGATGGATCTTTGTCTTTGAGAATCTTGTTCGCTTTCGCAAACTGATTGATCGCACGAGTCAACGCAGTGCGGAAACCGGTCAAGTGCGTGCCACCATCGGGGTTGGGGATCGAGTTGGCAAAGCAGAGAATTTGGTCGGTATAGGAGTCATTGTACTGGAAAACGACATCGGCAAACACGTCGTCGTGCGTGATTTTGCCGTCGTAATCGATTTCCACCTGACGTTTGCCCGAGAGCGCGATGGGATGCTCGTGGATGATGGGTTTGTTTTCGCCAAGCTGCGTGACAAACTCCACAATGC
The DNA here is from genome assembly GCA_004293285.1 of Verrucomicrobiota bacterium. Classification (GTDB taxonomy): domain Bacteria; phylum Verrucomicrobiota; class Verrucomicrobiia; order Verrucomicrobiales; family Akkermansiaceae; genus UBA956. The sequence continues at coordinate 15,025 of RDYF01000041.1, read as the reverse complement.
CTTGAGCATAGTAAAAAGTCGCTTTCTTGGCCGACTCCGGGCGCTCGTCCTCCAGCTCAATCGTCAAGCCTGGGTTGAGGAACGCAAGTTCGCGCAGGCGGGTGGAAAGTCGCTCGAAGCTGAAGACGATGGTATCGACAAAAATCGTCGCATCAGGGAAAAACGTAATCGTCGTGCCGGTTTGATCCGGTGGAGCCTCGCCAATCACCGCGAGAGGGGAAGTGGTTTTGCCGCGTTCAAAAGCGATCATGTGCACCTTGCCTTCGCGTCGCACTTCCGCTTTGAACCAGTCCGAGAGCGCATTCACGCACTTCGCACCAACTCCGTGAAGGCCGCCCGAGTACTTGTAAGCACCTTGTCCGAACTTGCCACCGGCGTGGAGATTGGTGAGCACCAGCTCAACGGCAGGAATGCCAAATTTCGGATGAATGTCGACAGGAATGCCGCGGCCATTGTCGCTGATCGAAATCGAGCCATCGATGTGAATCGTCACCTTAATGCGCTGACAGTAGCCCGCGAGATGCTCATCGATCGAGTTGTCCAACACCTCAAAAACGCAGTGATGCAGACCGCGTTCATCGGGATCGCCAATGTACATGCCGGGGCGTTTGCGCACGGCTTCCAAGCCTTCCAATTTATCGATTTGAGCCGCACCGTATTGCTGGTTGGCATCGACGCCGGGAGGGGTGTTTTCCGCAGGTGTAAGAGGGTCAGACATGTGCGAGCCATTCTTCCAAAAAGTCATGGAAACGCAAGGCAATTCCCCGAAAAATGCGGGTGGAGAGAAAGAGCGATTTTGTCGGGTTTTCGCGACAAAAAACAAAAACCCCCAGTCCAAAACGAAGGTCTCTCTGCGGACATTCAACCCAAAAAATCGGGCCTTCATTCGAAGTCCTGCCACTCAGCGCCCTGCGACCATCGATTTCATCACATAGGTGCTCGCCGCCAGCAACAGAAAGACCAGCAGACACCAGATGTACATGCGTCGTTCCTGGCGCATTTCCTTTTTTCGCTCACTCTCATGATGGATCGATTGATCCGCCATGACGCCGCGTGAATTGAGTCTTTTTTTTTCGGGTCGACTCAAAGAACGACCGCTGAGCGCTCGGGAGCCGGAGACAGCGCTGATGCCGATGGGTTTATCGCGCGACAGCTTCGGACGATCGATAGATGCTCGTGGCATTGCCAGAGCGGGCGAAGCAATCACATGGAAACAAACAGGACAAGGGCCTTCAAGTCCCGACTGCTCGCGAGAAATCTGCAAGAGCGTCGCACAATGGGGACATTGGAACTGAATGCTAAGGGTAGAAGGGGGACGATTCAAAACTCGGGGGGGTAGCTCCGACGCGTTTATAGCTGCAGTTGCTCCAATTGCCAAGGAAGCAAACAGTCCTCAGGAGTGATTTCTTTAGCGGCGATGGATTCTGCTACATTGCGGGCAATCAGCAGCGACGGGTCGATTTCCAGAACTTGAGCCGCGCTGTCTCGCTTTTGAATGATGGCCTCCACCGCCTTTTCAAACGCCGAGTCCTTCTTGCGGCGAGGCGATTTGATTTTTTCAGGCCACTCCTCTTCGTTCATACTGGCCACGCGATCGATGGCCGATTGGTATCGACGCATCCTTTCGGGTCTTTGGAGATGGCGCGGCAGCTCGACAACTTGATCGAGAGCCATTTTTTCCGCCCATTCGATCATCTGCTTGTTGTTGACGACCATGAACGAGGGCTTATCCCACGACGCCGCTTCCGCATCGCGCCAATGCCAAAGAGCGCGCAGAAAAGCAAGGCCGCGAGAATTCAACCGGCCTGAGCCATTGATGCGCCATAACTCCTCGCGATTCTCATCCCGATCCAAGATTTTTTTCCGCGCCGCTTCACAACTCTGCACAAACCAATCGTAACGCCCGAGGTCGATCAGTTCCTCGACAATGCACTCACCCATCGGCAAAAGATAGACGACATCATTGATGGCGTAATCGAGCATGGTTTGGGTCATGGGCCTTTTGCCCCAGTCCGCTTTCTGAGAGGTTTTGATCAGAGTGACACCAAACCAGTGTTCCACGAGATCCGAGAGGCCAAATTTCCGCAAGCCTAGAAGTCGCGCGCCAATTTGCGTGTCCCACACCTTCGGCGGCAACTTGCCATACTCGCGGCGCAGCATGGTCATGTCGTAGTCGGCCCCATGCATCCATACCTCCGACGCGCAGAGGTAGTCCGCGAACACACTGGTATCCTTGATCGCCAGCGAATCAATCAGGACATTTTCCCCCCCTGCGGACAATTGAATCAGGCACAACGACTCTTTGTAACGATGCAAGCTATCGGCCTCCGTATCAATCGCGCAAACCGGTGCCACGGGAGCAATCCGTTGCACCAGATCATGGAGTTCTTTGCTATCTTCAATCAGAATGGGCATGCAAAAACAAAAAGTAAATCAGAAGGCGGATCAGCTCCGATGCGGAACAGTACCGGTCAAGCTCCCGAATGCGAAATGGGCCACAGACGACTCAGAAAAAACGGGGAACCTTGTGGGAAAGAGATTATTCATGCACCATCAACGTTTGCGTAAGATATCATTCGTTCAGTCAATACGATGCATACAGCGGAGCAAGAAAAATTTTCAAAATCAGCGAATTCCGCGCAGCAGGAGCTCGGCATTGTTCTGAGTTGCTTTCAGATTGCTCATCAAGGTTTGCACGGCTTCGCCATAAGGAAGTTGTGCCAATTGACGTCGAATTTCCAAAACCTTGGCAAATTCATCGGGATGATAGAGTCGATCATCATTGCGCGTGCCCGATTGAGGAATGTGAATCGCCGGGTAGACGCGGCGCTCGGCCAGCTCGCGGTCGAGCCGGATTTCCATGTTGCCAGTGCCTTTGAATTCCTCGAAAATCACGTCGTCCATCCGCGATTCCGTCTCGATCAATGCGGTGGCCAAAATGGTCAACGAACCCCCTTCTTCCACATTGCGGGCTGCGCCGAAAAATTTGCGCGACTTTTGCAAAGCCACAGGAGAAACACCCCCCGAGCCAATCGGCCCGCCACCTTGCGCCGCATTGTGACCGCGCGCCAAGCGCGTTAGGGAATCGAGCAACAAAATCACATCCTTGCCTTGCTCGACCAATCGCTTGCTGCGATCCAATACCAAATCGGCAACCTGTGCGTGACGGCGCGGCGACTCATCAAAGGTCGAAGCATAGACCGTGCAACCGACCGTTTCTTCAAAGTCCGTGACTTCCTCCGGACGCTCATCAAGCAACAAAACAATCAGCTCGCTTTGCGGATGATTCGCGCGAATGGCCTTGGCGATTTGCTTCAGCAAAATGGTCTTGCCACCCCGCGGTGGCGCCACAATCAAAGCACGCTGTCCCAGACCCAAGGGAGCGATCAGATCGACCAAGCGCACGCTGAGAAAGTCCGGACCCGGGCCTTCCAAGTAAACGCGGCGATCAGGAAACAGCGGCGTTAGACGGTCGAAATCCGTCGGCGCTTGCCACTCCGCAACAGGCTTGCCCTCAACCTCCAACAACGCGGCGGTGGTCAAAAACTTGTCCTTCTCCTTCGGCGCACGCACCAACAACTTCACCCACTGACCCGATTGCAGCCCAAGTTCGCGCAAGAATGTCAGCGGCACGTGAATGTCGTCCTGCTGCGCACGAAAACTCCGCGCAGGATCGCGCAGCATGGCGAAATTTTCTTTTCCGAGCTCGAGGATGCCCTCGCAGGTCAACTCGACGCCCTCGTTGGCAAAAAATTGCAGCAAGTCATAGACCAATTCGCTTTTGGTCGCGTGAGCCAAAGCCATGCCCGGAATCGATTCCGCCATATCGTGCAATTCCGCAAGAGACTTCTGACGGAACTCGTTGATCAAGATCGAAGCCGGCAAAATCACTGGCTTGGCATGAACCATCTCATGGTCCGCCGTGACAATGTCCTGCGATTCCAAAAACCGGGCGATTTGCGTGCGCAAGCTCGACAGCGGGCCTTCGTTCCAGAAAACGACATCCGCCATGCGGATTTTTTCTTCGGTCGACATCTGCGCGGCAATGATTTTTTGAATCGCATCGTCGTCCAGACGCGTCCGATTGCGCAAACGCCGCACCTGCGTCTCGTGGCTCGATGCCACCAACAGGGACTTCTCTTGGCCAAATTGAAACTGATTTTCAAACAACAACGGCACGTCGGCAATGAACAAGGGCGACCCCCCTGCCGCGCGAGCCGCCTCCAAGGCTTCATGGCATTCTTGGCGGATCAAAGGATGCAAAATCCCTTCGAGCTGAGCTTTCGCTTCCGCATCATCAAAAATCTTTTTGCGCAAAAAATCGCGATCGAGACAATTTTTCGGAGCAAAAATGGCCACATCTCCAAAAATGGCGCGACATTGCTCCACCACGGCTGGGTCGCTGTGGAGTCGACGCGTCACGAAATCACAATCAAAAATCGTAACAGACGGGCATAAATCGCGCAGCAATCGACAAACCGTGGATTTCCCGCTGGCGATGCCGCCGGTAAGGGCGAAAATTCGCATGGGCCGATTCTGACCACGAGCGATCTCCGTGGCAAGCCGGAACTGGCAAATGGACAAATTTTTTCTCGACTGCAAATCTTGACGTTCCGACCCTTCTGAAGCTATGCTATCGCCAATGAAATACCTCCACCCTCTCACTTGGTTGACTGCTTGCCTTGTCATCACCTCATGCTCGGACTTCCGTGGGCCCATCGGTGGCGGCAGTTTCAATCCCTTGCTTTCACCAGGGGCCCAGCTCGTTCAACCTCAAGACGCCGGTGCCAATTACGCTTTTAAGGCTGGTCAGTATGTAACGGCGGCTTCGAATGCGACCGCTTTTTTTCACAACAAACCCCAAGGAAATGCCGAGGCCGATGAACTGCTCAGTGCCGGCACTTCCATGCGAGTGATCAAATCCGAAGGCTCTTTTGTGAAGGTCGAGCTCGACTCCGGCAAGGTCGGCTTTGTCGCCGCAGCCCTGCTTCTCGAATCGGGCTACGCAACAAGCCCCACCGTGCCTGCTGCCCCGACGACGGAAGTCACACCCATCGACGCCAACACCATTCCTCCGATCGCTCCTCCCACGGCCGAACTCCCTGAGGCAGCTCCCGAAGCGGTGCCACCGCTCGAAGTCCCTCTTCCTGAACCTGCTGACTCGAAGCAGAAGGCCAACCCTTGATTCTTCGCCCTCCTGATTGGGATTTCCATGCTCAAAAAAGGTGCATCACGGAAAGGCATGCGGCGCAGGCAAGCCCTCGCTGCCTCGGCTTCTGTCAAGGACGAGGACGTAACGGTTCCCGTGCGCAAGCCCGCTGTGGTCAAATTGGAACCCATCGCCACTCCTGCGAAGGAAATCACGCGGATTGAACCCAATACCGCAGCACCCCCCGCAGAAGTGATCTCTCCCAGCAAAGCCGGGGAACAAACTTGGGGACGCCAAAAGTCGCTGTATCAACATCGATTTGTGTGGTACTTCTTCACCGCTGCCATTGTGCTGATGTTTTGCGCCATCGCCTATGTGATCAGCCGATCGGATCCTAACTCCGGAACTTCGGCCACCATGCCCTTCGCACTCGAAGTCGTCAATGAAGAGACACCGATCCGGCTGCCCATGCCGCTTTATCAGCAAAACCCTTACCAAGTGCAATTGCGCTGCACCGACATTCTGCGGCAAGTCGCTGATGCGCGCGACCCCCAAACGATTCCTCCTCTCGCCCGCTCCACTCCCACGCTCGAAGCCTCGCTTCGACGCCATTGGAAAAGGTGGGAATCCATGCCCAAAATCGAACAGAACGATGAATTGCTCATCGATGTCACCGAAGTCCAAGGCAGAGATTTTCTCATGATCTCAGGCCTCTGTGAAAATGGCAGCCCGTTTCTTGCGTTTTTTGTCGAAATCGATCAGCGAATCGTCATCGACTGGGAAGCAACGATGGGCGTCGGTGAAGCGAAAATTGACACCCTCACGCAACATCCGACCGAGCACCCAATCACCATGCGCGCGATTGTCAGCCCTTCGCCTTACTACCTGCCCAGCCTTCCTGAAACCGACTACGAATCCTTCCAGCTGACTTTCGCCGGCAGCGATTCTGTCATTTGGGGCTACGCACCCCGCGGCTCCCTCGCACATCAACAAATCAACGCTCTTTTGCTCCAACAAAACGAATTGCTCGAAGTCGTCAACGAAGCCCGCGTCACGCTGCGATTGCGAAAAACACCAGGTCCTTCGTCGCAATATCGATTTTTCATCACAGAGGTACTTCACAAGGACTGGGTTATGCCCTAAGCTACACCGCGGTGACACAAAAACAATCAGGCTGGCATCATTGCGGCAAGTGCGGCGAAATTTTTCGCGCCGTGGACGCAACCCTATGCCCTGCTTGCCAATCGAGCCCCATCCCTGCTCGGAAAAAAATTCAGGTTCATACTCTCCAAGGATCGATCACTCCGCTGCGCAAGGCGTTTCAAGCCAACCTCCCCGCACAAAGCGGTGGAAACTTGGTTCGCTTGGATCGGCAAGGCGAAGTCGTCGACTCCCCGACCGAAGCATCATCACCGCGACGCGAGCGCAAACGCAAAAAAAGTCACCCTCTTGTAAAGCTGCTCGTCGCCTGGTTGCTCATTCTCGTCTCGCTGGCCGCCATCATCAAATGGAAATGGAACCCACAGCCCGTCGCCGCAGCTCCTGCACCCAGCCCAGAAGCGCCCCGCGCACAAGCGTGGAAGAGCGAGAACCAAGATTTGTTCCAACAAGCTTATCCACAACTGCTTCGTCTCACGTCGCAGTTCTATGAAAATTCTGCCCCAGAAAGCCTCGCTCAGCTCTGCCGACAGCGCCCACGCCTTGGTTCGATCATTTTCAATGACGGCCCGAAAGCGACGGTCTTTAAGCCCGATTCCATTCAACTCGCCCAACAAAATGTCATTCGGCCTGCCGATTTCCCGCTCATCGAAACGCTGTGGAAAGATGATCGCGGTCGTCTGATCGAAATGGTCTTCGCCCAAGAAGACGGAGCTTGGCTGCTGGACTGGGAAAGCTACGCGAAAAGCTCCAGTGCGCCGTGGACCATTTTCCAGAGTGGCACGGAGGAAGAAGTGGGAACTTTCCGCTTACTCGTGCGCGAACGATTGGTCGACATCAACAGTCTCGACATGCAAATGAGCGTGGTCTTTTACGAGCCCTCGCTGCTGCATGGCGGCCCACTTGGTCCTGCTACATGTGATTTTTTGCTCGATCGCAAAAGTCGCGATGGCCGACTCATCACCGCAGCGCTTGAGGCCAGAAAAAACGAAACTCCTCTCATGGGCTCGATTTTCGCTCAAGCGGACCCACCGAACACCGCCCGCGTCACCGTCAAAATCCGTCGCTCGATCAAAAATGGCGAGAAGGTTTTTTCCATTGAAGAAATCACCGCCTGCCACTGGATGGGCATCGATCATCCCGGCGTGGACTTAACTGACGCTCCGTAAGCCGGCCCGCATGACTTCCAACGGCGCTTGCCCCGGATACCAGTGGTCGAAGGCAAGCACCCCTTGATGCAGCAGCATCGAGAACCCGTTTGCCACGTGCGCACCCGCTTCTTCAGCCAAACGCAAAAAGGTCGTGCGCGGCGGCTGGTAGATGGTGTCGTAGACCCAATGATGCGACGCGAAGCATGCAGGATCGATCGGCGATGCATCGCCCGCTTTTAAGCCTAGCGAACTGGTATTCACCAACAATTGGCACTGCTTTGCCACACTCGGCAATTGCGGATCGTCGATCGCTAGCGCATGAAATTGCGTCGACTCAAATCGCCGCGCCAAACGATCGCGGAGCGACTGGATTTTCTCAACAGTGCGATTGACCAAAATCACCCGCTGCGCGCCTTCCCGCGCGCACTGTGTCGCAATCGCTTGCCCAGCGCCTCCGCCAGCGCCGACGATCATGACTCGTAAGCCCGACAACCCTGTGCCGAATTCTTCCGCAATCGCTTGCGCAAATCCCGGGCCGTCGGTGTTGTAGCCGTGCGTTTCGCCATGCAGGAATTTTACCGTATTGACCGCACCAATTTCCCGTGCCGCATCGTCGACCTGATGACAGGCATCGAGCGCCGCAAATTTGTGTGGCACTGTCACGTTCGCGCCCACAAACCCTAACTGCTGCAATCGCTGCAAGGCTTCTGTCACGCGACCAATCGGCACTTCTAAGCGGATGTAACGACCTTCCATGCCCCGCACATCGAGCGCTGGCTGATGCATCGCAGGAGATGCCGAGTGCGCCACGGGACAACCAATGACCGCCAAAATGGCAGGCTGCGCGGCATCGGCATCCAAGATCTCGCGCGAGATCAAATCCTGCAATTGATAGACTCGGCCACTCATCCCCGTTTGCTCTGCAATGTTTCGATCCGCTGCAAGCACCGCTCGCGACCCAATAAAGCCAAAATGACCATCAAATCCGGACCACCCGATTTCCCAGAAAGCGCCACGCGCAGCGGAAACATCATCGCTCCCGCCTTCGCTCCAATGCTCGCCGCCGCATCGCTCAAGGCCGCTTTGGCGCTGTCGGCATTCCATTCCCCTAGCCCCGCTAGGGCGCCATGAATGGCCTGCAAAATGGCCCCTGCCTGGGCATTGGCTTGGATTTTTTCCCATGCCGACTCCTCGATCGGAAACTCATCGACCAACAAAAATCGCAGAGCTTCAGGCACTTCACTCAGCAAACGCACTTTCTCCTGAACCGCCGCCGCCGCTGCGGCAAAATTTTCCCCCACTGGCAAATCGGCTTTGACTACATACTCCCGCGCCGACGCCGCAAAGTCTGCCGCACTCATTCGCAACAAATGCTGCTGATTGACCCATGCGCATTTTTCCGCATCGAACCGCGCCGGCGAACGGTTGACCGCTTCTAGGCTGAAACGCTCGGTCAATTCTTGCATGGTGAAAATTTCTTCTTCGGATTTCGACGACCAACCGAGCAATGCCAGATAATTGACTAAGGCCGATGGTGTGTAACCGCTGCCGATGTAATCTCCGACGGCAGCACCAACGTCGCGCTTGGACATCTTTGAGCCATTGGCGTTTTGAATCAAAGGAATGTGGGCGTATGCCGGAGCCACCCCGCCCAATGCTTCGATCAACTGCAAATGCTTCGGCGTATTCATCAAATGATCTTCACCCCGAATCACGTGAGTGATTTTCATTTCAAGATCGTCCACTACGTTGACAAAATGAAACACATACGAACCATCGGAACGTCGCACCACCATGTCGGGCGTGTTGGATTCATCGCGGTAGTCGATCGTCACTTCGCCACACACCAAATCGTGCATGGTCACGGGCTTGCGGTCGAAACGAAAACGCCAAGCACCCTCGCTCTCATACACGCGATCAGCGGCGACCAATTTTTCGAAATATCGATCATAGATCGCACGACGCTCGCTCTGGAAGTACGGCCCGCAGTCGCCGCCTTTGGCAGGACCCTCGTCCCAGTCCAAACCCAGCCAAGCCAGGCCATCGAAAATCGCTTGTTTTGCTTCCTCTGTATTGCGCGCCTCATCCGTGTCCTCGACCCGCAGCACAAACTGCCCGCCGTGCTTGCGCGCATACAACCAACAAAACAACGCCGTGCGCGCTCCGCCCACATGCAGATAACCCGTTGGGGATGGGGCAAATCGTGTTCTCACTGTGTCCGACATGCCCCTCGCTACTCTGGCCATCCACAAAATCCAAGCACAAAGCGAGGCGCTACAGAAACGCGTTGATTTTGCCGCAGAAATGTCGCATTTTGCCACTCATGAAATGGTTGCCCGTCTGGCTCATGGCCCTGCTTTTCTCCTCCTGCGCAACCTGTTGGCGCGGCGGGGAACCACTCCGACCCACCGAATTGGCCTCGCACGCCGCGGTGAAAGAAGATCTCGCTCAAGCGAAAAACATCCGCGTTTACCAAGGGCTCGCTCATCCGCAACGCGACCCGGAAGTGTATGCCGCGCAACTCCAACAAGTGCCTCACGTTTTCTTCGGCGGCTTCGCCTTTCACCGCCAACCCCTCGCCGTTTCGCCGCAACTGATCGCCGATGTCGTGAATTTGTACTCCGATGCCTCGTCGCACCAAGTTCTCGCATCGCCGAAAACCACCTGCGCGGGGTTTCATCCCGACTACGCTTTAGTATGGTCGAACTCACGCGGCCGACGCGTCTTGCAAATCTGCTACGGCTGTCATGAATGGAAGTATCTCGGACCAGGCGGCGTCCTTCACACGGACATCAATGAACCCGCCTACTTCGAGAAAATCACTCGCTGGTTGCCCCGTCAGCCCTGACTCATTCCTGATGACGCAGCCCTCTCTCCAGTCCGAACTCACCACCCGCGGTGCTGTCTGGCTACTTGTCGCCATTTGCCTGTGGACGCTGGGTCTCGCGCGTGCCGATGGCTTGCTGACGAGCCTTATGACCATCGCTCTCGCCCTCGTGCCATGGGCGCGCTGGCATGGTCGACGTGTGCTGCAGGGCCTGAACATCGAGTGGCAAATGCCCGCGCGCGCCATGGTCGATCGACCTCTCGCGCTGCGCGGCGTCATTCATCAAGGTCGGGCCATGGCAGCCCACAACCTCCGCTTGGTGCTCTTTTTTCCCAGCAATCAACAGCATGAGCTGACATGCGACTACCTCGCCGGAGGGGATTCGACCGTGATCGAGGAAAGCTTCCAGCCCCTGCGTCGGGGTGTTCAAGAAAGCTTACCCTACCAAATCCTCAGCGCTTTTCCATGGGGCTGGTGGCAACATTGCCTCTCCGGACATCAAGCCCAAAGGCTGCGCGTAATCCCCGCCGTCCGCTCGTCGTCGCCCCTCCTTGCGATGGGCCTGAGCCATGAGCAGCGCGCGGCCTCTCACTTGTTGCAAACGCAAGCCGACGGAGAATGGCGCGGGCTGCGCGAATGGCGGGCGGGCGATGCGTTGAAACGACTCCACCTGGCAGCAAGCACGCGCAGCCTCGCACGCGGGCAGGGTCTGATGGTGAGCGACCATGATCATCCAGCGACTGCACCGAATCACGTAGTGGTCCTGTTTCACTCCTTTGCCAGCGATCGCGCGCTGATTCGCGACGAACCATTCGAACGCGCTCTATCGGTTCTCGTCGGCACCCTGCGCTACTTGCTGGCACAACAGGTTCCCGCCAGCCTCGTCGCCGACTTCGATTCTTGGTGCGAATCCCCCTGCATGAAGTCGAGCGATTTCCAAGAGTTGTTAGATCGTTTTGCCTGTGTCAAACGCGCAGCACAGACTGAATGGCACGATTGGCAAGAAGCACAGCGATCCATCGATCCCACGGCTCAGTTGTGGATGATTTCTGACATGCCGCCCCACACATGGCAGCGCGGCATCTTGCCACGAAAGGCGCCAGTGCAGATCCTCGACATCAGCAAAAAACCGCGAGCTTTCTCGCTACCACCTCGGACGCGATGAAAACGACCACGGTTCCAGCAGTAGCTCTGCTCTTGAGCTATCTTGGCATGCACTACGGTGCCGCACACGGCGACGCCTGGCTCGCGGCTGTGATCGTTAGTGTCGTCAGCTGTGGCTGGGTGTGGTACGCCCACTCCCGCAGATCGCGCTCGATGCGCACCTACCTCGCCTCCAGTGTCTCGCTGCTTGGGCTGGCTTGCTTGCTCGCACTGTTTCTATTGCATGCGCCCGCTCGCTTCGAGATTTTGTCCGACCACTGGCTTTCTGCTCTGAGACCCGAATCCCCAGTTCAAGACCAATGGCTCGAAAATGCTTCACGCCAGTCATCGCCGCAAGCAGGCAATTGGCTATGGAATGAACAAAGCATCCGCCCATTGCCGCGTCGAGCTCAGCTCAAACCCGGCAATCGTCCCGAGGTCTTTCTGCAGCTCGACCATCCTGAAGATGCCGCCACCTTGTTGCAAAAACGCGTCTACCTCAGCGCCTTCGCACTGGGCCGCTATCACCAAGCCGCTTGGGCCATTACCACCAAGATCAGCGCTCCGCCGCAAGGTCGACTTGCCGAAATCGCTCCACCCATTTCGTACGAGGTCTTCCACCCCAGCAATGCCTCTGCATGCGCACCTCTGATTTCGCTCCAAGGCCTGACCGAAGCCCGAACCAAATTCATCGCCCGCGGCGACGGCGTATGGCTGCTGCCCGCCCAACCCGCGTCTCACGGCCATCGCTACCGCGCCACTTCGCAACCTTTGCACATCGACGACTTACCCGAAAACGCGCTGTCGCATCGGCATGCTCTTCTCGCGCGCGACTATCTTGCCCAGCCCTCTGACCCAGCTTTTTTCTCAGCTCTTCAGGAACAGATTCTCTCCCGCGTCGGTCAAGGCTCTCTCAAACAACGCTTGCTGCGCCTGCGCGGCATTCTTCAACAACAATCCAACTATTCTCTCACCATCGAAAACCCACAGAATCGGGATCCGCTCTCGAATTTCCTGTTTCACGAAAAAAAAGGGCACTGCGAGATGTTTGCCACTGCCGCCGCCATGGCGACTCGTGCCATGGGCGTCCCCTCACGGATTGCCTACGGCTGGGTCGGAGGAAGCTACTTTGAAAGTTCACGACTTTTTGTCTTCCGCGCCCGCGAGGCCCATGCGTGGACCGAAGTCTGGATCGATGATCTCGGCTGGGTCATCCTCGACGCCACTCCGCCTTTCGCCATAGGCAGCAGTCGCGCCGCGCCGCCTGAGGAGAAACCTCTCAGCGCCGAAGAAATGGCAGCTCCTGCTTCTCACGACGAGCACGCCGCCACCGCACCTCATTGGATGACTTGGCTGCTCGCCGCCTTAGGACTCACAGGCAGTGCTTGGTCGTGGTGGCGTAGCTCCCATGACATTCCCGCGTCTCAACCAACAGCGACCAGGTCGAAGACCGGCTCTCTGACTTATGAAGCACAACTGCAAAGCTGGTGCCGCGCCGAAGGCATTCGACCAGGCCCACACTGGAGCCTCGGAGAAATGCTCGATGCTCTCCAGCCACCCATTCCGGGCGCAGCGGAGCTTCGACGCTATCATTATGCCACTCGCTACGGAAAAGAACCACGCCATCTTCCCACCGAACGACGTCTCGCACGCATGCTCGCCAGAGAACGCAAGGCTCGACAACGCGCACGCGGCAACCAGCGCTCTCACTGAGATGCCTCACTTTTTCCCCGCGCAAATCAAATCCTGGGTAGTCCGCCAGAGAGACCTGAGTGCTGGAGCCTGTCATCAAACGACCACTGAGCAAAAAGCGCGAGGAAATGGAATCGTCGTACTCCTGAGGCGTTACATCGCCTACAGGCTGAATGGTGGGGTACTCATACACCGCGCCCAAGCCACGGGAATCGGTGAAGTCAATGCGATTGGCAAAGAACATCGCAGAGTATGACACTACTTGAGGAACATTGGTGACGTCGACTGGTGCACTGTTCAGCGAAACACGGAAACCCTGATTGCTTTCATCGCGCACATTCATTACCAAAATCGATTGTGCCGTATAGACCCATCGACCACTGACCGATTGATCGGCCGCAGCACGGGTGTTGGATGCATACGTCGAGCGCATGGTCACACGACCATCGGAAAACTTGCTGTAATCGCCATTGTTGTTGTCGTATTGGACATAGATCATCGAGCTGATGTCGCGTGGGGTGAAACCTTTGCGAACCAAGTACATTTGCCCGACGTAACTGGAATAAGGCGCTGGCTCAGAAGTCGCGGGAGTCACCATCACAATCGACCAACCGGTGATTTCGGTGATGAAACCAAGCTCCACCAAAGACTCCAAAAACTGACGATTGGAAAAACGCGTCTTGGTGGTTTTGCTACCCAGCTCCTGAACCGAAGTGGTCGAATTGTTGGAAGTGGTTAAGTAAGAATTGCTGTAGGTAGGGTCTGCTCCGGCAATCTCACGACCTTCAGAATCGCGAGCTACCAAGGAGGGTGCCGACTCGGTGACCACAAAGCGCAAGGTGATGTTGCGCGCTGAGCCCATGCCAACGGGGGCAATTACGGTGTTTTCCACGGCGCTTGCAAACGAGCACAAGCACAACAGGGGGAGGATTAGCATTTTCATAGTATGGGATAAATCGCTCTGTGGAGTTGTTACAGAACTGTAACAGCTTTTATTCTGCAGCGGAGCGTCCGACAAGAAAAAACGAGTTTGCCTGAAAAATCACTGCGCAACCCTGTGCATTGCACTACTCGCTCCGAGCAAAAAGAGGGCGAGCGGCGCGAAGATAATTCCAGCCCGAAAGACAAGTCAGGAATACCGCAAGCCACAAAATGATCGGCAACAGCGCACTCAGCCACGAAGCCCAGAAAAATTCGGACGACCCATGCCGACCAGCGAGCAAGAGCAAAGCGATGATCACAGCAATCATTTGCGCGATGGTTTTTGCGATCACAGCAATCATTTGCGCGATGGTTTTTGCCTTGCCCCAGCGATCCGCCGCAATCACGACACCGCGCTCGACAGCAATTTGGCGCAGTCCCGTAACCAGAAATTCGCGACCAATGATCAAAATCGTCATCCACATCGGACACATCGACTCCATACTCAGATGTACGAAGGCCGCACAGACCAAAATTTTATCCACCAGAGGATCCAACAATTTGCCCAGCGCCGTGACCAAATTCATCTTGCGCGCCAGATAGCCATCAAGCCAATCCGTTGCCGCTGCGATCACGAAAGCACCGAGACTGATCCACGCGGCACCAGCACCCGACAAAGATGCCATCAACACGTAAACCGCTGTGAGCGCAAGACGCGCCAGGGTGATCGAATTGGGAAGATTCACGAGGAAAGTTTGCTCACTTTTTGCGCGTTTTGGCAACAGCTGCTTTTATTCTTGTTCCAGCGCTTCCAACAACTCGGCGGTAGAACTTGCTCCCACCACCCGACGCTCGACCTCGATTTCACCAAGAATCGTATTCTGACGAATGATGAACTGATTCATTTTCATCAACTCCAGCACCGCCAAAAAGGTGACGATCACCTCCGCCTTGGTCGTCGCTTGATCGAACAGATTTTCAAAG
>RDYF01000128.1 GCA_004293285.1 Verrucomicrobiota bacterium | reverse complement strand
AGTGCGGCAGTGGACATAACCATTCCCCAGATTCTGCGAGTTGACCCAGCATCCACAGGCGGAGGCTTTACCAAATCGGGTAGTGGTCGTGTCAATCTGACTGCGGCAAATACTTACAACGGCAATACCAGCGTAAATGAAGGAATTTTGAGCCTCGGCAATGGCACGGCCAGCACAAGCTTAGCGGATTCGGCCGATGTTTCGATTGCATCGGGCGCGACGTTGAATTTGAATTATGCTGGCACGGATACCATCGATGAACTGATCATCAATGGTCAGCGTCGCGCCGCAGGTGTCTGGGGGTCCGCGACGTCTGGCGCGCCCAACATCGATCCGGCACTCACGGGGGGCGGCACGCTTACCGTGACGACAGGACCTAGCGCCATCAGCGACTTTTCAGCCTGGGCAAACAGCTACAATCCTCCGGTAGGCTTGGCGACCGCTGATGACGATGGTGATGGCTTGAGTAATTTCCACGAGTATGCCTTCGGCCTTGACCCCAAAAGCGCTTCTTCGGCCAATCCAATCTCACAACCGCTGGATAAGGCCACTGGCACTTTCAAATACACCCGTCGGGCCACTCCTGAATCCAGCGGGGTGAGCTACAGCTATGAGTCATCGACCACTCTCAGCGGCACTTGGCCTAGCCTTGTTCCAACCAGTCAGGTATCGAACAACGCCACTCCCGTCGAAGAAATTACCGTCACGGTGCCGGCGGCGCTACTCGCAGAACCCAAACTCTTCCTGCGCGTCAAAGCAAGTCAGAATCAGTAAAATTTCTGTTTTCTAACTTTTTTCTAACACGTAACATTTTTATTGACCAAAACCAAAAAATCAGTAAATTATCCATCATACAACTTTTTCATGAGTTTAAAAACCAACCCCCAAAAAAACCATGAAACTACGTAGTCATAATGTAATTGGATCGATGATCCTGTCGCTCTGCCTGTTCCAAAGCGCTCAAGCAGATATTTTTGATGTGAACAGCACCACTGCCGGATTTGGCGTGACCAATGGTTCTACTTACAACTGGCTGGCCACTGGCCTCTGGTCTGACGGAGCACTTGCCGCCAACGATGCTGGTACTGCTAGTACTGTGACTTGGCAGGGAACCTCAACAGTCAGTGAACAAGCTTATTTTATTGGATCAGGAACCGCTGGCCAGAACTACACCGTGCGACTTGGTGCTAGCGGTGATACGGATGTTTTCATTCAGAATTTGGCTCTGAACATCAATGCCGCGGGAAATGGAGCGCTAACTAGTACTGCAGGCAATGTGACGATTGGAAATGTAGGCGATACGGGGAACTTGATTATGCGCGCAGCCAACTCCGTCGGCGCACAAAACAGTGGAATTCTCACGATCAATAATGGTCTTAATCTCAATGGATTCACGATGAATTATCGCGGCGGCAATGTCGTGATAAATGGTAACGTGTCAGGCTCAGCCGCTAGTTCAAATATTTCTACCGTGGCTGGAGTATTCGGATTGACCAGTGGAACGCTTACGCTAGCAGGTGATAATTCGTTTGCTGGTAACGTTAGTGTTACATCTGGTTATACCCTGATTTTACGTCATGCAAACGCATTGGGTGCAACGGGTGGGGCGAATAGCGTTGCGGCGGGTGGTGCGATGGAAGTTGGTAATGGTGTGACCATTGGAACAGGAGAGTCCATCACGATCAGTGGTGACGGAGGCAGCTCTAATCCTGTTGGAGCTCTCCGCGCAGGTTCTGGAGGCGGCACATGGTCGGGAGGGGTAACACTTGGAGCAAATAACACTCGTCTGGGAGCTACAACTGGCAATACACTGACGGTAACAGGAACAATCTCTAGTAGCGGAGCAACATCAGGTTTGCTCATTTCTGGTCAGAGTGGAACAGGTGTGGTGGTGTTGAATCCTACTACCAGCAACACCTACGCGGGGAATACCTCCATTGTGCGTGGTATTCTTCGATTGGGTAAAAATGATGCTTTGAACACCGCAACCACGCTTGATGTCGACTTTGCGAATGCTGTTTCAGATGCTGCTACCTTTGATATGGCGGGCTTCAATCAAACGATTGCTGGTTTGATCGATACCGCTACGACCAGCATTAATGGTCTAATTACCAACAGTGCTGCAACTACGACTTCGACTCTGACCGTCAATCAAGCGACCGACACCGTTTATGATGGAACAATCCAAAACGGCGCAGGCTCTGTTGCGTTGACCAAGTCTGGGTCTGGATCTCTTACCTTGAATGGTGCGAATAATTTCACTGGCGGAACAACTGTCTCTGCTGGCACCCTTCGTGTTGGCAACGCAACAGCCCTGGGAGGTAACTCTGGAGCAGTCAGCGTCACGAGTGGCGCCGTTTTGGATTTGAATGGCACGACGATGACGGGAACCAATGCTCTGACTCTGAATGGTACGGGCATTACCTCGGCTGGTGCTCTGACCAATAGTTCTGCGACAGCTGCAACTTATGCCGGCTTGGTGAATTTGGGTAGCTCGAGTAGTATTGTTGCAGGCGCTGGCAATATTACTCTCTCGAATGCAGGAACCATCACTGGCTCGGGATTTGGTCTGACGGTTGGTGGCGCATTCAATACCACAATCAACAGCATCATTGGAACAGGTTCAGGCTCATTGATCAAACAAGATGCAGGTGTTTTGACACTGACTGGGGCAAATAGTTACACTGGTGGGACAACGATATCTGCTGGCACCCTTCGTGTTGGCAACGCAACAGCCCTGGGTGGCAACGCTGGAGCAGTCAGTGTCTCAAGTGGCGCTGTCCTCGATTTGAATGGCACGACGATGACGGGAACCAATGCTCTGACTCTGAATGGTACGGGTATTAACTCGGCTGGTGCTCTGATCAATAGTTCAGCCACAGCCGCCACGTATGCTGGATTGGTGAGCTTGGGCAGCTCGAGTAGCATTATCGCGGGCAGCGGCAATATTACTCTCTCGAACGCTGGAACCATCACCGGTGCTGGATTGGGTCTCACGGTTGGTGGCGCATCCAATACCACAATCAACAGTATCATAGGAACTGGCTCTGGCTCATTAATCAAACAAGATGCAGGCGTTCTAACACTTACTGGGGCTAACAGTTACACAGGTGGAACGACTCTCAGTGCAGGCACGCTTGTCGTAGGGAATGCCAGCGCTCTCGGCTCGGCTGCTAGTGCTCTTACGCTCAACGGTGGCACTCTACGAATCGCGCTTGATCAAGGGACTCCGATCAGCACCTACGCGACTACAATTGGTGGCGATGTAACGATTCAAGGGAGCAAGGCCACTGCCAATTCGTCTGGTGTTACGCAAACTTTAGGCAATCTGTCGATTGGAGCAAACACGTTGTCGATCAGCAGTAACAATCTTATCGTCAATACAGGGTATGGCATTACGTTTGGAGCTACTTCTCTGACAGGAAACGCAATATTTGATGTGGCGAACAATGGTACAGCTACAGGAACGCTTACCATTTCTGGTTTGATCACAGAGACGGGAAGTGCTCGCAGCATTACGAAGAATGGAGCAGGGAATCTCGTTCTCAACTTGCAGAGCAATGTTTCTCCTCAAGCTAGCTCATTCTCTGGTGGGGCGACGATCAACGCTGGAACATTAATTCTTGCGAATGCACTCGGAACTGGCGGTCAACAGACGACGCCTGGCGGAAACTCCTCTGGCACGTTTAACCTAGGTGGCTCATCAGGCACTGCTACGGCGACATTGGCGATTGGAAACAATAATATTGTTTTCAATAACGCGATCAATGTGCGGGGCGGTAGTTCGGGAACAAAAACTCTCAGTGTAAGTGGCTCATCGGTCAATGCGACTCAAGGAGGCACGATTACCCTAAACGACAACCTTACCATTTCAACTGCTGCAACGAACTCTAGCATGACGCTTGCTGGGGTTGTTGAGGATGGTGTCAATGGTGCGCGTGGAATCACCGTTTCTGGTTCTGGTACTGTTCGATTCACGAATGCAAATACCTATACAGGAACGACCACCATCAATAGTGGTAATACATTGCAAATCGGTAATGCCGGAGCAACTGGTTCTATTTCGAGTTCTAGCAGTATTGTCAATAATGGCACGATTTCTGTGAACCGCACTGGCTCAATTACGCTCTTGAATTCGATCAGCGGAAATGGCGGTCTCACCAAAATCAGCACTGGCACTCTGATTTTATCTGGCAACAACAGTTATGTCGGAAACACTTTGATGGGAACTGCTGTTGGAACCTCTACAGGAATTCTTCGCCTTACTCATAGCAATGCGTTAGGAACAGGTAAGCTGATCATTAATAACGGTAACAGCGATACAGGTAGCGTGGAGTTAACTGGTGGAATTACTGTAGCCAACAACGTTGATTTCTTTGGCCGTGCAAGCAGTGGTACTGGTGCCATATTCCGTAACGTTTCTGGTGATAACGAGTTGAGCGGAGTTTTGACTGGAAGTTTTAACGGTGGCAACTACAACTTCCAATCCGATTCAGGAACGCTAACCATCTCCAACAAGATTACCACCTCCTCTGCAGGCCGGTCATTAAACTTGCGAGGTGCTGGCAGCATTAATATTACTGGAATTGTGGAAGACGGGACTGGTAGCATTAGCGTGCGCTCATTAGACGCAGGTACTTATACCCTCGGCGGTAGCAACAATAGCTATACGGGAAGCACTACCTTTGGAAATGGCACGCTGAGTGTAGCGAACATTGCGAATGGAGGTGTCAATTCGAGTATTGGTTCATCCACTAGTGCTGCTGCAAACATGGTATTCGATGGAGGAGCCATGCGATATACAGGCGTTACAGCTTCTTCTGACCGCGCATTCACCATTAATGCGACACGCACTGCTACCATTGAAGTCAGCAATGCTAGTGCGAATCTTTCGCTTTCTGGTGCAACGGGAGCAGCTACGAATGGCGCGTTGACCAAGACAGGCTCTGGTTCGCTGACGCTCACAGGCGCCAATACATACACCGGTGCGACGTCTGTTACTGCTGGTAAGTTGGTGATTTCCTCGACAGGTAGCACCGCTGCTGGTTCCGCTGTGACGGTTTCGAATGCTGGCAGTGAATTGGTTGTTGATGGAACTCTGGGAGGAGCGCTTTTGATCAATTCGGGTGCGACTCTGAGTGGATCAGGCACGATTTCTGGTTCGGCTACCATTGCAGGCATTCACAATGCCGGTAATTCACCGGGTGTTCAGACCTTCTCGGGTGACCTTGGATACCAAGCTGGTTCCACGGTGAACTGGGAACTTGGTGGCAACACCACAACTCAGACGCTTCCCGCGATCTTCGACCAGATCGTTGTGGGAGGAAATCTGAGTTTTGCGTCGACGACTACAGTGAACTTGCTCTTCAACACCGTTGGAAGCTCGGTCGACTGGGGCAGCGCGCTATGGGATAGCAACCAAAGCTGGACTCTGTTTGATGTCGCGGGCACCACGACAGGATTGGAAAATGTCGCTCTCACCACCTCGAACTGGGCTGACTCCAACGGCACCTTGTTCGACACCGCTCGCAACGGATCTTTCTTCACGCTGAGTTTGTCGGGACAGGATGTGATGTTGAACTACACCGCCGTTCCTGAAACTTCGGTTTCGTTGCTCGGTGGATTGAGTGCACTCTTGTTGATGCGTCGT
>RDYF01000127.1 GCA_004293285.1 Verrucomicrobiota bacterium | reverse complement strand
CGTCGCGCGGTGAGGACTTCTTCCATTTCATCGGCGAGGTCGTGAGTATTGTCTTCCTCCACGGTGATGTCGCCATTGCGAGTGAGGCGGAACACGCCGGTGGAGGTGACATTTTCGCCGGGAAAAAGCGAAGAGGCATGGAGGGCCACGAGGTCTTCGAGCAAGATGAAGGTCGTGGGGCTATTGGTCAGAGGGATGCGGCGACCAAGCGACTCGGGCAGCGGAATGAAGGCAAAGCGTTTTTCTTGCGTTTCGGGATGCTGGATTCGGCAAGCGAGAATGGGCGTGAGCGCGGGGAGAGTCGGCGCTGGTTCGCTGGGATCGTAGGAAAGAGGAGTGAGCACAGGCATGATGGCATGCTCGTAGGTGGCTCGCAGACTGGTTTTTTGCGATTCATTGAGGCGCTGCGGATCGAGCACGTGGACATCGTGCTTCGCCAGTTGTGGCAGCAGTACGCCATGAAGCAAGTGGTATTGATCGTCGATGAATTGCAGGATGCGCTTGCGGAGAAGTTCGAGTTGTTTGCTGGGCGTGTGACCGCTGGCATCGGGGGTTTTGCGTCCCGCGCGCTCCATGAGCATCAGTCCGCCGATGCGCACTTGGAAAAATTCATCGAGATTCGAGGCAGTGATGGCGAGAAATTTGATGCGTTCCAACAGTGGCAAATCTTCGCGTTGTGCTTGAAAAAGCACGCGTTGATTGAACTCGATCCACGAGAGTTCACGATTGAGAAACGGTGTTGCCATAGCAAGAAATCTATGGGGAAAAGCGCGACTTGCCAAGCACCCAAGCGCGAAATTGTTGTCACCGTGTCAGTTCGACCTTGCAGGCCTAGCGGCGGCAGAAGCGGAAGCCGGGCAGGGCTTTGACCAATCGGCGCATTTCGAGCTTGAGCAAAGTGCCTGTGACGGTGGCGGCGGGCAGTCCGCTGAGACGGATCAATTGATCGACCGACATTTCCTCACGGTCGAGCACGGCAAAAAGTTTCGCTTCATCGCCTTCGAGCACGGGCGTTTCGGCAGTCGGTTCGGGTGCAGCGGCGAGGGGTTTTTGGGCATCGAATGAGAATGCGCCAAGATCATCGATGATGTGCGTGGGGTCGGCGCAGAGTGTGGCGCCATCGCGGATCAATTGGTGGCAACCCGCAGAAGTCGGTTTATCGATGGGACCGGGAATGGCGTAGACCGATTTGCCGTATTCGCTGGCCAGATTGGCCGTGATCATCGCGCCCGACCAGGCCGGGCATTCGGTGACGAGCAAGGCCCGACACCAGGCGGCGACGATGCGATTGCGCTGGGGAAAGGTTTGTTTGTCGGGCTCGGTGTGCAGAGGAAATTCGGAAACGATCGCGCCGTGACCGTCGGCGATTTTTTCAGCAAGTGCGAGATTTTCTGGCGGATACAATTTCGCAAGGCCCGAGCCGATGACGGCAATCGTGCGCCCCCCCGCGGCGACGGCGGCTTCGTGCGCGGTGGTGTCGATGCCACGCGCCAAACCAGAGATGATGGTGTAACCAGCGTGGGCGAGTTGAAACGAAAACTTTTTCGTCGCTTGCGTGCCATACATGGTGCTGCGGCGAGAACCGACCACGGCGATCGAATGCTTGTCGCGGGCTTCGAGATGGCCCCAGACGTAGAGCACATTCGGCGCGTCGAAGACTTCGTGCAGCGGTGCGGGGTAGTCGGGATCGAAGCGTGAGATGATCTTGATGCCGCGCTCTTGTGCTTCGGCGAGCTCGCGGCTGACATCGCAGTGGTCCTGCCAGCGATGCAGGATTTGCGCGGTTTCCTCGCCGATTTGGTTGATGCGGCGCAATTGATCGATGGGCGCGCCGAGCACCTCGCGTGGTGAGGCGAATTGATCGAGCAATTTTCTGACACGCACGGGGCCGATGCGCGGGAGGAGATTGAGGGCGACGAGTGCTTCGGTATCGGTCATGCTTGCCACTGGGAGAGTTGTTCGGGAAAAGGACATAGCGCACAGTCGCTGGTGTCTTCCAGACAAAAGTCACGATAGACCTGTAAAAGTGCTTGTTGGTGCGCGATGCTCTTTTGCCATGGTTTTGCGAGCGTTTCGCTACCAAATAAGCGGATGCCGGCTCGTCGCACGGATTCATTGCAACTCAGCGCGCGGAGACGCGTGTAGGCATCGAGATCGAAATGCGGGTCGTCTTGCAGCGCGAGCGGCGCGAGGTGATTGGCGATCCATTCCAGCGCTTGTGTTTTGCCGAAAAGGGCGATGAACGAGGAAGAGCGCGTCGAACCAAGGGTGTGGTGATGGTTCCAGAAAGGATGCTTGAGCGAAGTCAGTCGCTCCAGCAAGTGTTTGGGAGAAAAAGGTCGAGCCATCGCGTGGTGGCGGATTTTAGGCCAGTGATCGACCAGGACGGCCAGCGCGGCCACGCGTCGATGGGGGTGATTGGCTGGGCGGTGACCATTCCATTTCCAGGGCAAGGGATGGATCGATTCAAACTGTGCTCGGTGTTTCCACCAAGTCTGCCATAATTTTTCCAGATAAGTCCGCGTTTCTCCGTTTGCTTTTTCGTGGATGGTTGGGTGCAGAAATCCGGCAGTTCCGAGCAGGATGGCTTCACTGGCCTCGGGCCGCTCACGCAATGAGGCGAGGCGGGCGCGCTGGGCGAGCACCTGCATGGTCAGAGCATTGCTGCGGTAGCCGAGGGTTTGGGCGACCGACTGAAAAAGGGCGGCATCGCGACCGTGGGCTTCGGCGATTTGCCAGAATCGACGCGCCTTGAGCTGCGCTCGGTGCAGCGCGGCTTCTTGCAACAACGAGACAATGCTCGCGGAATTCATGTGCCGCAGGGGGGCAACACAGCGTCCGGCTCTCGCGATCGCTGTCTCGCGGCGCGGGCGCTGCAAAGCCTCTGTGAGTTCGGCGGCGGAAATCACGACTTGCGGAATCAATTGATGCTGGTCGTTGCGAATGAAATGCTCGCGCTCGTCGCCGCCGAAGCTGACGTGCAACACCACATCGCGATAAGCCGGGTTGGTGGCGTGCTGATGGTTTTCCCAGTCACTGGCGCAAGGATCCAGTTCTAACGCGCCGTGATGCGAATGCCCATCGATCAAGACGACTACATGGTGAAAATCCGGCCCGGCTCCACGATTCCATTCGCCGAACTGCACGATTTCGACTTCTTGTCCGGCAGTGCTGAGAAACTTCCGACCGAACGCGCCGCTGAACCACAGTGCCTGCAATTCCATTTCCGCCGGCATCCGTGACGGCGGATTTTCGCTGACAAGCGCGCACGGGTTCCACACGCATTCGATGAAGTTCGCGTAGTTCACTCTAGCAGTTTTGCGAAATTTGCTAGTTTGTCAACGCCACGCTTCGCACTGGACGCCGTGATTTTTCCTGCCTAGATTTTGCTATGGCTTTTAACACCTCTTTACTCGCTCGCATTTGCGAGGCTCCGGGCGCTCCCGGCTTTGAAAAAGAAATTCGCCAGCTGGTTCTCGCGGAAATCAAGGACCTCGCCGATGAAATTTCGGTCGATCGCATGGGCAATGTGGTTGCGCTGAAGAAAGGTCGCTCTGCGGAGAAAAAAATCATGGCCGCAGCGCACATGGATGAAATTGGCTTCATCGTCACTCACATCGACGACAAAGGCTTTGTCCGCTTCAATCCACTCGGCGGTTTCGATCCGAAAACGCTGACCTCGCAGCGCGTGATCATTCACGGCAAGAAGAACATCATGGGGGTCATGGGCAGCAAGCCCACCCACATCATGCAGCCGGAGGAGCGCAATAAGGCCGCTCAAATTCGCGATTATTTCATCGATACTGGCCTCAGCAAGAAGGAGTTGGAAAAATCGGTGCAGGTCGGCGACCCAGTGACGCGCTACAGCCCTTTGCTTGAGATGGGAAACTGCGTGAATGTGAAATCGCTCGATAACCGCGTTTGCGTTTTCCTCCTGATCGAAACCTTGCGTGCCTTGAAAAAGCCGAAAAACAAGCCCTGCTATGACTTCTATGCCGTGTTCACCGTGCAAGAGGAAGTCGGATTGCGCGGCGCTCATGTTTCCGCACTGCAAATCCAGCCCGATTTCGGCTTTGGTCTCGATACCACCATTGCCTTCGACGTGCCTGGCTCTACTCCCCAAGACCAGTGCACGGCTCTTGGCAAAGGCGCCGCCATCAAACTGATGGATTCTTCGACGATCTGCGACTACCGCATGGTGTCGTTTATGAAAAAAACGGCACAAAAGCACAAGATCTTGTGGCAGCCTGAAATCCTTGCAGGAGGTGGCACTGACACCGCAGGGCTACAGCGCATGAGCCCCGGTGGTTCGATTGCAGGTGCGGTTTCGATCCCCACCCGACACATCCATCAGACCATTGAAATGGCCGACAAGGACGACATCCAAGCGGGTATCGATCTCCTCACGGCCTGTGTCGGTGAGCTGGATGAGTTCGATTGGTCGTTTTGATCGATAAGGATTCATTTTGGTCTTTGCTGCGGCTGCGATTCTCCCATCGCAGCCGTTTTTTTTAGAATTTTTTCGCCCGAAATTGCAAGCTCCTGGGTTCTGTTCCCAACACAGCACGCGACTGCCCCCTCGGAGGAGTGCATTTTTTTAGAAAAATTCGTTCTGCGCCGATTTTCTAACAATTTCGATTTTTTTTTGCGCACAAGCCGCCCTTGGTCTGCTTATGTTTTACATTGTATATCAATCGCCAATAACACAACATGTAGTATTGTTAATAATTTGTGGATACAACATGAGCGAAATTGCTTTGACTTTTGAAATAAAATTCGGTAGCTTGCCCTTCGCTGCGACACTGCCGAATTGATGTTTCGGCGTGTCAGCGAACTTTTTCCGATCCCGACCACTACCGTTAAGCTCGGCAATCGTTCGTTTGTCTTGGACAAAGAAAAAGCCGAGGCCGCCTTCGCTGCCAAGAAAGTCATCAATGGTCGCGATACGATGTTCTTTAACATTCTGCCGCTCAAATACACCTGGGCTTATGAGTTGTATAAGACCATGAAAAACAACCACTGGGAGCCTGAGGACATCCCGATGCAGAAGGACGTGGAGCAATGGCGCTCGAATGAGATCTCGGACGTGGAGCGCTGGATCATCAAAATGGGCATTGGCTATTTTTCGGCAGCAGAAGGCATCGTCGGCGACAACGTCCTCCACGTCGTGCGCGAGGTGGTCACTGCTCCTGAGCTGAAGCTGGTGCTCGGTCGCCATGCGCACGAGGAAAACATTCACGCCGACTCGTTGGTGTACATGATTTC
>RDYF01000126.1 GCA_004293285.1 Verrucomicrobiota bacterium | reverse complement strand
ACCACCCCCTGCCGGACAAGGAGCAAAGCCCCCCCAAAAAACCCAAAAATCCAAGAAAAAATGGGATTTTTCCGGGGTAGCAAAGTATTACGGCTACCGCTACTACCACCCCCAAACAGGCCGCTGGATCAACCGAGATCCGATTGAGGAAAACGGGGGATTGAATCTGTATTCATTTATAGATAACAAAAGCATCAATGCGTTAGACTATCTTGGATTAAAGCGTGAGAAGAGAACTGGTAAAATCAGAAGCAAAATAAATATCTTGGAATATGATATTATAGAGTTTTCTTACATACTCGACCGCGGTTGCGGTGTTGTGGATATAGACCAATTAAAAACAGAAAAAAACTTTGAGCAACTGAATCCATGGAATGGTATTTCTTCTTTGTTTTTCGCTTTTAAAATTTTTGAAATTCCAAATTTGATTATTAAAAATTTCGATATTGAAATTGAAATTGCTGAATTTATTTATTCAGAAATAAATCATAAGTTGTTAGACAGGTATGAATTTGATTGTAGTAAAGTTTTTCAGAGCTATCAAGGAAAAACACAGTTCAAGAGGTGGAGAGTATTTACATCTTTTGAGGTGACAATAGGGGTGAGATTTAGAATATTAGATAGAATCGGATGGTTAAGAAATTATAGCGAAAAAGCACTCTATAAAGAAAACTTTGGTCCATATACTACTGAAATCAAGCATATTGGATACTGCTGTAATAAAAATACAAATCTTTGCGATGGCCCATAATTATTAACCTACGTAAATCATATTTTGCTAACTTATTTTATTTCTATGTATATTCATTTAATGTTGTGCGGTATCCCACAAGATGGACCAACTAAGTTAATTAGCGTTTTTTTATTGATTCTCATATTAAATTATTTTTTCGCTAAATTTACTTTGCGTTTTTTTAGAAAAATGAGAAATCAAAAAAAATCGCACATGATCCGGCATGGAAAAGTTTAGAATTTTTTGTGCTGTCAGACGCGTCTCATGGGCCAGCAACGTAAGCGGTCAACATAGCACCTCTTGCATTTTTGTCATAGATCGGGCATCTCTGGCAAAAATGTCGTAATCGGGGTCAGTCCTTGGATTTAAGTATTTTTATTTTACGTTAGACGAAATTCGATTCAAATCCGGTCCCTCAATGACATAGGGAAAGGCGAATGATTGAGCACCATGTTGATGCAGTCATTCTCGATCACGCTGGGTAAGATTCTCATTTCTTCGCAGAACGAAATTGAGTCCCTTCATTTGACACAAAATCTCCTTTTCCTTCATGGGGATTTTTGATAGGTGTTATCCATGCCCAGAAGCACTACGCCATTCACGCTCTCCACTCGCGGAATGCCACTTTCGGCAGCAAAAAGCACGGAAAATCAACGTTTTTCCGGGGTGGCAAAGTATTACGGCTACCGTTACTACCACCCCCAAACAGGCCGATGGATCAACCGTGATCCGATTGAGGAAGAGGGAGGACTGAACCTGTATGGGTTTGTGGGGAATGACGGGGTTGGTAAATGGGATTTGTTAGGTTGGCAGATGGGGTGTAAGCAATATAAGCGTCCTCCCGGAACTGTGGCATGCGCTGGTTGCCACGGCACATCAGATGGTAGTTGGGGAAATATTGCCGCCGGTGCAAATGGAAACTTCTACCAAACTAATTGGCAGCCATCGAGACCCAATTTTGATGATCAGTTTAATGATGGCAGTAAAGGAGATGAGCATAGGGACTATAAGAATTACTTAGATAACGAGTATCCAATTTCAATAAATAAAGCTAAAAATGCAATCAAATCTTCAATTGATCGGAGAGTTAAAAAATTATGTTTCAATAAAGCGAATACAGTAGATATATCAGGTATCGGATATGGACTTGGATTTGAAGATTTCTGGGAAAATTCAGAGACTCAAAACTTAAGGCAACTAATTTTTACAGATGGGAAATTCTCGCTCTATCCAAACAATGACGTGATAATATTTTGGAACGCTTCTGACAAATCTTATTTTTGGATTGCAACAGTTCGCGCTGAAGAAGTAACAGGTGCTTCAAACTTTTTCAACACTTTTGAACCCTGTGATTTATTGTATTTTACTGGCCAATTCAAAGAAAGAAAATTGGTTTGGGCCACATGGAATATCCAAGGGCAAGGTAATTGTGACACAGATTGTAGTGAGTCGGAATCTAAATGAGAGCGCGAATGAGATTAGTTAAAAAAATTGCTTATTTTAGCATCATAATTTCATTTTTTTTTGTTATCATTATTCAGATATTTGCAACAAAAAATTGGAGTGATTTCATCTATTTCGATGGCCTGATAAAACCATCAAATGCGCGAGTATTATACTTGAAAAAATCGCTTTTTGGATTGAATGACATTGCAATTGTAGAATTTACCAATACAGACATAGCAGACAAAGTGTGGCTAAATTTAAATAGCTATGATGAAGAAATTAACACTAACATAGTTTTTAATGAATTAAATAAAAAACATGTATTATCTAAAAATTTCGTGAACAGCAAAGATATCAAATTCATAAATTTCAAAAATGAAAATGGATATCTTGTTTATACAACTACTTTTATCAGATCAGAAAAAGATAGAAGACTGTATATGATAAAATTAAGGTCTAAGAAGTAAATGGGGTTAGATTCGGTGATGAAATCCATGGATCGGTTTAGAAAAGTTGGGAATTTTGGATAGGATGCGCAATTATCTCTAACTCCGATCCGCTATGGCATAAATGTGAGATGATCTGTTGATCACTTCCGTAGGTCTAGCATCCCTTCAGGATGCTGGATGCCGAGGCGTTTTTCCGGTGGTATCGCCCGATGGGCTCAACCACCGGCTATAAGCTGCCATCCCTCCGGGATGAAGAAGTTTGCGTTGGTGTTTCCTCAGCAAAACGATGTAAGGCAGGACCAGCATTTTCTCATCCCGAAGGGATGAAAGGTGGTTGACGAAGGTCGAGAACGTTCGTGTGTTCGATGCCGCTGGATTAGGTCCCTTAACGAAATCCGTGCGCCCCTTCAGGGCGCGAATGATTTGTGGGTGGGAATCATGTTCCAGGGTGATTTTCTCAGAAAAATCACCCTTCGCTCTCACCGTTCACACCTTTGGTGTGAGAGGGAATCTGTATCATGGCCCCAAGGGGAGGGGGGAGATGGGAGATGGGAGATGGGAGATGGGAGATGGGAGATGGGAGATGGGCGGTGGGCGGTGGGCTGTGGGCGGTGGGGAAGGCGAATGGGAACGTCCAACGTCGAACTTTCAACGTTCAACTTTGAACTAGGAAAGACAAATGGGAAAGGCAGGGAGATGGAAAAACGGCGAAGGCTTGTAGCCGTTTTGGTCACAACAGGGCAACTCGCAACCTGCAACCTGCAACCTGCAACCTGCAACTCAGAACTAGGAAAGGCAAATGGGGCTTTTTGTTGGTTGTGGTTTGTCGATGGAATGAAGGGTGCTTTTCTGAGATGAGATGAGTTAGATGGGCTGGGAGGCGGGACACCTCCGCCACGGGGGATGGTTTTTTTTGAGGGGCTTGGCGCTTGGAAAGACGCCGCCACGGGGGGGAGGATGGGTTTTTTGAGGGGTTGGGAGGCGGGACACCTCCGATCTCTTTGGCGGTATGCTGTGCTTGTGAAAATTTTCACAATCTGCTTGAGGATTGGGCAAAATGGGTGCATGTTCCCTGCGCGCCAAGCGCTCACACTATGGAGACGAATCAAATTTCCCCAACGTATGCGGCCTATGACTCGAAAATCGAGGGTAATGTCATCTTTACCCGCGTCGATGCGGCGATGAATTGGATGCGCAAAAATTCTCTCTGGCCTATGCCCATGGGTTTGGCTTGCTGCGCGATTGAGCTGATGGCGACCGCCTCCAGTCGATTCGACATTTCTCGTTTCGGCATGGAAGTGATGCGTTTTTCTCCACGTCAGAGTGACGTGATGATCGTGGCGGGCACGGTGACTTACAAAATGGCCTTGGCGGTCAAGCGCATTTGGGACCAAATGCCTGAGCCGAAGTGGTGCATTGCGATGGGTGCTTGTGCATCGAGCGGTGGCATGTATCGCAGCTACGCGGTGTTACAGGGAATTGATCGATTGATTCCTGTGGACGTTTACATTTCTGGTTGTCCTCCACGCCCGGAGGCTTTGATCGAAGGCTTGATGAAGTTGCAAGAGAAGATCGAAGGCAGCTCCGCCATGATGGATCAGAAAAAAGAATTGCTCGAGGACTTGGCGTAATTCACAACAAAAAATTTTATGTCTGCTGCTGACATCACCACCATTCAGGAAAAATTCGCGTCTGCTGTGCTTTCGCAAAAAGAATTTCGTGGCGAGACGACCGTTACGGTGAAGCTCGATCAATTGCATGAAGTCTTGCGCTTTTGCAAAGAACAGTTGGGGTATGACTTCTTGATTGATATTTCCAGTTTGGATTTCTTCGGGGAAGATCCTCGTTTCATGATGGTCTACGAATTGGCGACCGTTGATGACAAGAAGCATCTGCGCGTCAAAGCGCCTGTGGGCGAAGAGGAAAGTGTGCCATCGGCCTGTGATTTGTGGCTCGCTGCGGATTGGCATGAGCGGGAAGTCTATGACATGATGGGCATTCCTTTCACAAATCATCCGAATCTCAAGCGTATCTTGATGTGGGAAGGTTATCCCTTTTATCCACTGCGCAAAGATTTCCCCCTGGCAGGACGTCCATCCGACATGCCCGATGTAGCCTTTACGGGGGTGGCTCCGCTCGAAGGCGGTCCATTCGTGACATCGTGTGGCACCGACGATGTCGTGCGTCGTGAGCCTCGTGCGCGCGATCAAAAGTGAGGCACTGCCCTCCTTGTGATGGTCATGCGTCGATGGCTTGAGCGCAGACAAGCACCTGCGACGTATGCGTTGGTGCTGTGCTTGGTCGGCATCCAATGCCTTGTGGAGTTTCAGTCCCACGAGATATGGTATCGCATGGGTGGTTTGAACCGCGAAACCTTCGTCGGCACAAAATCACTCACCTTGTTCAGCTACGGCTTTCTGCACGGGGGGTGGTGGCACATGCTGAGCAATGCGCTGATGATCGTATTTCCTTCGGCGGTTTGTTGGCGGGAGGGATCATGCATTTGCTCCTGAGTGTCGATCAACAGGGTTTGCTCGTTGGCAGCTCAGCGGGGGCGATGTCCTTACTGCTTGCTGTGACGACCTCAGATCCAGACGCGCGGTTTTTTCCGATTCGACTCAGAGCACGGAATGTCGGACGTGGAATCATTCTCTCATCTCTTCTGCTGACCTTACTTCATCCGGCTCGTGAGCAGCAATGGCTTGCGATGCCAGCGCAGTGGCTGCAGTCCATGGCAGGCGAGTCGATCTTTTCGCGGGGGCATGCCTGTCACCTCGGCGGCGCTTTGTTTGGCTGGATTTTTGTGCGTTACTCGCTGCGCCTAAGAAAAAAAGCAACGAAGCAATTTTGATGGGCGTTATTTCATCACGTGGGCATGCGAGTCATGCTCTCATACCATGCGAATGGGTTAGATATAGTTACCGAGGCAACTTGGCGAGGTATTTGGCTGGATTTGCTTCAAACTTTTTCACGCATGGTTTGCAGCAGAATTGGATTTGTTGCCCTTGGTACGTTTTCAAGATAGGTCCTCCCATGCTGTCGAGATCATTATCGGTCACGATGCATGTGGTGAGCGGATAAGGTTTCGCGTTAGGGGTGTCGGTCGCACTTTGCGAAGAGGCGCACGATGTGATTGTGACGATCATGATTGTGTGGGCAAGGAGGCGACGTAACTTCGTATTCATATTGTTTTCTTGTAATTGTTAGTGAATTTCATGTGACAAGAGATAGGATATCAAAAGCGAACTAGTATCCCGCTACCCAATCCATAATCGCTGTGGTAGATGGTCGTGAGAGACGTCTGGCGTGTGAGTGTGTAGTCAGCACCTACACTCCATTGCCATTTCATGCCAGTATCGTAAAAGGCATCCCCCCACAATGCAAGGCGCGGACTGAATTGGAGTCGCTTTGCCATCGTGATGCGAGTGTCACCCTGATCGTCGAGCGCTAGATTGAACCACGTCATGAGGGGTAAGCGATAGTTGATACCCATCACAGCCCGATCTTGTGCTTGATTCTGATTGGTCAGTCGGTATCCGGCAAAGGCTTGAAAATTCATATCGAAGTAGCGTTGATAAAGCAGATCGATTTCATATTCAGCTTGATCGACTTCTTCCCAACCAGATTCCCAGGTTAGAATGACGTCATTTTTGGGGTTCATCCAGTTGAGCATGCCTTCACTCATGTTTGTTTGTAGGTATGCAGCTCCCCAGAGATAGGTCATATCGTGTTCATGCTCACCTAAATTGTTGGAGTGACTTTCACTTTCTTTGTCAGAAGTCTGCGATTGCTTGATTGGTAGCATAGTCGATGAAGGATTATCCGAATTTTCGTAGCGAAAAACTCGGGCCATGCCACTCATCATGTGGTAAAGGATGTGACAATGAAACATCCAATCCTGAGTTTCATTGGCTTCGAATTCAACGGTTCTCTTGCTCATGGGGGGGACGTCAACCGTGTGTTTGAGTGGCGAGTATCGTCCTTGTCCCATGAGCAGGCGAAAAAAATGTCCATGCAAGTGAATGGGGTGGTGCATCATGGTGTTATTCACCAACTCGAGCTCAATGATTTCGCCTTTTTTGATCAGAACGTAGGGTTGCTCTGCCATGGTCTTGCCATCAAAACTCCAAATGTAGCGATTCATGTCACCAGTGAGATGCAGTGTGATTTTTCGACGTGGGCGATTTTTGGGCAGAGAAGTGTCATTGACTGCTTTGAGTAGGCGATAAGGCGAACCGGGTCGGGGAAGATTGAGCGAAGCACGTGGGTCGTCCTCTTGCTCTTCGAGGGCCAGATTGAGCATTTCATCCATTTGATAGAGATTGGGCCTCGGCGGAACCGTGGCGGTATGAGGCGTGCCATGGCCAAAATAAGCACTACAGGAGCCGCTGCCATCCTGGCTGGTGAAGCGGAGTTCGTGTTGACCGCTCTGGGGAATTGTCAAAAGCAGGTCGTATGTCTCCGCTATACCCATGAGAAACATGGGCACATTCACGGGTACTACGGGAGGACCATCCGCAGCGACGATGGTAAGCGGACCAGTAGAAGAACTAAGGTGGTAGTAGCTGGCGGCGGAGGCATTGATGATTCGAAGGCGCACTTTCTCCCCGGGATTGCCCTCGATGCGAGTCTCGCGCTGTCCATTGACAAGGAATGCATGGTAGCCTACGTCGGACACATCCATCGGCATCATACGATCCCATTCGCGGCGGAAGTAGTCCTTCAAATTGCCGCGTTGCCATGCGCCGAGGATGCTCTGAGAGTTCTTTCGCATGAGTCCAAAGTAGTCACTGCCGCGCATGAGCATCCGCATGACTTCTTTGGGATCAGTATTCGTCCAGTCAGAGAGAATGAGTATTTGTTCGCGGTCGGCTTTCACCAACTCGCCGTCGCGTGGTTTCACCACGATGCCGCCATAAACGCCACTTTGCTCCTGAAGATGAGTGTGTGAGTGAAACCAGTAAGTACCGCTTTGCCGCAAGGGAAATTGGAAGGTGTGGCTTGTCCCGGGTTTGATCGGCGGAGTAGTTATGTGGGGTACTCCGTCCTCCTTGTTGGGTAGCAATAGGCCATGCCAGTGCGTAGAGGTCTCTTCATTCTTGAGATCATTGTGAACACGTATGCGGGCAAAATCACCCTCCCGGAAACGCAGTAATGGGCCTGGTATGCTGCCGTTGATAGCCAGCACACGCACGGTTTTGCCCGCAGGACTCAGGGCTCGTTCCGAGATATGTAAATCGTATTCGACGATACGCTGTCCCGGTGCAGGCTTTGCATTTTTCTTACAAAATTCGCATGCTTGTATGGGAATCACACTCAAGCTCAGGGCGATGGCTAAGCTGCGCAGGATCCTCATGCATAGACTAACCCCAGATCAGGGCAACTCCCGCAATTTTTTTTCAAATAAAAAAAGATGCGGGATCAAGAGATTTGTGGTGTTGATCATGAAAACGAATCTTTCTCATGAATGACGAAGAACTCCATATCTTGCTGTGTAAGCATCCCGTGAAGACTTTTTTACCCTCGACCTACCATCGTGAAGTTTGGTCGCGGATCGAATCCTGTGAGCAGCGGCGGGCGAAATCACAGGTGGCCTATCTTGCTCGTCGTCTGTTGCTCTCGCTTTCGAATCCGGCGGCAGCCTTTGTCATCATCGCGTCATTCGGCGCGGTGGGCGCAGGTGCAGGTGTGTTGATGTATCAGAAAACTCATGACAGCATTGGCGAGTTGGCGTATTTAGAAACCGTGAACCCGCTTGTGCGTACACATTCAGAGGAAGAACCATGATGCGAGGGCTTTTGATATTGACCGTTGGGATCGCGGTAGGACTTGGTGCGTTTTTCGGTGTACAAATGCTGATAGGCCGAGATATGACCGAGCGATCTCGCTCGATGCCGACCGAAAATGGCAGTCTTCTTCCCGAACTGTCTTGGTTGCAGAGCTGGCTTATCTTGGATGCCAATCAAATGCAAAAAGTAAAGGCGCTGCATTTGGCATACCTTCCGAAGTGTAAGAAACTCTGCCATCGCGTTCATCTTTCCAATGAGCAAATTTTGCAACTCAGCGCCAGTAATTCTAAGATCGATCCTGTCATGCGCAAAGCGATTGAAGAGCGTGCAACACTCCACATCGAATGCCAAGAGGCACTTCTGACGCACGTCTATCAAATTTCCTCCTGCCTAAGGCCAGAGCAATCCCGGAAGTATCTTGATCTTATGGTGCCTTATGCACTGGGAATTCCGGTTCATAATGAGCCAAGCACAAAGCACCACCCATGAGTGATATCGTTGTGCCAGGAAGTTCTCCAGATGCTGACATCGAAGCGATGAAGCGTCTTGCAGAGGGGGATGATCTTGCTCTCAACGAGATCATGAACCGATGGAAAAATCCTTTGGCGGCTTATCTCTACCGCACGACGGGTAGCCGCGAAGTTGCTGCCGATTTATCGCAAGAGACATTCGTGCGACTCTATCAAAGCCGAGAGCGCTATCGACCTTCCGCTGCGTTTCCGACATATCTTTTTCATATAGCATCCAATTTGGCCCGAAATCATGCGCGTTGGCGGAAAAGGCATCCCTCCGTTTCTATCGAAGAATTTTGCTTGAAGATGCAAGAATTGCAGGGAGATGATGTTTCACCAGATCAAGCCGCTGTTAGCAAAGAATGGGCTGATTGCGTGGACAAAGCCTTAGCCCGATTGCCGGAAGATCTGAGAGAGGCGCTGCATTTATTCACTTATGAGGAAATGACCCAACATCAGATCGCCTTGACGCTGGGATGTTCCGTCAAAGCAGTGGAATCTCGCATCTATCGTGCGCGGCAGTTTCTTAAAGAAATCCTACTAGATTTGCAAAAGTCATAAGCTGATATGATCCCGCACCTACTGGGTCATTCCAAGAGAACCCAGTATTCTAACAGGGGGATGGTGGTTTTTCTTTCAGAGGAAGGTTGGGCATCATCAAGATGAGAAAGAAAATGCTTGGACGAATGTTACGTTTGGGTCGTGGTTGATTTTTTATTGAATGCATGAATCAAACGTCGGCCGAATACCTCGGGCATCAGATGCTGTCGGTTTCGCAGTTCAAGATTACGCTGGAAGGGATCTTACGTCCCGTCTTTGTGTCTTTTGCGGTTTTTTCCGTCAAAGAAAAATTGTCGTGGGTGTATTTTCTGTTTCGCAAATGATTTCGCTTTGCGCGTGAGGGGTGCATGAGATACACGAAAGCCGATGAATGCAGCGCAATGCGGATTTCGGATGCCCGCCGAGTGGAACGAGCAAGAGGCGATTTGGCTCTCGTGGCCTGTGGCGGATGAACGTCATTGGGCGGGGCAAAAGCAAGATCTGATGACGGAAAAGTTCGCCGAAATCGCTGCGGCAATCTCGCGCTTTGAAACCGTGCGCATCAATGCTCCGGGAGAAAATCACGCGCGCATTCGCCGTGCTTGTGAGCTCGCCCAAGTGGACGCGAATCATTTGGAGTTATTTGACCATCCCAACAACGACGTGTGGTGTCGGGATCATGGACCGATTTTCGTCAAACATCACGAGACCGGAGAAGTCGCAGTCGTCGACTGGGGCTTCAATGCATGGGGCGGGAAATTTCCGCCATGGGATGCCGACGATGCCATCCCCCGCCGCATCGCAGACGCCTTAGGGATGCGTCGGTTCGAAGGCGGAATGATTCTCGAAGGGGGCGCGATCGAGATCAACGATGTCGGGCAATTGCTCACGACCGAAGCCGTGCTATTAAATCCCAATCGCAATCCGCATCTCGATCGTGCGGCGATGGAAGAATTCTTGCGTCAAGGATTGGGAGTCAAAGAAATCCTGTGGCTCAAGCGGGGGATCGAAGGGGATGACACCGATGGGCACATCGACGACCTCGTGCGTTTTGTTTCCAACGAGGCTGTATTGGCTTGTGTGGAAAAAGATCGAACTTCCCCGAACCACGCCGTGCTTGCGGAAAACGTATCGACCCTGAAAGAATTTCGCAAAGTGACCGGCGGGCCTTTTGATATCATCGAAATGCCCATGCCCGAAGCCTGTGAAGTGCCTGGTTGGCGATTGCCGATTTTGCCGGCGTCGTACGTCAACTATCTGTTAGTCAACGGCGGGGTGATTGTGCCGCAATTCCGGCAAAAGAAAAACGACGAGCGAGCGAAAGACATTTTACGCGAAATTTTTCCTGCGCGAGAAATCGTCGGCATCGACTGTCTCGATCTCGTCGAAGAGGGCGGGACCTTGCACTGCATTTCCCAGCAGCAGCCGAAGTGATCAAGGAATCCAGCGATTTTGCGAAAGCCAGAAAAGCAGATCCTTGGCCCAGGGGTGGACCTCGTTTGCGGCGACGCCGTGTTTTCCTTGGCTGAGCCCGATGCCGTGTGGGCCCTTTTGATAGACGTGGAGGTCAAACGGCACCTTGGCACGTCGCAGTGCGGAGGCGAACAGTAGCGCATTTTCCACGGGGACTCCCTGATCCTCTTCCGTGTGCCAGACGAAGCATGGGGGTGTTTGCGCGGTGATTTGTTTTTCGCTCGAAGTGGCATCGATCAATGCCGCAGAGGGCGCGTTTCCTAACAGATTGTGTTTCGAGCCCGCGTGAGTGAAGTCGCCCATGGTGATGACAGGGTAGCAGAGAATGCCAAAATCTGGTCGACAGCTGAGTTGCTCGACGGCGCTTGCATCAGCTGCGGGGATTTGGGAAAACTGCGTGAGCAGGGTCGACGCCAAATGGCCGCCTGCGCTCGAGCCCATGATGCCGCAGCGTTGCGGATCAATGTTCCACTCGCTCGCCTTACTGCGGAGGAGTCGCATGCCGCGAGCCGCGTCATTGCGCATCACCGGATGGCGGTAGCCGTGCGTGCCGAGTCGGTATTGCAACACAACGCCGGCGATGCCCTGAGAAGCAAGCCACTGGGCATAGCCTTCGCCTTCATGGGGTGCGAGACCACCATAGCCACCGCCGGGGCAAACCAGAATCGCACAGGTCGGCTTGTCGCTCTTCGTCGGCAGATAGGCCGTCAGCGTGGGGATGTCGTGCGGCGCGTCACCTCGTGCTGCGGGAGCCTTGCCCTCATACAGTGGAATGCTGGGAAGAGGAGAAGAGTGAAGCATGGACGTGATCGAGAATAGTGCGATGAGCAAGCATTTCATGACTTAGCGCAAGTAAGGATTCGAGCGAGCTTCATGAGCAATCGTCGTCGAGGGTCCATGACCGGGAAATACCTTGGTGT
This sequence comes from Verrucomicrobiota bacterium, assembly GCA_004293285.1. GTDB lineage: Bacteria > Verrucomicrobiota > Verrucomicrobiia > Verrucomicrobiales > Akkermansiaceae > UBA956. Next base: position 5,334 of record RDYF01000126.1, on the reverse strand, counting down.
CGCCGGGAAGAGTAAGGAGGTGTTTTTTGATCCCACGCAAAAGCTGAGCATGATTGCCGTGGTTGGGGATGTCCGTGCGACCGATCGATTGCTGAAACAGCGTGTCGCCTGAAAACAGCCAGCCATGTTCGGCATCAAAAAACGTGAGAGAATCCGGGGCATGTCCGGGCACATGGGCGAGTTCAAAAGAGCGACCTGCCATCGTGAAAGCGTTCTGGGGATCGAGCAATTCATCGACGACAAAAGCCTTCACATCCGGCATGCCCCACGAGCGAGTGACATGCTCCAGTGTAAGCGCCGAGTCATAATTCGCAAAAGCGCAAATCTTCGTGCCGCGTGCTTGCAGTGCTGCCGCATCCATCACGTGATCAAAGTGCTGATGAGTCAGCAGCAAGTGGCTAGGTCGCAGGCCTTGAGCAGCGAGCCAATCGCAGACGCCCTCGGGGGCATCGATCAAAATGCCACCGTCAGGGCTGGGCAGAAAATACCCATTCGTTTCCGCGATGCCGCCCGTGTAAGTGAGAAAAGAAAGCTGCATGGCAGGAAGATCAACCGCCCGTTTTGGGTGGACGTTTTTTGCTAGGAGTGACATCGCGCATCGGAGCATTGCCACCTTGCTGACGAGCGGCCTGAGCGCGTTGCAGCTCCTCTTGTTTTTCGATCATGCGCTCCATGAACGACTTTTTCTTCGGCTTCGATGAGTCCACCGACTTCTCCTTCAACTCCGGTTCAGGGAGCTTCGAAGTGATCCAAGTTTGGAAAATCGTAAAAATGTTTTGAGTCGTCCAGTAGAGAGCGAGAGCCGAGGCAAACGAATAGCAGAAAATGAGGAACATGAAAGGCATGAACATCATCAAGCGTTGCTGCATCTTATCGCCATTTTTCGGCATCATCGCCATTTGAGCAAAGCTCGACAAGGTCATGATGATGGGCAGCAAATTGATCGGGAAGCCCATGATGTGGCCGATGGTATCGGGCTGGGAAAGGTCTTGCACCCACCACAAAAACGGCTCGTGGCGGAGTTCGACCGCGTATTGCAGCATGCGGTAAAAGCCGAAGAAAATGGGGATTTGCAGCAGCATGGGAAGGCAACCGCCGATGGGATTGACGCCATACTTCTTGTAGAGTTTCATCACTTCTTGATTCAGCTTATTCGGGTCATTTGGATATTTTTCCTTCAGCTTATCCATTTCCGGTTTCAGCTTCGCCATACGCTTCATCGAGCGATTCGACTTATTGTAAAGCGGCCAAATGGCAATGCGCACGCAGAGCGTGAGAAGCACGATCGAGATGCCCCAAGACCAGGTATCCGAGATGCGAGAAATGACTTGATGGATCCAGTGAAGCGTCCAGTTGAGGAGTCGGCTAATCGGCGAGAACCAGCCATAGTTCATGATATTGCCCCACATTTCGCCCATTTTGCGCAGCATGTGATTGTTTTTCGGGCCCATGTAGATTTCAAAGCTCATCTTCTTTTGATCGCCCTTTGCGAGAGACTCGGAGGGCAGTCGCAGATGAGCGCTCACGCCCTGTAGGGGCTCCTTCAGGTCGGCGAAAGGGATGTCATAAGGAGAAGCGAGCAGATTGCTGACAAAAGGCTGCTTGCTGCGGAGAGCGATGGTAAAAAACTGATCGCAGACACCGGCGAGTTCTACACTCTTCAACGCGCGGTCGTCCGATGCCTTGTCGCTGCCAAAAAAGCCGCCCTTGAATTCCGTGACTTCCACGTATTCATAGCTGCCTTGATCGTGGAAAAAATACGTCGTTTGATTCGGCCATTCCTTCGCATGAATTGGGCCCGTCGAGCCAAGCGCCAAGGACCACTGTTGCAGAGGCACCGAAGCTTCATTGGCATTTTCAATTACGAGATCGAAGTCTAACAAAAAAGCGGCACCTGGTTGCTTGAGGTCGGCTTTGATGCTGTAGATTTTTTTGATCAGTAAGCCTTCTGGGCTTTTCGCCAGAAACACGGCAGATTTACCTGCTTCCGAGAGATCGGCGCGATAGGTGTAGAGCAGCGAATCAAAAGAATTCACACCGCGAGTGAGAGCGCCGACGGGATTGAGTTGTTCCGCATTGATATGAATCGGCTTCTTTTCGTTACCGATTTCAAATTCATTTTTGAGGGCTGCATACTTGATGCCGCCGCCGAGGTTGGTGAGGACAAACGATACCTCCGGGGTTTCGAGATTCACCAAAGATTCCGCCACCGCTGGTGTGGGAGCTGTCGTGGTGGGCGAGGGAGCAGTCGTGGTCTCAGCGGGTGTGGTAGCGGCTTGTGTTTGCTGCAAGAAGGCTTCTTGCTTCTGTTTCTCCTCCAGAGCGATGCGCGCTTTTTGCTGCGTAGAGACAACGACCCATGTTTTTTTATCGTACATAATGGAAAAAGTGAGAGATTAGCGAGGAGAATGGTGAGAGCAAGGTGGCACGGGGTCATCGCCAAAGCCGCCCCACGGGTGACAACGAAGGAGGCGTTTGATGCCGAGCCATGACCCGCGCAAGGGTCCATGAATTTCCACAGCTTGCAAGAAATAATGCGAGCAAGTGGGATGAAATCGGCAAGTGCCCTGAGTGCCGAATGCTGCTTTGAGCAGCGGGCTGAGCAGCTTTTGGTAAAAGCCGATGAGCAGACGGATCAAATGCGTGGCGAGGCGTGAGAGCATGGATCATGGTGTCGGCTTAGGAGTAGGGGTCAAGAGGCCCATTTTCTCAGCGAGCTTGAGCCAATCCTTTTCGAGATCGGCATAGGAAGCCTGGAGAGTATTGTAGCGGGCGATGATGACCACAAAACGAAGCGGCTGAGCGATGCGATGCCAGTGAGCTTGGATGATGCTGCGGAATCGGCGACGGATGAGATTGCGGTCATGAGCTTTTCCGACCTTTTTGGTGGTGATGAAGGCAATCTTGAAATGGGGGAGAGAAGCATCTTCCAGGGTGCTTAAAACGAGAAACCGGCCCGCTTTCGAGCGGCCGGTCTCGCGGACCTTTTGAAAGTCAGCCCGCTCTTTCATGGTGTGCTTCCGAGGAAGTCGCATCAGCGGGGCGGGACCTCAATTAGTTTGAAGTGTGTTGTTGCGTGTGGCGTTTGAATGCCACTTCTGCACCTTTGCCGATCAGGCGCTTACGGCCTTTTTGACGACGACGGCTGAGGATGGCGCGACCACCTTTGGTAGCCATGCGGGCACGGAAGCCGTGCTGTTGCTTACGGGTGCGCTTGGAAGGACGATAAGTAGGGCTCATAGCTGGTCTAAGTTAAGTGATGTTCGAAAAAAGGATACCGTAAGAAGCGGTCGGGGGGCGGAGAGTAGGGAATTTTGGTAAAATGTCAATCCAACAATGTGAAAAAAATGCATTTTTGTGAAAAGAAATCGCCGCAGAGCTTTGGCGGCGTCTGCGGCGATGAAATGTTCCGTGAGAGAGTCGATTACGCCTTGGCGTCGGGCAGCTCACGACGAGTGAGAACTTTATCGACCAATCCATAGGCGACCGATTCCTCGGCGGACATGTAATTGTCGCGATCGGAATCGCGCTCGATCTCCTCCACCGTTTTGCCGGTGTGGTGAGCCAGCACGCCATTGAGGCGTTTTTTCAGGTTGAACATGAAGCCGATGGTGCGCTCGACATCCGAAGCAGTGCCTTGGGCGCCGCCGGAGACTTGGTGAATCATCACGTGCGAGTTCGGCAGAGCAAAACGTTTGCCCTTCGTGCCGGCGGTGAGAAGAACCGATCCCATCGAAGCGCAGATGCCGATGCAATACGTGTTCACATCGCAGGTCATGAACTGCATGGTGTCATAGATCGCAAGACCCGCCGTCACCGATCCGCCGGGGGAGTTGATGTAAATGTGGATGTCCTTTTTCGGGTCCTGCATTTGCAAGAACAGCAACTGAGCGATGACCGAGTTCGCGACAAAGTCATCGATGCCAGTGCCGATGAAAATGATGCGATCCTTGAGCAAGCGCGAGTAGATGTCGAACGAGCGTTCGCCACGGCCGTCCTGTTCAATGACTACGGGCACGTAGTAATTGTTCTTAGGCATCATCGAAGTAGGGAATGAGTTCATGATTCGGATGGGGTAGGTGCTACCTCCGTTACAGAAGCGTGTTCCAAGAGGAAATCAAGGGCTTTATTGATCAGCAGCGAATTGCGGATGCCGGGCAGTTGGCCGCCGGACTGCAATTGCTTGATGAACTTGCTCGGGTCCTCTTGACGACGTTGGGCAATGGCGAGCAGGTGTTGAACAAGCTCCTGGTCATTGACGACGATGCTTTCCTTCTCGGCAATTTCTTGGAGGATGAAATTCGTTTTAATGTTCGTCTTCGCTTGAGCGGCTGCCGTTTCCAACAAGGCTTCGCGTTGCGCGGCGATCTCGTCATTTTTCATGCCCGATTGAGCGGCGCTCTGCACCAAGGCGTCGGCTTGATTTTGGGTTTCGGCTGCCAGCAGAGACTCAGGGATGTCAAACTCCACCGATTGATCAAAGTGAGCGATGATTTGATTGATCTTCGCGTCATCGATCGATTTTTTCTTATTCGCCGTCATGCCTTCTTGGATCGTCTGACGGAGATCGGCGACCGTTTTGTCGGGTCCCATCAGCTTCGTGGCGAACTCGTCATTCAGCTCGGGCAGTTTCTGCTGCTTGATTTCCTTCACGGTGACTTGATAGACCAGCGTTTTTCCTTGCAGATCCTCGATGGTGAAATCGGCGGGCACGGTGTAGGAAATTTCCTTGGTTTCGCCGACATTCATGCCTTCGAGCAAAGGAGCAAAACCAGGCAAGAACGATTCCTCGGCAATCTTCAACCAGAAACCTTCGCGACCGCCGATGTAGCCGAGCGCGCGACCGAAAGCTTCATCGAGTGGCTTGCCTTCGAAAGTTGCGGAAAAATCGACCACAGCGATGTCATCCTTGGCGACAGCCTTGCCTTCGACCGTATCGAAATCAGCAAAGCGCAAGCGCAGTTCTTCGAGTTGTTGGTTGATTTCCTCCTCCGAAACTTCCGCGCTGGGAGCTTCCACGGCGATGCCCTTGTACTCGGGAAGTTCGATGGTGGGAGCGAGAGTGAGCGTGCTATGGAACGAAAAAGAGCCGTCCTCCTTCAGTTGCAGATTTTCCGGATTGCCGAAATCGAGAACTTTCAGCGCTTCCTTTTTCAGCGATTCTTGGAACGATTGATTGATCAAGCGCGACTGCATTTCCTCGGTGATTTCCTTGGAATAGCGTTTTTCGACAACGGCGATAGGAGCTTTGCCAGGGCGGAAGCCGGGGATTTTGGCGTCTTTGGCGTAGAGAGCGAGAAGCTTGCTTTTTTCAGAAGAAACCGTAGCAGAGGG